>DATCVR010000047.1:0-5157 GCA_036566745.1 Jiangellaceae bacterium | reverse complement strand
CGACAGCGACTTCACGCCGCTGGTCCACAAGCTGCGCGAGCTGAACAAGCGCGTCATCGGCGTCGGGGTCAAGGACTCCACGTCGGCGATGCTGCCGCCCGCGTGCGACGAGTTCCTCTTCTACGACACCCTCGAAGGCGTTGAGATCCCGGCAGTGCGCGAACGCCGCCGCCGTGCTCCGGCCCGGGTCCAGGCCGAGCCCGAGCCTGCGACTCCGGCGGTCGAGCCCGAACCCGAGCCGGAGCCGGCCACACCGACCGCCGCGGGCGATATCGATCAGCTCGCCATCCTGGTCGCCCAGACGGTGGCCGGACTCCAGCGCAGCGCGGGTGGCCCGGTCAACGCCTCGACGCTGAAGCGCACCCTCCTGCGCAAGGACCCCACCTTCAGCGAGGCCGACTACGGCTTCCGCGCCTTCGGCGAGCTCATCCGGCACCTCGCCGAACGCAACGTCATCGAGCTCGACGAGGGCCCGGCCAAAGGCGATCCGGAGATCTCGCTTCCCGAGCACGGCGACCGCGAGGAGGCGTTCGGCCTGCTGCGCTCGGTCGTGGCCGACCTGGCCCGCGCAGGCGGACCGGTCGCGCTCTCCGGGCTCAAGAACCAGCTGCGCAAGGTCCGCCCCGACTTCAGCGAGAAGAAGCTCGGCTACCGGAGCTTCCTGCAGTTCTGCAAGGCGGCCGCGACCAGCGGCGCCGTGGCGCTCGAGTGGGCTGCCGACGCCGACGACTATCTCCTCACGGCGCCGGCCGAGGGCTAGCCGTCCGCCTGTCTGAGCTCGCTCCGGACCGCCCGGTACCGGCTCGTCTCCACGGCGACGAGCGCCACCAGGATGCCCACCACCGTCGCCAGGGCGGCCACGGGTGTCAGCGCGGCCGCCACGGGCACGGCCACCACCAGCACGCCAGCCGTGGCCAGTCGCGGAATGCTCAGCGCGTTGTGCAGGCGGCGCTTGAAGGCCAGGTGCCCGGCGAGATAGGTCACCAGCCCGCCGAACATCGCCGCCGCGCCGAACCAGCCCAGGCCCTCACCGTCGTGGACGTGGGCCAGGGCCACCTCGACGCCCAGCGCTGTCACGATCACGCCCACGACCATCGGGAAGTGGAGGTAGGTGTAGGCGTCGATGGCGAGCCGCACCCGCGCCACACCCGTAGCCTCGGCGAGTGACCGTTCGGCGGCGATCGACACGATGTCGAAGTACAGCCACCACAGGCACACCGCCAGACCCACACCCAGCACCGCTCCCACCAGCAGCGACGCGCTGACCGGCAGCTGAGCGGCGCCCACGCCGATGGCCACGACCGACTCACCGATCGCCAGGATCATGAACAGGCCGTGCCGCTCGGTCCAGTGCGCCGGGCTGGGCAGCCGCCAGCCGCCACCCCGCATCGACGTGACGTAGGTGCCGGCCCAGTCGACGACGAGCGCCACGGCGAAGAACACCGTCTGCTGCCAGCCGCCGCGCATGGCTCCCACCAGCAACAACACGGCGCCGGCACCGGCGGGGATCCAAGTGATCGCGAGTTGATGTCGCAGCCCGGCGTCGCCGGCGGCGGCGACCGTGTAGACGGTGAGATGGACGGCCCGCACGACGATGTAGGCGCACACCAGCACGACCGGGCCGTCGAGGCCCCCCTCGGCATCGTGCCACGCCTCCGGGATCGTCAGGGCGACAACGAAGATCGCGGCCATCGCCACGACCATGCCGGCCCGCAGGATCCCCTCGTCGGCATGCGCGTGGTTGCCGAGCCAGGCGTAGCCCGACCACGTCCACCACAGCAGGGCGAGGATCAACAGGCCCTGGAGCACGCCGTGCGCGGTGTGGGCGTGGGCCATGTACCCGGTCACCTGCGTCGCCGCGAAGACGTACACGAGGTCGAAGAAGAGCTCGAACGTGGTGACCGTGTGGCGTTCGTCCGAGACACGCGGACGGATCATCTCAGGCAGGCTTCGCACCATCTGCCCGAGATTAAGGATGCCCGAGCGGCAGAGCCAGCCCAGTTCGGACGACACGCGCCGCCGGGCGATCCGTTCCGCGACGCGTCACGCAGACTTCGTCTGCGCCTCACCGGATCAACGATGGCACGCCGCACGCGGCCGACAACGTGACCGGAAAGTCGCAACCGAAGGGATCCGACCATGAAACGCACTCGGACCACCGCTCTGGGCGCCCTGGCCGTCACCGTCCTGGCCGTCGCCGTCCTGGCCGCGGCCGCCCCCGCCACGGCGGTCGCACCCGACGCCGGCGCACCCGACGCCGGCACCGCCGACGGCACCGCGTCCAACGACGGCCGGCCCGGCACGGCTTCGATCTCCAGGCCCACCGCGGCGGCCTCGGCCTCGTGGTCGAGAACACCCTCCCTGCGTTCGAGAACGCCCTGCTGACCGGCGTCAGCACCCTCGAACTCGACATCCAGATCACGGCGGACGGGCAGGCGGTCGTCACGCACGACCGCAAGATCTCGGCCGCCAAATGCCGCGACACGGCGCCGGCAGAACCCGGCGACCCGGAGTTCCCCTACGTCGGGCGCTACATCAAGGACCTCAGGCTGGAGCAGGTCCGGACGCTGGACTGCGGCTCGCTCACGCTGCCCGAGCACCCGGGCCAGCAGGCCGCTCCGGGCGAGCGGATGCCACTGCTCAGCGAGGTGCTCGACCTGGTCCACCGGTATCGCGCGTACGGAATCACGCTCAACGTCGAGACCAAGGTGGAGGCGGGTGCGCCCCACGAGACGGCACCGCGCGAGCAGTTCGTCCAGACGGTGGTCAGCGAAGTCCGCAAAGCCCGGATGCTGCGCCAGGTGACGATCCAGAGCTTCGACTGGGGTGCACTGATGCGGGTGCGCGAGGTCGAGCCGCGGCTGCCGATCGTCGCCCTGACCAACTACACGTTCCTGCAGGTGGACCAGCCCGGCGCCTCGCCCTGGCTGGGCGGCATCGACATCGACGACTTCAGCGACGACCCGCTGCTCGCGGTCACCTCGTTCGGCGCCGACGCGTTCTCGCCCTTGCACGGCTCGCCACAGAACGGCAGCGTCGACGATCCCGGCTACCTGCCTTACGTCACCGCCGCGATGGTGGAGCACGCCCATGAGCTCGGCCTTGAGGTCGTGCCGTGGACCGTCGACGACGAGGCGACGATGCACAAGCTGATCGACGACGGCGTCGACGGCCTCATCACCGACTACCCCGACCGGCTGCGTTCGGTGATGACCGAGCACGGACTCAGGCTCCCGAGGGCTTACCGCCCGCGCTGACGTCGAGGGCGTCGTGCGCAGCCGGCGGTAGCGCCACCGCGTGCCTGAAGGCGGGGTGACGCCCCGACCGGGCGATCAGACGAACGCGCAGAACTCATTGCCCTCGGGATCGGCCAGGACCGTCCACGCGATGTCGCCGCCGGGCCCACGCAGGATCGTGGCACCGGCGTGGACCAGCCGCCCGACCTCGCCGACCGCGACGTCCCAGTGGATCCGGTTCTTGACGAGTTTCGGCTCGCTCGCGGCGACGAAGTCCCAGCCGTGCCCCACCCCGGCGACGTCGCGAACCGTGCCGCGCCCAGGCTCCGGCGTGTCGGCCGTGCTGCCCAGGACGTCCGCCCACCAGCGTGCCTGGGCATGAGGGCGGGCGCTGTCGACCACGACCCGCCGCAGCCGCACCGACCGCGGCACGTCGACGGCCAGCGACGCCTCGAACTCGCCACCTTCGACGTCGGCGAGCAGGGCCCGGGTGCCGTCGGCGCGGCGACCTCCCGGCCCCGGCTCCGCCGGGACGGGCCGCGCGCCGCCGTCCTCCAACTCCGCCAGGGTGTGCGCGACCACCTCGAAGCGGACGCGATGCGGGACGGTCTTGGGTTCGGGCACCTGGTTGAACCAGATCAGGCACTGCGGGCCGTCGCCGTAGATCCCGCCCTCACCGGAGGAGGCCGGCTCCCAGCGCAGGCCGAGCAGGTTCGCCCAGAATCGGCCCAGCAGCGCCGGATCGGTCGCGTCCACGCACAGCTTCTTCATCCGGGCGGTGGGCATGGTCGCCTCGCGGTCAGCTCCGCCAGATCAGCAGGAGCGCGCGGTCGTCGGAGTCGGACGAGCCCACGGCGTCGACGAGCCGCTTCGCGCCGTTGCGGAACCCGCCCCGGGTGAGCAGTCGCTCGGCCGCGCCCTGGAGCTTGTCGATGCCGTCGGAGAGGTCGCGTTGCGGTAGCTCGACCAGGCCGTCGGTGTAGAGCAGCATGGCGTCGCCCCGGCGCAACAACCCCTCGACCGGCGTGTAGTCGTCCTTCTCGAACACCCCGAGCAGCCCTCCGGTGGCGTCGAGGGTGACCCATCGTCCCGACCCGGCGTGGAACTGCACGGCCGGCGGGTGGCCGGCCGAACGCACCTCGTACGTTCCGGTGGTGAGGTCGACGACGAGGTGCACGGCCGTCGCGAAGCCCTCGGGCCACTGCTGGCGCAGCAGGTAGGCGTTGGCCGCCGGCAGAAAGTCCGCAGGCGGGAGCGAGCCGAGCAGGCCGCCGAAGGCGCCGGAGAGCATCAGCGACCGGGTGCCCGCGCCGTGGCCCTTGCCCGAGACGTCGATCAACGCGACCTCGAGGAGGTGACCGTCGGGCGAGCGGGTGGCGACCAGGAAGTCGCCGGAGAACGTCGATCCGCCGGCCGACCGATGGACGAACTGCTCTTCCCAGCCGCGCGGCAGCGGGGGCATCTTGCCCTGTGCGGTGAGCCGGTCGCGCAGGTCGACCAGCATGGAGTCGCCCATGGTTCCCTGGACCCCGAGCCGGGCTCGCGAACGCGCCATACCCACCGACACCGCGGCCGTCAGCAGCACGACGACGGCTGCACCGAAGTAGAGCTCGTCGAAGTCGCGCACGATGCCCGAGCCGACGAGAAACCCCACCACGACACCCACGACGGCGCTGAGGAATGGCGGGGACAGGAAGAGCCCGGCGAACAGCACCGGCAGAGCCAGGGCGCTGACCGGAATGTACTGCGGGTATCCGATCAGCAGGACGCCCAGGGCGAGCGTGAGCCCGAGCATCGCGACGAAGGCCACCGGCTCGCGGACGAGCCGCCGCGTAAGAGCCCCGGCCCCCCGCCTGCGCACCGCGATTCCGGCCAGCCTGGACAGGCCTGCCGGCTTGGACGTCACCTCGCCGACATTAGC
>DATCVR010000046.1:0-31176 GCA_036566745.1 Jiangellaceae bacterium | reverse complement strand
GATCCGGTTCGGGACCCAGGTCGACATGCAAGGCATCCTCGCCGGAACCAAAGCCGCAGACAGGCGTGTCGGCTACCTGACCAAGTACCTCGTCAAGGACATCAGCGAGGACATCACCGACGACCAGGACGACACCGCCCGCCGTGCCCACGTCGACCGGCTCGCCCACGAGGTCCGCTGGCTCCCATGCTCGCCGACGTGCGCGAACTGGCTCCGCTACGGGGTGCAGCCGAAGAACGCCCGCGAAGGACTCGTGCCCGGGTACTGCCGCTCGAAGGCTCACGACCGGCACCACCTCGGCCTCGGCGGCCGCCGCGTCCTGGTGTCACGCCGCTGGACCGGCAAGACACTGACCGAACACAAGGCCGACCGTGCCGCCGTCGTCCGGGAAGTCCTCGCCGCCGCTGGAGTCCAGATCGATGACCACGACGAGCTTTCGGCAACCGCCACCAGGCCCGATGGGCAACCGCGGTTCGTCTGGTCACCCGTCAACCCCGGCGACCCCGAAGGCCCGAGCTACCTGCACCTCATCGCGGCAGCCATCCGACAACGACACCGCTGGCGCGAGCAGTACGAGCAAGCCAAAGCCGCTCTAGGGCCACCCGGAGATGTTTCGGCAACCGACCCACAACCCGCCGCGCACGCGGCCTGACCGGAAGGAACGGAACATGAGGAACCGCAAGGGCACCACTCCCCCGACTGATCCGCTGTGGTCGGTCCACGACACGTCGGCGTACCTAGGGGTGCCGGTTGCCACCCTCTACAAATGGCGGCACCTCGGCCTCGGCCCGGTTGCCTTTCGCGTCGGCCGTCACCTTCGGTACGACCCGGCGACCATTCGGCAATGGCTGCTCGATCAGGCGGCGGCGTAGCCATGGCGAGCCTTGAGACCTTGATCAGCGACGACGGCGACGGGAAGCCCCGCAAGAGGTATCGGGTCCGCTGGCGCGATCCTGACGGCCGTCAACGGGCCAAGACTTTCAACCTCAAGAGAGCAGCCGAGCAGCATCAGATCAACGTCGCGGCAGACCTTCTCCGGGGCCAGTACGTCGATCCCGATGCTGGGAAGGAGACCTTCGAGTCCTACGCGACCCGTTGGCTCGCTGTCCAGACCTTCGATCTTGCGACCGCAAATTCTGTGGCCGATCGGCTCAGGCTGCATGCGCACCCGGTGCTCGGTGCCAAGCCACTGCGCCAGATCAAGCCGTCAACGATCCAGGCTTGGCTGCGCAGTATGGAGGCGTTGGCACCCAACTACCGCAAGGTGATCTTCGCGAACGTCAGCACAGTGTTCGCCGCTGCCGTCGATGACGAGGAACTGCGTAAGAACCCATGTCGGGCACCGTCCGTGCAGCGCCCGAAGGCCGAACGAGAGGACGTGGTGCCCTGGTTGCGAGAGACAGTTCTTGGAGTCCGGGACGCCTTGCCCAAGCGATACCGCATCGTCGTCACGTTGGCGGCTGGCCTCGGGCTGCGGCAGGGCGAAGTGTTCGGGCTCTCGCCGAGTGACGTGGACTTCCTGCGAGGCAAGGTGGAGGTCCGTCGTCAGGTCAAGCTCTTCCGGGGCAACAAACAGGTGTTCGGCCTGCCCAAGGGCCGGAAGGTCCGTACGGTACCTCTGCCCGACTCGGTGCGAGACACCCTCGCGGCGTATCTGACCGAGTACCCCACGCGACCCGTCACGCTCCCCTGGGACGTTCCTGACGGCAAGCCCGTCACCGTGGACTTGATCTTGACCAATCGCGAGACGAAGGCGATGAACCGGAACTACTTCAACCCGTTCATCTGGAAGAAGGCGCTGGAGGCATGTGGCGTCGAACCTGTCAGGACGAACGGATGTCACGCGCTACGGCACTTCTACGCGAGCACACTGCTTGACGCTGGCGAGAGCATCAAGGCGCTGAGCATGTACCTCGGTCACTCCGATCCCGGCTTCACGCTACGGACCTACACCCATCTCATGCCGACCAGCGACGAGCGCACACGCAAGGCCGTTGACGCCATGCTCGGTGTACAGGGTGTGTACTCGGCACCTGTCCTAGCACATCCCCGCAGGTGAGGGCCGATACTTGATCAGTATTTCGACATCTGAGACCGGCACGGCTCATCGGCCAGGGGACGTCGGCGTTCGCGCGCCGGCGTCCCTTCGTCGTCTGCAGTGGATGCGGGCCACACCCTCGTCCCGTTGATCTTGGAGTTTTCGTGGGATTAACCCGACAAACCGGGGCGCGACTCAGCCGAAACTCCAAGATCAACGGGATGGGGCGGCTCCGACACGGGATGGGTGTCTCCGACGGGGCGCCCTGTCGATCAGGCAATTCCGCCGCCTCGGCGTCACAAACGGACCCACACGTGGACCTACGCACGCATCACGATGGCGCCAGCCCACGGAACGGACCTCGCGATGGCAATTGACATTCGTCCAGAAATGCACCGGACAATGCCCATTTGCCCATCCCATCGTGCGAGCCGTGGTATTGCCCGGCGCACCGCCCGATCCGTACGATCATTCATCATGACGAGAGAGGCGTCGGGGGAAGTTCTGCACGACCAGGTGACCACGCGGTCGCGACCCCTGCGCCGTGTCGCCGGCTGTGCGGCGGCAGCCCTCGCCTTCGTGCTCACGGGCTGCTCCGGTGGTTCCGACGACCCCGACCCCACCACCAGCACCACGCCCGACGACACGTCCTCGGCCACACCCGCACCCTCCGACGACCCTGCCGCGATCGCCGCTATTCAGGCTCAGTACGCGGCATACTGGGCGGCCGTCGTCGCATCCGAGAACGGCCCCGACCCCGACCCCAAGCTCTTCGAGGGCGTCGCGGACGGCCCACTCGTCGAAGAGCAGATCGGCCGCGCCGCCGGGATGGCCGACGACGGCATCCACCGCGTCGGCGAGCCCACGATCGCCGCGGCGGAAGTCAACGTCAAGGGCCGTGCCGCGCGCGCCGAGGCCTGCGTCGACCAGACCGACTGGGGCCTGGTCCACGGCGACGACCCGATCCCGGTCGACGGCGCCGCGCTCGGTCCCCGTCCCTACCCCGTCGATCTCCGACGCGTCGGCGACGTGTGGCTGGTCGTCAAGATCGTTCCAGAAGCGGAGGCGACGATCACATGTTGACACCTGCGCGGCGGCGTCCCCGAGCACTCCTGGCCCTGCTGGCCTTCTTCGGATTCCTCGCGTCGCTACTGATCATGACTCAGGCCCAGGCCGAGCCCGGCGATGGCGCCGACTCCGGTGCCGCGTCGGCCGAGGTCTCCGGCGGCAGCTGCTCCGTTCCGCCTGGCCACTACGAGTCGGTGTGGAATCAGGAGAAGAACCGTCTCGAGACGGTGGTCGTCTGCCCGCCCACAGGTGGCGAGAACGGCACGGGCGACGGCGGCGGCGGCAACGACCCGACCTGCGAGTTCTACCAGAACTACGACGAGTGGTGTGAGGGCACGGCCGCCTGCTGGGGAAACAATCCCGCGGCGAACCAGCCTGAAGACCTCTCCCCGGAGGACAACCCCGGCCCCCCTCCGTCCGACGAGCACAACCTGGCCTACAAGGAGTGCCGTCGACCCGACGGCTCGACGTATGACGACTGGTATTGGGCGATTCCGCCAGAGCCGCCCCTGTGGCAACAAGCCCAGCAAGCCTTCGCCAACCTCGTCGCTCCGACGTTCACCCTCGAGTACAGCCCTGACCAGATGACCTTCGTGGGTACCGACACGTTCTTCTGGGTGAACGGCCAGATCGGCGACGAGATCCGCGGTGAATCCGCCTTCGGCGTCGTCGCCATCGCCAGTCTCAACCGAGTCGAAGTCGACCCCGGCGACGGCAGCGGAACGCTCAACTGCGGCAAGGTCACGGCCAAATCGGAGAGCTGTGTCAAGACCTACCTCGAGACCTCGGCCGGCGCAGGCGGGCAGGCATTCCCGGCGCGAGCCCGCCTGGTCTATGACGTCCGCTACACCAACAATGGCGCACCTCTGGACGTCTCGGGCATGCCGAACGTCGACGTGACCTTCACGACGGCCTACCAAGGCACACCCGTCCCAGTCGGTGAAGTCCAGGTCATCGTCGAATGAACAGCCGGGCGGGGCATTGCCGCTGGAGCAGTCGCGCCCGTAGAGTGCCCTCCGTGATGATCTCGTCGGCGAACCGGCGACTCGTAGTCGGTCTCGCCCTCGTGGGCACGCTGGCGATGTCAGGATGCGGCAACGACGAGCCGGAGGCCGAGTCCACCCCGACCGCAGCGGAGCCCACGACGGCTGCGCCCGATCCTGACGAAATCGCCGCCCAAGACATCGCCGCCGTCTACCACCAGTGGTGGGACGCAGTGGTCCAGGCCGAGAACGAGATCCTCCTCGACGCCGTCCCGTTCGAGGGCCTCGCCACCAATCTCGTCATCGACCAGCAACTGGTCAGTGTCCGTCAGTACGCCGAGGACGGCATCCATCGCGTCGGTCAACCCACGGTGTCCGAGCCCGTGGTCACCGTCGACGGAGACACCGCTCGGGTCGAGGGCTGTGTCGACGAATCAACCTGGGGCGCCGAGCGCAACGGCGATCCGCTACCCGCCGACACCCGCGGACCCACACCACGAGTCTTCGACTTCGTGCGGCAGGACGGCACCTGGATCGTGTCGGAGCGACTGCCGCAAGAGGAGGCAACGATCACATGCTGACGGCTGTCTATCGATTCGGACGTCTCGCCGCCATCCTCTTGGCTGTCGCCGGTCTCGTGGGCGGCATCCTGCTGACGCGGATCACTCCGGCGGCGGCCGCAGGTGAATGCCCGACGTACCACGAGAACGGTGATATCACCTACGAGAACTGCAACAACGACGACACCGAGGATCCCGGCGGTGGCGGCGACGGCGGTGGCGGCGGGGATCCCGAGTGCGAGAAGCCCGACGTAGTCACCAACCCTTACGGCGACTTCTTCTGGTGCGAAGGTGAGATCTGGTGCCAGGGCACTGTAGCCGTCACAGAGCCACCCGCAGACGCACCCCCGAAGCCGTCGGAAGATGCTGAATGGGTCTTCTTCACTTGCTGGAACGAGACCGAAGCCGTCGAGCAGGGTTTCGAGTGGCACTCGCCTGGTGAGGATGATCCTCCCACGCTCGAGGAGCGCGCCGAACGCGCATATGGCCTTCTGCGGGCTCCCGCCTTCGACCTCGCCTTCGATCCCAGCGGCCGTACTTATGTCGGAGCCGACACCACGTTCTGGGTCGACGGCCCAACTGGGGACACCTACACCGGCACCGAAGCGCTCGGGCTCGTGGCCGAGGCGTACAACGGGCAGGTCGAGGTCGATCCTGGCGACGGCAGTGGCAACATCACCTGCGGTTGGGCCGTGAGCCAGGCGAGCGGCTGCGTCAAGAACTACGATCACCCCTCGGTCGACGGCACCTCTGTCGACGCCGACGGCCAGCCGGCCCACACGGCGCAGGCCCAGCTGACGTTCGACGTCCGCTTCCTCCTCAACGGGCGGGCGATCAACATCCCGGGCCTCGACGCGGAGTTCATGACGTGGGAGACCGGCTGGGAGCAGACACCCGTGCCGGTCGGCGAGATCCAGGTCATCGTCGAGTAGTTCGCCCCGATCAGCCTCAGGCGCCGGTGTTCGGATCGATCTGATCCGAACACCGGCGCCTTCACCTGGGCGGCGCCGTCAGCCCTGGGTCGGGCTCCAGTCCTTCAGCGCCTGCTCGACCTCGTCCTGCGGCACGTCCTTCACCCGCGTGGCGATGCTCCAGCGGTGCCCGAACGGGTCGAGGACGGTGCCGTAGCAGTCCCCCGAGGGGAAGTCGGTGACCTCCGCCACCACCGTCGCGCCGGCCTCGACCGCACCCGCGTGAACCGCGTCCACGTCGTCGCAGTAGAACATCAGGGACGACGACACTCCCTCGCCACGAGGCGCGACCAGCCCGTAGTCGGGCATCGGGTCGCCCAGCTCGAGCACGGAGTCCCCCACCCGCATCGTCGCGTGCATGATTGTGCCGTCCGGGCCGTCGTAACGACCGGTCAACACGGCGCCGAACACCCGCTCGTAGAAGGCGATCGCTCGCTCGGCTCCGTCCACGGCGAGGTAGGGCGTGAGGCTGTGGTAACCGTCGGGGATCGAATTCGCTGTGGTCATGACCTCTATCGTGCTCGGTCCGAGCCGATGGGTCTTGTCAGAACGCGACACGGCTGAGCGGCGGCCGGATCTTTCCAACGATCACCCCGCGTGGGGTCAGGACGACGAGTGGTCCTTGATCCAGCCCCACGCCGCGGTGCCTACGAACAGCAGCGCGCCGATGACGAACAGCCAGAACAAGCCCTTGATCACCAGACCGAGAATCGACAGGAGCAACCACACCGCCAGCAAGATCAGCACAATGGTCCACATGCCGTCAGTTTCGCATGCGCGGCCACGGGCTCAGCGGACGTCGTCGTAGAACACCCGTTCCACCACGCTGCGGGCCAGCCGCGCCGCACGTCGGTAGTCGTCGACGAACATCGCGCTCTCCCCCGGCCCGTATCCCAGCACCCGCGACACCGACGCCAGCGTGTGCGGGTCCTTCGGGATCGCGTCGGAGGGGCGACTGGTCACCAACACGGTCGCATTGCGGATCGACGACGCGCGGCGCCACGCGTCGAGCAACACGGCTCGGTCGTCCGGGGCGAGCAGGCCCGCATCGTTGGCCGCCGTCATCGCCGCGGTGGTCGAGGTCGTGCGGAGCGACTCGTGCCGGTAGGCGTGCTGGAGCTGGATCAGCTGGACGCACCACTCGACGTCGGCGAGCCCTCCTGCGCCGAGCTTGAGGTGCGTCGATCGATCCGCTCCGCGCGGCAGCCGCTCCGACTCGACCCGCGCCTTGATCCGGCGCACCTCGCGCAGCTGGATGGCGTCGAGCCCACCCGCGGGACGGCGCAGCGGGTCGATCAGCGCGGTGAAGCGGCGCAGCAGCTCGGGGTCACCGCAGCACGGGGCGGCGCGCAGCAACGCCTGGCGCTCCCACACCTCGCCCCAGCGCTCGTAGTACGCCGCGTACGACGCCAGCGTCCGCACCAGCGGGCCCTGACGACCCTCCGGGCGCAGCCCGGTGTCGATGGTCAGGGCCGGCTCCGGCGAGGGCAGGGACAGCAGGCGCTGCATCTCGTTGGCCACCGCCATGGCCGCATCGGCCGCATCGCGCTCGGCGGCGTCCGGGAGGGGCGAGTGGACATAGACGATGTCGGCATCGGAGGCGTACCCCATCTCCCGCCCACCCAGCCGCCCCAGCGCCACAACAGCCATCCGCGTAGGCAGCGTGTCCCGGCGCTGGGCCTCGACGGCGCGCGTGGCGGCGGCGAGCGCTCCGGCAAGGGTCGCCTCCGCGATGGCGGTCAGGGCCTCGCCGACCTCCTCGACGTCGATGATCCCCACGAGATCGGCCACCGTGACCCGGAACAGCTCGCGGCGGCGCATCGCCCGCACGACGCCGATCGCGGCCACCGGGTCGTCGTGCCGACCGACGCCGGCGAGCACCTCAGCCTCCAGCGGCGCCCGCGGCCGTGGTTCGAGCTCGGCGTCGTCGGCGAGCATGGCCACGGCCTCGGGCGCTCGCAGCAGCAGCTCGGTCGCGTACCGTCCGGAGCCGAGCACGGTGGCCATCCGCTCCGCCGCCGCGCCGTCGTCGCGCAGGAGCCGCAGGTACCACGGGCTGCGGCCCAGGGCATCGCTGACCTTGCGGAACCCGGCGAGCCCGGCGTCCGGCTCGGGCGCGTCCGCGAACCAGCCCAGCAGCACTGGCAGCAGCGTGCGTTGGATCGCCGCCCGGCGCGAGACACCCCTGGTCAGCGCCTCGATGTGGCGCAGCGCTCCGGCCGGGTCGAGGTAGCCGAGTGCCTGCAGGCGGGCCAGGGCCGCTTCGGGGCTCAGCCGCGCCTCCTCCCCCGGCAGGCTCGCCACGGCCGTCAGCAGCGGGCGGTAGAACAGCTTCTCGTGCAGGCGGCGGACCTCGCGTGCCTCCCGCCTCCAGGACTCGACGAGCTCGGTGGCCTGGCGCATCGACATCGACCGCGCCAGGGTGCGGAGGTCGTCGCCGGACTGAGGCAGGACGTGGGTGCGGCGCAGTCGACGCAGCTGGATGCGGTGTTCGAGGGTGCGCAGGAACCGATACGCGTGGTCGAGCACGGCGGCGTCGTCGCGGCCGACGTATCCGCCGTCCTTCAGCGCGGCGAGGGCCTCCAGCGTCGACCCGGAGTGGAGGGAGTCGTCGATGCGGCCGTGGACGAGTTGCAGCAGCTGAACGGCGAACTCGACGTCGCGCAGGCCGCCGGGGCCGAGTTTCAGCTGTCGATCGGCTTCGGCGGGACGGACGTGGTCGACCACCCGGCGGCGCATCGACTGCACGTCCTCGACGAAGCCGTCGCGGCCCGCGGCGTTCCACACCAACGGGCTCACGGCCTCGAGGTACCGCGCACCGAGATCGGCGTCGCCCGCCACCGGCCGCGCCTTCAGCAGGGCCTGGAACTCCCAGGTCTTGGCCCAGCCGCGGTAATAGGCGAGGTGACTCTCGACGGTACGCACCAGCGGGCCGGACTTGCCCTCGGGGCGCAGCGCGGCGTCGACCGGCCAGATGGTGCCCTCGGCGGTGTAGTCGGAACAGGCACGCATCATCCCGGTGGCCAGTGACGTGGCCGTGTGCAGGGCGGCGTCCAGATCGGCGTGCCCGTCGGCCCCGACGCGGGCGCCGTCATCGCCAGCGCCGTCATCGCCAGCGCCGTCATCGCCGGCGCTGGCCGACGCCGCCTCGGCGACGAACACGACGTCGACGTCGGAGACGTAGTTCAGCTCGCGGCCGCCGCACTTGCCCATGCCGATGACCGCGAGCCGGCACGGTGCGGCGTCGGCGGGCAGGTCCGCGCGAGCGATGGCGAGCGCCGCTTCGAGCGTGGCACCGGCGAGGTCGGCCAGCTCGGCGGCGACCGCGTCCATCGTCAGCCCGTCGGCGAGGTCGAGCGCCGCGATCGCCAGGAGCTGACGGCGATACGCCACCCGCAACGCGTCCGGCAGGGAGGCCCGATCGCCCCGCGCCACCGGCTCGGCATCGGAGCCGGAGGCGCCCACGGCCTGGAGCAGCCGGGCCCGCAACGTGGCGGCGTCGGGCCGTCGCACCGCGTCGAGACGGACGAGATCGCGCCAGTGGCCCGGATGCCGCGCCAGATGATCGCCCAGCGGCGCGCTGAAGCCCAGCACCGCCACCAGGCGACGGCGCAACGCCTCGTCCTCCGTCCATGCCTCGACCAGCGCGTCACGATCCGCAGCAGCCAGGAGGAGCCGGTTGAGCGCCCGCAACGCGAGGTCGGGATCGGCCGCGGCGGACAGGGCCGCGACGAGGTCGTGATCGACGGCCAGCCGGGCGAGCGTGGGATCGTCGAGCTCGAGCCCTGCGGCCGCCGTGTCGGCGAAGCCCGCCTTCGCCAGCAACGCCGCGCGACCCTCGGCTCGACTGGCAGACATGCCTCGAATCTATCGGCCGGGCGTGCTCACGGGGTCAGGAGGAGGTAGCGCGCGACGAAGGCCGTCTCGTAGCCGAGCCGCTCGTACCAGCGCTGCGGCGCCGAGCCGGCCTCGGTCTGGAGCATGACGCGATGAGCGCCGTCGGCGGCGGCCGTTCGCGCGGCGTGCGCCATGAGTGCTCGACCCACTCCACGCCCGCGCCACCCCGGCACGGTGCCCACGCCGTAGACGCCGGCCCACGATCCGGCCGTGAACACCGTCGCCACGCCGACCGGCTCGGCCCCCGACCTGGCCAGCACGAAGCGACGACGATAGCCGGGCACGTCACGGTCGAACGACCCGGCGAGACAGACGCGATAGGCGTCGTCGAGCGGCCCGTACGGATCGCCGGGATCGGCGCCGGAATAGGCGCGCTCGAACGCCTCGACGTAGGCGTCCTGGTGCTCCGGCCCCACGGTCGCGACGGTGATCCCGGCGGCCGCTGCACCGTGATCCAGCGCCTCGACCAGCGCGACGAGCCACGCGTCCCGGGCCCACACCTGAGCCCGGCCGTCGTCGTCGACGAGGTCGGCGATCGGCGAGGCGTACACCGTCAGCAACCGGCCGCGGCGCTCGAACTCCACCGCCAGCCGTATGCAGTCGGACCGCGTGACGTCGGTGGTCGGAACGACGACGTTGTAGTACGGATCGCGGACCTGGTCGCTGAACGCCAGCCACCCGACGTCGACGTCGTGCAGCTCGGAGAAGTACGAGCCTTGCTGGCACTCGACGTGGAATCGCAGCAGCGTGGCCACGTCGACGCCGGCCTTCGTCTCGTCGATCGTCGGCTCCCTTCGTGGGTACTCGCGCATCCCTCACATCGTCCACGCTTCGGCTCACCCATGGGCCACGACTCTCAGGCTTGGCCAATCCCATCGCCAGTTTCGGCCGTACTTCCCACCAAGGCATTCACATCCCGATCTGGAGGAGTGGCATGACGAGCGAAACGGCACAGTGGGCGGTTCGGCGGTTAGGAGCAGTGTCCCTGCTGGTGGTCGGGGCCGTGCATCTTCAGCAGTATCTCGACGGGTACTCCGAGATCGACACCATCGGCACGCTGTTCGTGCTCAACGTCGTCGGCGCGACGATCATGGGCGTCGCCTTGATCCTGCCAGTCGAGCGGTCCGTCCCACGATGGGGCACCGCGATCGTGGCGCTTCTGGCATCGGGCGGCACCGTACTCGCCGCGACGTCGTTCGCCATGCTGCTCATCGCCGAGCGCCGGCCGCTGTTCGGCTTCATGGAACCGGGATTCAACCCGGGCGCGATCATGCTCTCGCGGATCAGCGAGCTGGCGACCGTCGTGCTCCTGGGGACGTTCCTGACGCTTCTGTGGCTCCGCGGCTCCGCCCGCCCGAACAACAAGGCGACGAGCCAGGAAGTCGTGGAGTTCGATCAGGTCGGTCGCGGCGGCTCGACCATGAAGCGAGTCGCCGTGCCGAGCCTGCTGACTGTGGTCGCTCTCGTCCTCGCCGCATGTGGCGGCGAGGACGGATCCACCGATACGTCCTCATCCGGCGGCGCGGGCACCACCGTCTCGGTCGCCGACGTCGACGGTGTGAGCGTCGTGGTCGACGCCGACGGGCAGGCGCTGTATGCCTCGGATGAGGAGGCCGGTGGTGACGTGCTCTGCGTCAGCGACGGTTGTCTGGCCTTCTGGGCTCCTCTGACCACCGACGCGGACGTGCCTACCGGCGATGTGTCGGGTGCAGAACTCGGAGTGGTGGAGAGGCCCGACGGAGCGTCCCAGGTCACCCTCGACGGCCGGCCGCTGTACACCTTCTCCGAGGACGATCCCGGACAGGTCAACGGCGATGGGCTCTCGGACTCCTTCGACGGCCAGACCCTCACCTGGCGGGTCATCACCGCGGAAGGAACGACGGACTCGGGCTCGGGTTCCGGCTCGGACGACGACAACGTCTACGACTACTGACCTCGTCACGCTGGGATGGGCGGCACCGCGAGGACCCGCTCATCCCAGCCACCACCCCAGTGCCGCGGCTGCGATGCCCACGACCACGCTCACCGCGACGTTGACCACCGCGTACGCGCGGGCGCCGTCCTCGAAGAGCCGCAGGGTCTCGTAGCCGAACGTGCTGTACGTGCTCAGCGCGCCGCAGAAGCCGGTGCCGACCAGGGCCACCACGTCCTCATCCAGCCGTCCCCCGGCCGAGGCCGCGACGACCACTCCCAGCACGAACGACGCGACGACGTTGACCGCGAGCGTGCCCCACGGGAAGACGCTGTCGAGGCGTCGCTGGAGCAGCCGATCGGTGAGGTAGCGCAGCGGCGCCCCGATCGCGGCCCCGACCGCCACGAGCACGACCGTCACGAGGGGTTCGCCTGGCGATCGTCCGGATCGCCACGGCCGGCGTAGCGCACGACGTCGACGTCGGTCAGGGTGATGAGGCCCTCCTCCACCAGCGGCGCCACGTCGGCGACGAACGCGTCGACCTTGGCGGCGACGTCGACCACCACCACCGAGACCGGCAGGTCGTCGGAGAGGCTGAGGATGCGCGTGGTGTGGATGTGGTTCGACGCGCCGAACCCTTCGATGCCCCGGAAGACGCTCGCGCCGGCCAGCCCCGCGGCGTGGGCCCGGTGGACGATCTCGGTGTAGAGCGGGCGGCTGTGCCAGGTGTCCCCCTCGCCCACCACGATCGTGAGCTGCCGGGCCTTGCCCTGAAGTGTCATGGGTCATCTCCTCTGCGGTGGCGGATCAGCGCGCGGGTGGCGGCGGCGCCCGCCCAGACCCCGGCCAGCGCCGCGACCGGTGTCAGCGCCAGGTATCCCAGTGCGCCGAGTGAGCGCCCGCCGACCAGCATGGTCTGGATGTCGACGGCGTAGGTCGAGAACGTCGTGAAACCCCCGAGCACGCCCACCCCGAGGAACGGACGAGCCAGTCGGTGCGGCGACGTGAGGTCGAGCAGCACGACCATGAGGACGCCGATCGACACGCAGCCCACCACGTTGATGACGAACGTGACCCACGGGAAGGCCACTGCGTCGCCTTGCAGCAGCGTCAGGGCGTAGCGAGCCTCCGCGCCCAGGACCCCGCCCGCCGCCACCGCGGCGATGACGGGAGCGCGACGGCGAAACGAGCCCACGGCCACCTCTCTCAGTCGAGCTCTCCACCCTAGAGATCCGCGCAGCGGGGATTGGTCAGGTGCCGTGTTCCCGGACCCACGCGTCATGGGGACTCTTCAGCCGGGTGAGCGACCGAGTCAGGGCGTGGCGCGCGTGGCGCGCAGGAGGAGAAGAGCCGCGACGGTGCTCGCGGAGCGGATCTTGTTTCGGCGGACTTCCCGTTGTCACGAGCGCCCGCGGCCGGGGGGCATCTGCGCTCAGCCGCGACCGGGTGGCGAACACCGTGCCCACTCGAACCCCTACGATCGAGCCAAGGCGACGGGACGGGGATTCGTAGATCGATGAAGGACACTCCGATCCTCGGCATCAGCACGCAGTGCCCGGTCTGCGACGGGCCGGGATGGATCCCCACGCCGTACGCAGCGGCCAATGGCAAGGGCGACATGGGCACGATGGTCGTCCGGGTGAAGTGCCAGGCATGCGACGGTGAGGGCTGGCGGCACGGCTTCCAGGCGCCGGTCTGACCAGCTCCCACGCCGCTACGACCCGGCGACCACCGCGGCGAAGCGCTTCGCGAGGTGCTGGCCCACGGCGGTGACCTCGGCCTCGCGGCGGGCGAGCTGCGCACACACGTCCTCGGTGTCGACGTCGTCGAGGATCTCGGCCCAGCCCCGGAACGTCGCCGCCGAGACCTCCGGATGGAACTGCACGCCCCAGGCCGCCGGACCCACTCGAAACGCCTGGTGGGGATAGGTCGGCGACGACGCCAGCCAGACGGCACCGGCGGGCAGCTCGGTCACGGCGTCGGCATGCATGCTCGGACCGGCGAATGGCCGAGGCAGACCGCCGAGCAGCGCGTCGTCGGCGGCCTCGGGACGCGGATCGATGTCGATCACTCCCGACTCGCGACCGGGCGCCGCACCGACCTCGACCTTCCCGCCGCCGGCGAGCGCGAGCAACTGCGCGCCGAGGCAGATCCCGAGCGTCGGCGTGCCGTCCTGGATGGCCCGGGCCATCAGGGCACGCACGGCCGGCAGCCACGGCGACGCGGCGTCGTCGTCGGCGCACATCAGCCCACCGAGGACCACCAGCGCGTCGGTGGGAACGTCGGGAACGGGCTCGCCCGCATACGGCCGCACCGTGCGGATCTCGAGTCCGTCCAGCCACTCGCCCATCCGGTCAAGAGGGCAGCCCGGTTGGTGTTCGACGACGGTGAGGACAGGTAGGACGCCGCTCACAGCACCGGCAGCATCTTGTCGCGCTCGAATGCCGTGACCTGGCGGCGGTACTCGTCCCATTCGGCGCGCTTGTTGCGCAGGAAGAACTCGAAGACGTGCTCGCCCAGAGTCTCGGCCACCAGCTCGGAGCTCTCCATGGCCCGGATCGCCTCGTCGAGCGAGGTCGGCAGCGGGTCGATGCCGAGGGCCCGGCGCTCGCGCTCGGTGAGGGCCCAGACATCGTCCTCGGCGCCGGGAGGAAGCTCGTAGCCCTCCTCGACGCCCTTCAGGCCGGCCGCGAGGATGACGGCGTAGGCGAGGTAGGGGTTGCACGCGGAGTCGAGGGAGCGGAACTCGATGCGCGCCGACTGGTCCTTGGTGGGCTTGTACATGGGCACCCGCACCAGCGCCGAGCGGTTGTTGTGGCCCCAGCAGATGTAGGCCGGGGCCTCTCCCCCGCCCTGGAGGCGCTTGTAGGAGTTGACCCATTGGTTGGTGATGGCGGTGATCTCCGGCGAGTGCTTCAGCAGCCCGGCGATGAACGACCGCGCGGTCTTGGACAGCTGGTACTGGGCGCCGGCCTCGTAGAAGACGTTGCGGTCGCCCTCGAACAGCGACACGTGGGTGTGCATGCCCGAGCCGGGATGCTCGGTGAACGGCTTGGGCATGAACGAGGCGTAGAGGCCCTGGGTCAGCGCGACCTCCTTGACCACCGCGCGGAAGGTCATGAGGTTGTCCGACGTGGCCAGCGCGTCGGCGTAGCGCAGGTCGATCTCCTGCTGGCCCGGCGCACCCTCGTGGTGGCTGAACTCGACCGAGATGCCCATCTCCTCGAGCATCGTGATGGTGTCGCGGCGGAAGTCCTGGGCGACGCCGTGGGCCGTGTGGTCGAAGAACCCGCTGGAGTCGACCGGCACCGGCGCCTCGCCCGGCCCCGGCTGCGACTTGAAGACGAAGAACTCGATCTCGGGGTGGGTGTAAAAGGTGAACCCGAGCTCGGCGGTGCGGCTGAGCGCGCGCTTGAGCACGTGGCGCGGGTCGGCGTACGACGGCGAGCCGTCGGGCATGAGGATGTCGCAGAACATCCGGGCGGTGCCGTGCGAACCGCCCCGCCAGGGCAACACCTGGAACGTGGACGGGTCGGGCTTGGCGAGCATGTCCGCCTCGTACACCCGGGCGAAGCCCTCGATGGCCGAACCATCGAAGCCGATCCCCTCGGAGAAGGCGTTCTCGAGCTCGGCCGGAGCCACGGCGACCGACTTGAGGAACCCGAGCACATCGGTGAACCAGAGCCGGACGAATCGGATGTCGCGTTCCTCGAGCGTCCGGAGGACGAACTCCTGCTGCTTCTCCACGGTCGCTCAGTCTGCCGCACGAACGTGTCGATCGGGTAACCCCGGTCACCGGCATTCGCCCACGTGTCGGCCGGGAGATCACGACGACCTGGCGGCGCGCTCTCCCTGGTCCGGACCGTCGCGCTGAGCAGCACGCTTGCCCTGCCCGAGATGTCGCCGGGCGCGGGCCCGCGACTAGGCTCGCTTCCGTGCCACAGATCCGACTCGCCCTCGCACAGGTCAACGCCACGGTCGGGGCCATCGAGGCCAACGCCGAGCTCGTGGTGCGGACTACCGCGCACGCCGCCGCCCAGCACGCCCACCTGGTCGCGTTCCCGGAGATGGTGCTCACCGGATACCCGGTCGAGGACCTCGCGCTGCGGGGCTCGTTCGTCGACGCGTCCAGGTCCGCCCTCGACGCGCTGGCCGCCCGCCTCGACGCCGAAGGGCTCGGTGCCATCGCGGTGGTCGTGGGCTACCTCGGCCGCGACGACGCCACGGCCGCCGTCACCCGGATGGGCCGGCCCAAGGGCTCGCCGCAGAACACGCTGGCGGTGCTGTACGGCGGGAAGGTCCTGGCTCGCCAGGCCAAGCACCACCTGCCCAACTACGGCGTATTCGACGAAGCGCGGTACTTCGTGCCCGGCGACCACCTCGGCATCGTGCGGCTGCACGGCGTCGACATCGCGCTGGCCATCTGCGAGGACATCTGGCAGGAAGGCGGGCCGGTGGCCGTCGCCCGCGAGGCCGGTGCCGGTCTGCTGGTGGTCATCAACGGCTCCCCGTACGAACGGAACAAGGACGACGTCCGGCTCGACCTCGTCCGCCGCCGGGCCGCCGACAGCCACGCGACGCTGGCCTACGTCAACCTCGTGGGCGGCCAGGACGAGCTGGTGTTCGACGGCGACTCCATCGTCGTCAGCCCGGACGGCCAGGTGCTCGCGCGGGCGCCGCAGTTCGAGGAGGGCTGTCTGGTAGTCGACCTCGATCTGCCCGCGGCCGTCGTCGCCGCACCGGCACCGTGGGGCGTGGTCGACCAGCAGATCGCCGGATTCCGGGTCCGGCGCACCACGCTCACCACCGCTCCTCTGCCCTCGTACCCTCCGGACCCCGGCGCCATCGCGCCGCGGCTGGGCGACCATGCCGAGGTCTACGCCGCCGTCGTCACGGGCCTGCGCGACTACGTCGCCAAGAACGGCTTCTCCTCGGTGGTGCTGGGGCTGTCCGGGGGCATCGACTCGGCCGTGGTCGCCGCCGTGGCGGTCGACGCGATCGGGGCGGCCAACGTCCACGGCATCTCGATGCCCAGCGCGTACTCCTCCGAGCACTCCCGGTCCGACGCCCGAGAGCTGGCCGACCGGACCGGCCTGGCGTTCCGCACCGTCCCGATCGCCCCGATGGTGCAGGCATTCCTCGACAGTCTCGCGCTCACCGGCCTGGCCGAGGAGAACCTGCAGGCCAGAGTGCGTGGCATCACCCTGATGGGGCTGTCCAACCAAGAAGGCCACCTCGTGCTGGCCACCGGCAACAAGACTGAGCTGGCCGTCGGGTACTCCACCATCTACGGCGATGCCGTGGGTGGCTTCGCGCCGCTCAAGGACGTGCCCAAGACGATGGTCTGGGAGCTCGCCCGCTGGCGCAACGCCGTGGCGGCCGAACGCGGCGAGACCCCGCCGATCCCCGAGGACTCGATCGAGAAGCCGCCCAGCGCGGAGCTCCGCCCCGGACAGCTCGACTCCGACTCGCTGCCCGACTATGCGCTCCTCGACGACATCCTCGACGACTACGTCGAGCAGGACCGCGGGGTGGACGAGCTGCTCGCGGCGGGCTTCGACGCCGAGGTGGTCGCGAAGGTGCTGCGGCTCGTCGACGCCGCCGAGTACAAGCGGCGTCAGTACCCGCCCGGCCCGAAGATCACCGAGCGGAACTTCGGCCGCGACCGCAGGGTGCCCATCACCACCGCCTGGCGCGAGCACGGACCGACGGCCGCGCCCGCGGCAGGTCCCGATGCGGAGCCCGAGCCCACCCCGGCGCCTCCTCCAGAGCCCACCCCGGCCGCCGTGGAGGCCACGCCCGAGGTGTCGCCGGTGGCCGACGGTGTGGCCTCGCCCGAGAATGCGGCCACGCCCGAGAGCGCGGACCCGGCCGCAGCGTCGTCCGAGCCGCCTGCCACGCCCCGGCCTGACGGCTCGTGATCACGGACGGGCGGCGTCCTCGTCGTCGGTGACCTCCGGCGCCGGGGCGAGCACGTAGTGGTACACCGCCCAGGCCAGCGCCCCACCCAGCAAGGGCCCGATCAACCACGCCGCCACCCCGCCCCACTCGCCGCCCACCACGGCCGGGCCGAACCCGCGCGCGGGATTGAGCGCCCCGCCGGTCAGCGGTCCGATCGCGAAGACCCCGGCGCTGACCGTCAGGCCGATGGCGAACGGGTAGACCGAGATCGGCGAACGATGATCGACGACCGTGCCGAAGACCACGAGGACGAGGAAGAACGTGGCCACGGCCTCGACCACGATCGCCGCCGCGACGCCCACTCCGGAGGCGATGACCGGCGTCCCGGCGGCCACGGCCTCGCGGTCGGTGGTCATCAGCACGATCAGCGCCGCGACCAGGCTGCCGACCAGTTGAGCCGCCCAGTACGTGGCCGCGCCCTGGATGTCGATCTTCTTCCCGAGATACATGCCCAGGGTGATCGCCGGGTTGAAGTGTCCGCCCGAGACGTGACCGAGGGCGGCGACGAACACGACGATGATCAGACCGTTGGCCATGGCCGTGGGAGTGGGCCCGCTCCCGGTGGCCACCACGAGGACGGCCACGAAGACGAGTGCGAACGTGCCGATCGCCTCGGCGACGGCGTTACGGAGCCAGGTGCTGGGCATGTGTGACCACTCCCGTTCAGCTCAAGATCACTGGTCAGCGTAGTCGCGGGGAAAGATCGTTCCCGGTATCGGCCGCTCCTCGGAGCGCCGCGTGTCGTCGTCCCCAGCGGCTCGCCGTGGGACAATCGGAGGCGTCAGGGGACCCGATCCGCGGGCCTCGAGACGGCGAAGGAGCCTGTCATGACCCAGGAAACCGCTCCGCTCTACGGCGGCACGATGTCGCGGCGCGTGACCATCCGCGACCTGCGCCTGGCCAAGGAGCGCGGCGAGCGCTGGCCGATGCTCACGTCGTACGACATGTACACCGCCCAGGTCTTCGACGAGGTCGGCATCCCGGTGCTGCTCGTCGGCGACTCCGCCGGCGACAACGTCTATGCCCACGCCGACACCGTGCCCGTCACACTCGACGAGCTCATCCCGCTGGCGCGCGCCGTCGTGCGGTCCACGAGTCACGCGCTGGTCGTGTGCGACCTGCCGTTCGGCTCTTACCAGATCAGCCCGGAACAGGCGCTGACGACGTCGATCCGGATCATGAAGGAGACCGGCGCCCAGGCGGTCAAGCTCGAGGGCGGGCTGCACGTCGTCGAGTCGGTGCGGCGCATCGTCGAGGCCGGTGTTCCGGTCATGGCCCACGTCGGATTCACTCCGCAGAGCGTCAACGCGCTGGGTGGCCACCGCGTCCAGGGCCGCGGCGACGACGCCGACCGGCTGGTCACCGCCGCGCGGGCGCTCGAAGAGGCCGGGGCGTTCGCCATCGTGCTCGAGATGGTCACGGGCGAGGTCGCCACCGAGATCACCAAGACGCTGTCCATCCCCACCGTGGGCATCGGCGCTGGGCCCGACTGCGACGCGCAGGTGCTGGTCTGGCAGGACATGGCGGGCTTGCGACACGGCAAGATGCCACGCCTGGTCAAGACCTACGGCGACCTCCGCGGCGCACTGACCGAGGCCACCAAGGCCTTTGCCGACGAGGTCGTGACCGGCCAGTTCCCCACCGAGGCCCACACCTACCACTGACACGCGCCCCGGTGATCGTTGGAACGATCGGCCGCTCAGGCAGCCACGTCGTTCCAACGATCACCGGGCGAGCGTCGATGCGGGTCAGCCGCCGAGCGAGACCTTCAGCATCTCCTCACGCGACACGACCTTGACCCGCTCGCGGCCCTGGGGCTCCCCCAGCGACCGTTCGTGAGTGTCGAGGACCCGCCAGCCGTTCCAGTCGGTGTACTCGACGCCGCGCTCGGTGAGGAAATCGGTGACGGCCGCCGGCTCCGGGCTCTCCGGAGCGGCGAGCGAGCCCTGGTCGGCCACCACGTTGGCGATGGTCTCGAGGGCGTCGCCCTTGGTGTGGCCGATCAGTCCGACGGGGCCGCGCTTGATCCAGCCGGTGGTGTAGACGCCCGGGATCGGGTTGCCGTCGAGGTCGAGCACCCGCCCGGCGTCGTTCGGGATGACTCCGCGGCGGGCGTCGAACGGGAGGTCCGTCAGCGGCGAACCGGTGTAGCCCACGGCGCGGTACACCGCCTGGACGTCCCAGTCGTGGAACTCGCCGGTGCCCTCGACCGAGCCGTCGCCGGTCAGCCGGGTGCGCTCGGTACGCAGGCCATCGACGTGGTCGGCGCCCAGCACGGAGTGCGGCGCGTGCAGGAAGTGGAGGTGGAGCCGGCGGGGCGCTCCGGTGGGGTCGTTGAGCGTCCAGTTGGTCAGGGTCCGCACGACCTGCTTGGTCTGGTGGCTGGCGTGGATGGCGGCGTTGGAGCCCTCGTCGAAGTCGAAGTCCTCGGGGTACACGATGACGTCGACGCCGGGGACGTGACCGAGCTCGCGCAGCTCGAGCGGGGTGAACTTGACCTGCGCCGGGCCGCGACGGGCGAAGACGTGGACGTCGGTGACCGAGGACGACTTCAGGCCCGCGTACACGTTGTCGGGGATCTCGGTGGGCAGGAGGTCGTCGGCGTGCTTGGCCAGCATGCGGGCGACGTCGAGGGCGACGTTGCCGGCGCCGATCACGGCCACGCTTGTGGCGTCGAGCGGCCAGGTGCGCGGCGCGTCGGGGTGGCCGTCGTACCAGTTGACGAACTCGGCGGCCCCGTAGGAGCCGGGCAGGTCGATGCCGGGGATGTCGAGCGCGGCGTCTCGGATGCAACCGGTCGAGAAGATCACGGCGTCGTAGAAGGTGCGGAGGTCGTCGAGCTTGAGGTCGACGCCGTACTCGACGTTGCCGAGCACCCGTACGTCGCCGCGGTCGAGGATCTTCTCGAGCGCGCCGATGATGCCCTTGATCCGCGGGTGGTCCGGCGCGACGCCGTAACGCACCAGGCCGAACGGAGCGGGCAGCCTCTCGAAGAGGTCGATGCTGACGTCGAAGTCGCGTTCGGCCTTGAGGAGCGAGTCGGCGGCGTAGATGCCGGCCGGCCCGGCTCCCACGACGGCGACGCGCAGCGGGCGAGGCATATGGGCAGACCTTTCGGAGGCAGCGCTCAGCATGCGGCTGGGCCCGCTGTCGTCCTCGCGGCCGGCCGCGGCCTTGCTGTATGGACATCCGGCGGGGCATCGTCGCCGCCGCCGAGAATTTGCTCAGTCGCCCGTATCGTAATTGACGCACGTGATCACGCCGAGCGTTTGAGACGCACGCCACACTTCGGACAGACATGTCTCACGATGTGGATGTCTGCGTTCCAACTCCGTGGAGGAACGTGCCGACGATCC
The DNA here is from genome assembly GCA_036566745.1 of Jiangellaceae bacterium. Lineage (GTDB taxonomy): Bacteria > Actinomycetota > Actinomycetes > Jiangellales > Jiangellaceae > DATCVR01. The sequence continues at coordinate 10,430 of DATCVR010000046.1, read as the reverse complement.
GCCTGGCGAGCACATCCGGATCGGTGTCGGTGTCGTCGCCGTGCAGCGCCTCACCGATGAGCCCGCAGCACGCCCGGCGAGTGCATGGCGCCCACGCGTGCGGTCGACAAATGTGAGCACCTACTCGTACTGTGGCGGCGTCGGAGTAAATACGACTCATTGCTCGCCTTTCTGCGAGCGTGCTCGCAGAGGGGACCCTGCCCATGCTCGGCCGACTCGTCACGTCCGCCCCACGCCGCGTCCTGGCGGCCGCCGTCCTCCTGACCGCCCTGCTCGGGGTCGTCGCGGCAGGCGTCGTCGACGCCCTCGCCCTCAACCGCTACGAGGCGCCCGGCTCGGAGTCGGTGGCCGCCCGCGCCGCGCTCGCCGACCAGTTCGGCACCGGTAGCCCCAACGTCGCCCTGCTGGTCACGGCGACGGCCGGCTCCGTCGACGACACCGACGTCACCGCGGCCGGCCGGCAGCTCACCGACGAGCTCGCCGCTCATCCCGGGGTGGGCGACGCGTGGTCGTACTGGAGCACCGACGCGCCGAACACCCTGGCCTCCGACGACCGCCGCCACGCGCTCGTCCTGGCCTGGGTACCCGGCGATGCCGACCAGGTGCGTGGCGAGGTGTTGCCCCAGCTCGAGGAGCGCTTCGCGGGCACCGATGGGCCGATCCAGGTGGTCCTCGGCGGCGGCGACGAGGTGTTCCGGACCGTCGCCGACCAGGCCCGCACCGACTTCCTGCGCGCCGAGCTGATCGTCCTGCCGCTGGTCGCGCTGCTGCTGTGGATCGTCTATCGCCGGCTCGCGCCCGCTCTCGTGACGCTCGGCGTGGGCGTGTTTTCGGTGGTGGGCACGCTGGCCGTCCTGCGAGCGGTCACGATGTTCACCGAGGTGTCGACGTTCGCGTCCAACATCGCGCTGATCATGGGCATCGGACTCGGTGTCGACTACGGGCTGTTCATGACGTACCGGTTCCGCGAGGAGCTGGCACGCGGGTCGACCGTGCCCGAGGCCGTGCGTGCGGCGGTGTCGGGCGCCGGGCGCACGGTCGTGTTCAGCGCCGTCACCGTGGCCGCGGCCCTCGCTGTGCTGTTCGTCTTCCCGTTCCCGTTCCTCACCTCGTTCGCCTACGCCGGCATCGGCGTCGTCCTGACGGCGGTGATCGGCTCGACGGTGATCCTGCCCGCCGCGCTGACGCTGCTGGGGCACCGGGCGGCCCGGCGCCGCCCGGAGACCGGCACCGAGCCGGGGTTCTGGCATCGCAGCGCGACGGCGGTCATGCGCCGGCCGGTGCTGGCTGGTGCCGCGGGGCTGGCGGTACTGCTGACACTCGGCGCGCCGGCGCTGGCCACGTCGTTCGGATCGCCGGACGATCGGGTGCTGGCTTCGTCCGACCAGCCGGTGCGGCAGATGTACGACACGATCCGGGCCGACTTCGCCACCGAGGACGCCGACGCGATCCAGGTGGTCGCGCGCCGCACGGACAGCGCCGACGTCGGCGAATACGCCGCAGAGCTGTCGCGGCTGCCAGGTGTGGAGCGGGTCGACGCGGCGACCGGGGCCTACCAGGGCGGCGAGCGGATCGGTGCGGCCGGGCCGGACGGACCCGAGCGGTTCGCCGGCGACGGCGGCACCTGGCTGGCCGTGCTGCCGACCGGGGAACGGCTGGCCGAGGACCCCACCGGGCTGGTGGCCGAGGTGCGCGACCTGCCGGCGCCGTTCGAGGTGGTGGTCGGCGGGTATCCCGCGGAGCTGACGGACTACCGCGACGGCGTCGTCGAGCGTCTCCCGCTTGTCGCGGTGCTCGTCCTCGGGGTCACGTTCGTCGTGCTGTTCCTGATGACGGGCAGCGTGGTCGCGCCGCTGAAGGCCTCGGCCCTCAATCTGCTGAGCCTCTCGGTGATGGCCGGGGTGCTGGTGTGGGGGTTTCAGGAGGGCGGGCTGGCCGGCCTGCTCGGCTTCGCCCCGACCGGGCTGATCGAACCGAGCATCCCGTTGCTGATGTTCTGCATCGCTTACGGGCTGTCGATGGACTACGAGGTCTTCCTCCTCTCCCGGATCAAGGACGACTACGACCGCACCGGTGACGTGGTCGGATCGGTGCCCCGCGGCATCGCTCGCTCGGCCGGACTCGTCACGGCCGCCGCGCTCATCCTGGCCGCGTCGTTCGCGGTCTACGCGACCAGCGAGGTGGTGTTCCTCCAGCAGATCGGCATCGGCATGGCGCTGGCGGTGATCGTCGACGCCACCCTGATCCGCGGGGTGATGGTGCCTGCGTTCATGCGCCTGGCCGGCCGGGCCAACTGGTGGGCACCCGCGCCGCTGCGCCGTCTGCACGCGCGCATCGGGCTGGGCGAACACGACGCCGTCCCCACGTCGCCGGCGGCACCCGAGGCAGTCGCGGCCCCCTGATGACGCCGTCCCCGAGGCACGGCCGGGGTGGCGGCGTCTGAGGTGGGGCTGTCCCCCGGTCCCGTCCCGAAGCTCGCCGGATTCCGCCAGGCTCCCGGTCCGGCGAGGCTGGAACCATGATCAGACGAACGCTCCACCGGCCGCTCGTGGCACTCGTCGCCATGCTGGCGGCCGCTGCCCTCGTCGTGTCCGGGGCCGCCGGACCGGCGGCCGCGGACGCCATGTCCACCCCGCCCTCCGCTGCGGCGCGCACCTCGATCGACGGCGTCTGGCGCACCGACGGGTACGGCACCGTGCTCGCCATCGCCGACGGCCACGCCCGGGCGTTCGAGACGACCACCACCAGCTGCGTCGAGGGGGACCCGGCCGAGCAGTCCGGCTCGGTGGGCCAGGACGGCACCGTGCGATTCGTCCTCGGCGCCCAGGGCTTCACCGTTCGCCCCTCCCCGGCGCGCGGCCGGGCGGTGCTTCACGTAGACGGCTCGGCCGGCGACCGCACGCTGCTCCGGTTGCGCGAGCTGCCCGCCGCCTGCTCGCAGCCGGCGCCCACCGGTCCCCTCGCGACGTTCGACCTGTTCTGGACCACGTACGCGGAGAACTACCCGTTCTTCGCCGTCCACGACGTCGACTGGCAGGCCGTACGTGACGAGTACCGGCCGCGGGTACGCCCGGACCTGTCCGACGACGAGCTCTTCGACGTCCTCGTGGAGATGATCACGCCGCTGCACGATGCTCACACCGGGATCCGGGCCGGCGAGCACCGCGCCTACATCGGTCACCGGCCGGGCACCGAGTTCCCCAGCCCGGAGCAGAACGAGCGGGTGCAGGCGTTCGTCGAACGCCGTGACCTCGGCAAGCCGCTGCACCTGTTCGGCAACGACCGGATCGGCTACGCGGACCTGCCCGGCCGCCTCGGCTACCTCCGGGTGATCGCCTTCTCCGCGTACACCGAGCGCGGCGACTTCGCCTCGGACTCGGCCGAGCTGGACCGCATCCTCGACGAGATCCTCACCGACGCCCGGCTGAGCGGGCCGCAAGCCCTGCGCGGACTCGTGGTCGACCTCCGCATCAACGGCGGCGGCCACGACCGGCTGGCCCTCCAGCTCGCGTCGCGCTTGAGCGGGCGGCCGCACTTCGCCTACACCACCCGGGCGCGCATCGATCCCGATGACCCCAGCCGCTTCACCCGCGCACAACCGATCTGGGTGCGCCCCGACTCCCCCGCCTACACCGGGCCGGTCGTGTTGCTCACCGGCGGCTCGACGATCAGCGCGGGCGAGACGTTCACGCAGGCGATGTTCGAGCGACGTCCGCGGCCGGTCCGGATCGGCGAGAACACCCAGGGCGTCTTCTCCGACACGATGATCCGCACCCTGCCGAACGGCTGGCAGTTCATCCTGCCCAACGAGGAGTTCCGCACCCGCTCGGGACGTTCGTTCGACGGCGTGGGCATCGCGCCGCACGTCCGGACACCGGTGTTCACCGAGGAGGAGTTCGCCCACGACCGCGACTCCGCCTTCGATCGGGCGGTGGCGTTGCTGAGCCGCTGACCTGCACGAACACGAGTCTCGGTCCGGGCGTCCAGCCGCGGAGCGAGACCGTGTCGCGTCAGGCGATCGGCTGCGGGAGCTGGACGAGTGCGCGCGCCAGCGGCTCGAGCTCGGGCATCGCCGTCGCCTCGTCGAGCGCCTCGCTGAGCGCGCGGTCGTGGGTGGGACGGGCCCGCGCCAGCAGCTCTTGGCCGCTCTCGCTGACCTCGGTGTAGATGCCCCGGCGGTCGGTGTCGCAGAGGTACCGGCTCAGGTGGCCCTGGTCCTCGAGGCGGGTGACCAGGCGCGTGGTGGCGCTCTGGCTCAGCACCACGGCACTCGCGAGCTGCTGCATGCGCATGTGCCAGCCGTCCTGGCGGGAGAGCACATCGAGGACGGTGTACTCGCTCACGCTCAGCCCGTGCTCGGTCTGCAGGGCGCGCTCGATGCGCGACTCGAGCCTGGCATGCAGCGCCGCGAGGGCGCGCCAGCCCTGGGCGCGCGCCTCGACCGCATCGTCGGAGATGCCCATGCCAGCGGCCTCCCTGCTGTGAACCGACGTTCGCCGACGGGCACAGCTTACACGACCGCAACGTTTATCGGCGTTTGATGATTGTCCGCGTATGCAACTATTGTCGACGCTGACATTTGTCGTTCACACCTGGAGGCTCTCCCATGCCGCTCGCTCTCGTCGCGCTGGCCATCGGCGCGTTCGGCATCGGCACCACGGAGTTCGTCATCGCCGGGCTGTTGCCCGAGGTGGCTCGCGAATTCGACGTCACCATCCCCGTCGCCGGCTGGCTGATCACCGGGTACGCCCTGAGCGTCGCGGTGGGAGCCGTGCCGATGACCCTGCTGGGCGGCCGGCTCCGCCGCAAGCACCTGCTCTTGGGCCTCATGGTCATCTTCATCGCCGGCAACGTGGTCTCCGCCGTGGCGCCCGACTACGCCGTGATGATGGCCGGGCGGGTCATCGCCGCCTTCGCCCACGGCGCGTTCTTCGGCGTCGGCTCGGTCGTCGCGGCATCGCTCGTCGCACCCGCGCGCCGGGCCAGTGCGATCGCGCTGATGTTCACCGGGCTCACCCTCGCCAACGTGCTCGGTGTGCCGATGGGCACCTTCCTCGGCCAGAGCTTCGGGTGGCGTTCGACGTTCTGGGTGGTGGCCGTTCTCGGCGTCCTCGGACTGATCGGCATCGCGACGCTCGTGCCGTCGCAACCACGCGACGCCGAGCGCCGGATCCGGACCGAGTTCGCCGCGTTCCGCAGCAGGCAGGTGTGGCTGGCCGTGACGATGACGGTGCTGGGCTTCGGCGGGGTGTTCGCGGCGTTCACCTACATCGCGCCGATGATGACCGAGGTGGCCGGGTTCTCCGACGACGCGATCAGCTGGCTGCTGGTCCTGTTCGGGGCCGGCATGGTGATCGGCAACCTGATCGGTGGGCGGCTGGCCGACCGCGACCTGATGCGCAGCCTCTACCTCACCCTCGCCGGCCTCGCGACGGTGCTGTTCGCCTTCACGTTCACCTCACAGGCGCAGATCCCGGCCATGATCACCATCGTGTTGCTGGGTGGGTTCGGCTTCGCCACGGCAGCGCCGCTCCAGACGCGGGTCCTGCAGAGCGCGAAGCAGGCACCCACGCTGGCGTCGGCGGTGAACATCGGGGCGTTCAACGTCGGCAACGCCCTCGCGGCGTGGCTCGGCGGGCTGGTCATCGCCGGCGGACTGGGTTACCAGGCACCCAACTGGGTCGGCGGGATCATGGCGGCGTCGGCATTGGGCGTGGCGGTGGTCGCGGGGACGCTGGACCGTCGCGCTGCTGCCGCGCCCGTCCCGGCGGCCACGCCCGAACTGGTGTGACGCACGACCCGGCGTGACGTACGACCGGCCGGCGGGATGCTCGACACAGCGCCCGCCGGCCGGCCGCGGCTCACGCCAGCAGCTTCACGACCTGCTCGGCAGCGGCGCGGGCGGACTGCGGGTTCTGGCCCGTGACCAGTCGCTCGTGGACGACCACCTGCTCGGTGAAATTCGGCCCCGGGACGTGCTCGGCGCCACGGGCGGCCAGGGCGTCGGCGAGCAGGAACGGCACGACGTCGGTCAGTCCCACCGCGGCCTCCTCGTCGTTGGTGAACGCCGCGACCCGCTTGCCGTCGACCAGGTAGGAACCATCGGAGAGCGTCAGGTTCACCAGGCTCGCCGGGCCGTGGCACACCGCGGCCACCACGCCGCCGTGTTCGTAGATTCCGGCTGCGAGCCTCGCGAGGGCCACGGCATCGGGGAAGTCCCACATCGTGCCGTGGCCACCGGCGTAGAAGACGACGTCGTAGTCCGCCGGATCGAGGTCGTCGGCCCGCAGGGTGTGCTCGAGGCCGGCCTGGGCGAAGAACGCCTGCTGGGCCGGGTCGGTGTCGTCGCGGCCGTCGACCGGCGGGCGGCCTCCGGCCACGGACGCGACGTCGACCTCGTAGCCGGCCGCGAGGAAGACTTCCCAAGGCTCGGCCGCTTCCCCGGCGTAGAAGCCAGTGGGGCGGCCGGTCGAACCGAGGGTGTCGTGGCTGGTCAGTGCGATGAGTGCGCGTGTCATGCTGCCATGATGACGCGGGTGAGCCATCAGTAACCAATAGCGTGAGGCCGGGTCATCGATAGAATTCCTGATGTGAGCCTGTCGCTCGACCTCCTCCGCAGCTTCCTGGCCGTCCACCGCGCCGGCTCCGTCACCGCAGCGGCCGACGTCCTCGGGCTGGCCCAGCCGACTGTGACCGCTCAGTTGAAGGCGCTCGAGGCAGCGCTCGGGCGGCAGCTGTTCGAGCGCCTTCCGCGCGGCGTCGCCGCCACCCCGGCCGGCGACGAGCTGGCCCGCCGCATCGCCCCGCCGCTCGACGCCCTGGACGAGCTCGTCGCCGCCGAGAGGCCCGCCGCCTATCCCGCCACCGTGCACCTCGGCGGCCCGGCGGAGCTCGTGTGCGAGCGGGTCCTCCCCGCCCTCGCCGAGCTGGTCGCCGGCGGGCTGCAGCTCCGCGTCACCACCGGCCTCCCGGACGACCTCCTCGACGGCATCGCGGCCGGCCGACTCGACGTCGCCGTGTCGAGCACCCGCCCACGACGGCGAGGGCTGCTGGTCGATCCGTTCTTCGACGAGGAGTTCGCCCTGGTCGCCGCCCCGCGATGGGCCGACGCCGTCCACGGGCCGGTCACCCCCGACACGCTGCGCGACGTGCCGCTGGTCGCCTACGGCGAGGACGCCCCGATCCTGCGCCGGTACTGGCGGACCGTGTTCGGCACCCGGCTCACCCGCACTCCTGACCTCGTGATCGCCGACCTGCGCGGGGTGCTCGCCTCGGTCCGCGCGGGCGCCGGGATCAGCGTGCTCCCCACCTACCTGTGCGCCGAGCCGCTGGCCACGCGCGAGCTGGTCGCGCTCGGGGACCCCGGGGTGCCGCCCCTGAACACGCTGTACCTCGCGCGCCGCCCTCAGGTTATGGGCCGGCCCGAGGTCGCCGCCGTGCTCGCCCGGCTGGTCGAGGCCGGCCGGGTGTGGTGACGAGGCCGGTCGCCGGAGCACCCGCGGCTAGCTGAGATAGCCGCTGAGGTAGGCCGACAACACGCGTTTGACCTCGGCGATCGCGGCCGGACGCTCGGCGCCCTCGGCCCGCAGGACCAGCGGAAGCAGCGAACCGAACACGGTCATGGCGTACTGCGCGCACCGCCGCCGGTCCTCCACCGGGAGGCCGGGTTCGCGCGCCGCGATCAGCGTTTCGAGGCGGTCCGCCATCGCCTCGGAGAGGGGCTGCTTCGACGTCGCGACGTTCATGGGCACGCCCGGGTCGGACAGCAAGGCCCGGAACCCGGGGTTGGCGAGGTTGAAGTCGATGATCGGATCCAGGATCCGGTCGAGCAGCTCGGTCAGCGGTAGCGTCGCCAGCTCGGGCGGGAACGCCGAGGTGTGGGCGAGACGGAGCTGCTCGATGTAGCGCTGGGCCAGCGCGTCGGCGATGGCCTCCTTGTTCGGGAAGAACTGGTAGAGCGTGCCGGGCGAGGCGCCGGCCCGAGCCGCGATCGCGTTGGTCGACGCCCGGGCGTACCCGACCTCGGCGAACACCCCGGCAGCGGCGTCGAGGAGGCTCGCGATGCGGCGTTCTCCGCGCGCCTGGCGCTTGCGGACGCCCGGCGGGCCGGCCGGGTTCACCGGTCGTCGTCGTTCCAGGACGCCTCGCGAGCGTCCTCACGGTCCCATGCCTCGCTGCGCTCGCGGGCCCGGTCGATGGCCTGGGCGGCTTCCTCGCGGGTGTCGTACGGACCCATGCGACGGTCGTTGGGGCATCCTGCGGCGGGCTCGACCCGGGCGTGGTCGAGGCACCAGTACCACGGTCCGCTCATCGTGAGTCTCCCTCCGGACGGCATGTTCACCTGCTCGATCTAGACTTTCATGTCATGCCACCCGTCGCCCCCGGCTCCCTCTCGCCCGAGCGCAGCGTCCCCGCCGCCATTCCCCGCCCGGAGTACGTCGGGCGCCCGGGTCCGGCGCGGTTTACCGGCTCGGAGGTCAAGGACCCCGAGACGATCGAGCGCATCCGCGTCGCCGCCCAGCTGGCCGCCGCCGCGCTGGCCGAGGTGGGCAAGCACGTCGAGCCGGGCATCACCACGGACGAACTCGACGCCATCGGGCACGAATACCTCTGCGACCACGGCGCCTACCCGTCCACGCTGGGCTACCGCGGCTTCCCGAAGTCGCTCTGCACCAGCGTCAACGAGGTGATCTGCCACGGCATCCCCGACTCGACGGTGGTGGCCGACGGCGACATCGTCAACATCGACATCACCGCCTACATCGGCGGCGTCCACGGCGACAACAACGCCACGTTCCTGGCCGGCGACGTCGACGAGGAGTCGCGCCTGCTCGTCGAGCGCACCCGCGAGGCGCTGGCCCGCGGCATCAAGGCCGTGGCACCGGGGCGGGCGATCAACGTCGTCGGCCGGGTCATCGAGTCCTACGCCAAGCGCTTCGGCTACGGCGTCGTGCGCGAGTTCACCGGTCACGGCGTGGGCGAGTCCTTCCACTCCGGGCTGGTGGTCCCCCACTACGACGATCCCGGCTCCACCACGCTGATCGAGGCCGGCATGGTGTTCACCATCGAGCCGATGCTCAACCTCGGCACCCACGAGTGGACCATGTGGGACGACGGCTGGACGGTCGTCACGAAGGACCTGCGGCGGTCGGCCCAGTTCGAGCACACCATCCTGGTCACCGACAGTGGCTCCGAAATCCTGACCCTGCCCTAGCCAGAATGATCACGTCCACGTGATCATTGCCCCCATCACCAGGGCTGCAGGCCTCGTGGTGCGGGCACGATCCTTGTGGTGTCTGCCGGATGTCCGCGCGTTTGGCGTCGGCCGCACCGGTCGGCCAAGCTGGTGGCCGTGACTGACACCACGGCACGGCAGGGCTTCGGCATCGACATCGGCGGCAGCGGCATCAAGGGCGCGCCGGTCGACCTTGCTGCTGGCGAGTTCGCCGCCGAGCGGGTCCGCATCGAGACGCCCGCGACGTCCACGCCCGCCAACGTCATCGAGGTGGTGCTCGACGTTCTCGCCGAATTCGGCTGGACCGAGCCGTTCGGCTGCACCTTCCCCGGCGTCGTCCGCAACGGCGTCGTGCTGTCGGCGGCCAACGTCGACAAGTCCTGGATCGGCGTCGATCTCGCGCGTGAGCTCACCCAGCTCTCCGGCCAGCACGTCCGCATCGTCAACGACGCCGACGCGGCCGGAGTGGCCGAGGACCGCTACGGCGCGGCGGCCGAGGTCGGCGGCGTGGTCATCGTCACCACGCTGGGCACTGGCATCGGCAGCGCCGTGCTGCACAACGGCGTCCTGCTGCCCAACACCGAGTTCGGCCACCTCCACCTCCCCCACGGCCACGAGGCCGAGAAGTACGCGGCAGCCTCGGTGCGCGAGGAGAAGGAGCTCTCCTGGCACGACTGGGCCGAGCGGCTCCAGGCCTTCTACGCACACCTCGAGTTCATCTTCTCCCCCGATCTCTTCGTGGTCGGAGGCGGCGTGAGCAAGAAGGCGGACAAGTTCCTCCCACTGCTCGACCTCCGCACGCCGATCGTCCCCGCCGCGCTGCTCAACGACGCCGGCATCATCGGCGCCGCTCTGCTCGCGTCCGAGGCAGCGACCGCCATGCCGCGTCCAGTACGCTGAAGCCGGACGAGCCGGCCGGGCGGCCGCGACGGAGCCTTCGGGTTCCGCCGAGGAAAGTCCGGACTCCACAGGGCAGGGTGGTGGGTAACGCCCACCCGGGGTGACCCGCGGGACAGTGCCACAGAAAGCAGACCGCCTGACGCTTCGGCGTCAGGTCAGGGTGAAACGGTGGTGTAAGAGACCACCAGCGTCCTGGGTGACCAGGACGGCTCGGTAAACCCCACCCGGAGCAAGGTCAGACAGGGAACGTTCGAGGGCGGCCCGCCCGAGTTCCCGGGTAGACCGCTCGAGGCCG
>DATCVR010000045.1:0-11937 GCA_036566745.1 Jiangellaceae bacterium | reverse complement strand
GTCAGGGTTCGTCCGGCATTCCGGAGATCGTCCAGGCTGTTCGTGAGCTCACGAAGGTCGAACGCGAGCCGGGTCTGGTTGCACCGGTCGCGGACCCTCGGCGGGATGCCGGCGATGCGGGCCAGCTGGGCGCCGTGCCGGGCGATCAGATCCTCCTGCTCGGCCGTGGACAGCGTCATCCACCACGTGTGGATCTCGTCGACCGTGGCCCCTGGCGGCGGCGTCGGGAGGACTGTCGGGTTGGTGTGGGCGAGCTCGGCCATGCCCTCGGCGAACGTCCGCCACGTCGGAGCCGGCCGGGACGCCGCACCGATCGTGGCCTTGATCCGGTTCAGGTCATTGAGGATGGCCACCGTGGCGTCGTCCCAGGCCTCGGCGTAGGCCAGGTTCATGCCCATCTCGTCGCGCCCTAGTCGCTCTCTCAACGACGTGCGCGCGGCCTGTGACGTCGCCGCGGCGAGGTCGGTGTACATGTGCAGACGGGTGAAGCGACCACGGAGTGCACGCAGTGCCAGGTCGCCGCTGGCCAGCCAGACCTGGCGGGCATCGGTCAGCTGGGCCAGCGCGTCGGCCAGGTCAGTCGAGGAATTCGTGGTCATCGGGGCGCCGTCGTGATCGTCGTCGACTCACGTCCGGCGGCCGACAGCTCGCTGACAGGTGGCCACGCGGGCGCAGGCGACATGGTCGATCAGAGTACTGCGCCGTCGTCGGGGTCGTCGGGGTGATGCCCGCGCATTCGAGCCACCAGCGTGCCGAATCCGCCCACGAAGGCCACCACCATGAGGCCCATCAGCCAGCTCGGCGCCGACCAGTTGACAGCCGCGATGAGGATCAGGGCGAGCGGCGATCCGATCACCCCGGCCCAGGCCAGCCGCGACACGAGGTCGCCACGGGGGATGGGCGGGGGCGGAGGAGGGACGAAGTGGTCGTGCTCGACCTCGGGCTCGGGGCGGCCGGGATGGGGTTCGGCCGGGGCCGGCGGGCGGTCGTGTCCCGGCGGCCAGGACCCGAGCGTGACGGAGGCGTCGCGGAAGGCCTCGGGCTCGTTCGGCTCGTCCGGATCGAGGTTCTCGGCGGCCGGCCAGGGATCGGTGGCGTCCTCGCGCGGGTCGGCGTCCGGCGAGGCGTTGAACGCCTCGATGAGTTCGGCCCAGGTGCGGTCGTCGTCGCGGCTCATCGCTCGCCCGCGGCTCTCGTGTTGGCCGCGGCGACGCGTCCGGCGAACTCGACGGACTCCCGGAAGATCTCGGGGGCATCGTGGTCGAGCGTGGCGACGTGGAAGCTGCGATGGAGCATGACGGTGGTGACGTCGGTGGAGGAGACGCCCGACACGATCAGCGGGTGGCCGGTGTCGTCGACGACGTGGTCGTTGACGCTGCGCAACAACAGGATCGGCTGGGTGACCTTGGCGAGATCGTCGCGGACCGTTCGCCACATCTTCGTCTGCGAGTGCAGGGCGTGCAGGGGATTGCGGTCGTAGGCGTGCTCGTCCTGGCCGGGCTTGGCGATGTCGTTCGAGATGCCGGGGAACGACGGCACGAGATGGCGCAGCACCGGCAGGGCGTAGAGACGAGGGTCGCCGTGGGCCACCGCCGGATTGACCAGCACGAGCCCGTCGACCACCGCAGGATGATCCTCGGCCAGCCGTAGGGCCAGGCACCCGCCCATGGACAACCCGGCGACGATGATCGTGTCGCAGCGCTCGGCCAGGTCGAGCAGTGCCCGCTCGACCGCGCTGTACCAGTCGGGCCAGCGGGTCAGGTTCATCTCCTGCCACGTGGTGCCGTGACCGGGCAGGCGCGGCAGCTCGACGCTGAAGCCCACTGCCGCGAGATGCTCGGCCCACGGACGTAGCGACGCCGGCGACCCGGTGAACCCGTGGCAGAGCAGGATGCCGGTGCGGTTGCCGTCGTGGCGGTACGGCTCGGCCGCCGAGTTCACGTCCATGGATGCATGGTCGCACGGCAACCCCGTCAGGAGACTGGGCTCGTCCAGCGATCTGCCTCACGTCGCCCCGGCCGCTCGGCTCGGCTGGTCGCGCTCGGTCCTGCGTTCGTGCCTCACTCCGTCCCTCGCCGCTCCGATGTACAGTTCCCGCGTGCTCTACTGGCTCCTCAAACGGGTGTTCCTCGGCCCCGTCCTCCGCGTGGTCTACCGACCGTGGGCGCAGGGCGCCGAGCACGTCCCGAAAGAGGGCGCGGCCATCCTCGCCGGCAACCACCTCACGGTGATCGACTCGTTCTTCATGCCCCTCGTCATCGAACGCAAGGTGACCTTCCTGGCCAAGAGCGACTACTTCACCGAGCGCGGGCTCAAGGGCTGGTTCAAGCGGATCTTCTTCGGCGGCACCGGCAATGTCCCGGTCGACCGGGCCGGAGGTCGGGCGGGCGAGCAGGCGTTGCGAACCGCCCTGCAGGTCCTCGAGGAAGGCGAGCTGTTCGGCATCTACCCCGAGGGCACTCGCTCACCGGACGGCCGCCTCTATCGCGGCAAGACCGGCGTGGCTCGGATGGCCCTGGAGGCTCGGGTCCCGGTCGTCCCGGTCGTGATGATCGGCACCGCCGAGATGCAGCCGGCCGGGCGGGTGATCCCCAAGATCGTGCGCCCAGGCCCGTGTGTGCGCTTCGGCAAGCCACTCGACTTCAGCCGGTACGAAGGCATGGAGCACGACCGCTACGTGCTCCGCTCGGTCACCGACGAGATCATGTACGCGCTGATGGAGCTGTCGGGCCAGGAGTACGTCGACGTCTACGCCGCGAGCGTCAAGGCCAAGCTCACCGAGGCGGCGAAGAACCCCAAGTCCTGACCGCCCGCGCGCCTCGCCACCACGGCGAGCGCCCGGCGTGGGTCCTACACTTCACCGCGTGAACGAGCCCATCGCCTCCGAACTCGCAGCCGACGTCCCCGCCAAGCCGACCGTCGATGGTCTGGTAGCGCGCTGGGCTCCGCGCTGGGAGGAGTCCGGGGTGTATCGGTTCGATCGCACACGCGAGCGCGCCGACGTGTTCTCGATCGACACCCCGCCCCCCACCGTGAGCGGGTCGCTGCACGTCGGCCACGTCTTCTCCTACACCCACACCGACACCATCGCTCGCTACCAGCGGATGCGCGGCAAGGCGGTGTTCTACCCGATGGGGTGGGACGACAACGGCCTGCCCACCGAGCGCCGGGTGCAGGGCTACTACGGCGTGCGGTGCGATCCGTCGCTGCCGTACGACCCGGCGTTCACCCCGCCGGAGAAGCCTGACCCGAAGCGCCAGGTCCCGATCAGCCGTCGCAACTTCATCGAGCTGTGCGACGCCCTCACCGCCCGCGACGAGCAGGTGTTCGAGGACGTCTGGCGGCGAGTCGGGCTGTCCGTGGACTGGTCGCTGCTCTACACGACGATCAGCGCCGACTCGCGGGCGGTGGCACAACGGGCGTTCCTGCGGAACCTGGCCCGCGGCGAGGCGTACCAGGCCGAGGCGCCGACGCTGTGGGACGTCACCGACCAGACTGCGATCGCCCAGGCCGAGATCGAGGACCGTGACCATCCGGGTGCCTTCCACCGCATCGCCTTCGGGCGGGTGGGCGGTGGCGAGCCGGTCCTCGTCGACACCACCCGTCCCGAGCTGGTCGCGTCGTGCGTGGCGCTGGTGGCCCATCCCGACGACGAGCGCTACCAGCCGCTGATCGGCGCGACCGTGCGCACCCCGGTGTTCGGGGTCGAGGTCCCGGTCGTGGCCCATCCGCTGGCCGAGCCTGACAAGGGCACCGGTATCGCGATGATCTGCACGTTCGGTGACATCACCGACATCACCTGGTGGCGCGAGCTCCAGCTGCCCATCCGCACGGTCATCGGCCGCGACGGGCGATTCCTGCGCGAGACCCCGCCCTGGCTCGCGGAGCCGCCCGCGGCCGAGCGGTACGCCGAGCTGGCCGGCAAGACCGTCTTCTCCGCGCGCGAGGCGATCGTCGCGGCGCTGAGCGCGGCCGGCGAGCTGGTCGGCGAACCCCGCCCGATCACCCACGCGGTGAAGTTCTACGAGCGAGGCACCAAGCCGCTCGAGATCGTCTCGACCCGGCAGTGGTACATCCGCAACGGCGGCCGTGACGCCGAGCTCCGTCAGGCGCTGGTCGAACGCGGCAATGAGATCACCTGGGTGCCCGACTACATGCGCCACCGCTACCTCAACTGGGTCGAAGGGCTCAACGGCGACTGGCTCATCAGCAGGCAGCGCTTCTTCGGCGTGCCCTTCCCGGTGTGGTACCCGCTCGACTCCGACGGCGAGCCGATCCACGACCAGCCGATCACCGCTGCGGAGTCGGCGCTCCCGGTCGACCCGTCGTCGGAGCCGCCCGAGGGCTACGACGAGGACCAGCGCGGCAAGCCGGGCGGGTTCGTCGGCGACCCCGACGTCATGGACACCTGGGCGACGTCGTCGCTGACCCCGCAGATCGCTGGCGGCTGGGAACGCGACCCGGACCTGTTCGCCCGCGTCTTCCCGATGGACATGCGGGCCCAGGTCCACGAGATCATCCGGACCTGGCTGTTCTCCACGGTGGTGCGCTCGCACTTCGAGCACGGTGAGGTGCCGTGGTCCCACGCGGCGATCTCGGGCTTCGTCGTCGATCCCGACCGGAAGAAGATGTCCAAGTCCAAGGGGAACGTCGTGGTCCCCACCGAGATCCTCGAACGCTACGGCGCCGACGCGGTGCGCTGGCGGGCGGCCATGGCGCGGCCCGGCACCGACTCGCCGTTCGACGAGGCCCAGATGAAGGTCGGCCGCCGTCTGGCCATGAAGGTGCTCAACGCCAGCACGTTCGTGCTGGGCCTGAGCGCGTCGGACGGGTCGGCCGCGCCCACCGAGCCGCTCGACCTGGCGATGCTGGCGACCCTGCGTGAGGTCGTTCGCGGCGCCACCGAGGCGTTCGACGCCTACGACTACACCCGCGCCCTCGAGCGCACCGAGCAGTTCTTCTGGGAGTTCTGCGACGACTACCTCGAGCTGGTCAAGACTCGGGCGTACGGCGACTCCGGTGTCGATGGCGCGGCCTCGGCACGGGCGGCGCTGCGATTGGCGCTGTCGGTGCAGCTGCGGCTGTTCGCGCCCTTCCTGCCGTTCGTGACCGAGGAGGTGTGGTCGTGGTGGCAGGAGGGTTCGGTGCACGTGGCGTCGTGGCCTGAGTCCGGCGAGATCGACGGCGTGCTCGGCGACACGGCCGACGCCGAGTTGCTCGGCGTCGCGTCCGCGCTGATCGCCGAGGTCCGCAAGGCCAAGAGCGAGGCCCAGGTGTCAATGCGGACCGAGGTCGAGCAGGCGGTGGTGCGAGCGGACGGTGCCGGCATCGCCCGCGCGCGGCTGGTGGTCGGCGACGTCAGGGCGGCGGGCCGGATCGCGTCGGTCGAGGTGATCGAGGATCCATCCGTCGAGGGCGTCGCGCTCGACCTGACCCTCTGATCGGGCGGGGTCTCGACACGACGATCTTCACCACCGGTGCCGATGCGCCACCCCGATGGAGGAATACCCTCTGGGGGTATATCGTTGGGGTTGCCGACGCCGGATGAGAGAGAGTCGACGATGAGCACGGACGAGCACGTCCACGACCATCACCACCCCACCGACCACCACGGCCACACGCCCGGGCAGCCTGGTTCGGCGCCCGCGCATCACGACAAACATGCTGGTCATGGCGATGGGAGCATGTTCCGGGACAAGTTCTGGATCAGCCTGGTCCTGGCGATCCCCGTCGTCTACTTCAGCGAGATGGTGGGCGAGCTGCTCGGGTACGAGGTGCCCACGTGGGGGACGTGGATCGCGCCCGTCATCGGCACGGTCCTGTTCGGCTACGGCGGCTGGCCGTTCCTCACCGGCGCGAAGGCGGAGCTGCAGAACCGCCAGCCGGGCATGATGACCCTGATCGCCCTGGCGATCTCCGTCGCCTTCGTCGCGAGTGGGCTGACCACGCTCGGCATCGGCGACTTCGACCTCGACTTCTGGTGGGAGCTCGCGCTCCTGATCGTCATCATGCTGCTCGGGCACTGGCTCGAGATGCGTGCCCTCGGACAGGCGTCAGGTGCGCTCGCGGCGTTGGCGGAGCTGCTGCCGGACACCGCCGAGCGGGTCGGCCCCGACGGCGACGTCTCCGAGGTGCCGCTCGCGGACGTCAGGGTCGGCGACGTCGTGCTGGTGCGCTCCGGTGGGCGCGTCCCGGCCGACGGTGTGGTCGCCCAGGGCACGGCCGAGGTGGACGAGTCGACGGTCACGGGCGAGTCGAAGACCGTCACCCGCGGCCCTGGCGACCGCGTGGTGGCCGGAACCGTCGCGACCGACACCTCGATCCGGGTCACGATCACCGCCGTCGGCGACGACACCGCGCTGGCCGGCATCCAGCGGCTCGTCGCCGACGCTCAGGCGTCGAGCTCACGGGCGCAGGCGCTGGCCGACCGCGCGGCAGCCTGGCTGTTCTGGTTCGCGCTCGGGGTCGGTGCCGTGACGTTCGTCGTGTGGGCGTTGCTCGGCGACGCGTCGGCGGCGGTCGAACGCACCGTGACCGTGCTCGTGATCGCCTGCCCTCACGCGCTCGGGCTCGCGATTCCGCTGGTCATCGCGATCTCGACGGCGATGTCGGCGCGTGCCGGGATACTCGTGAAGGACCGCCTCGCCCTCGAACGGATGCGCCAGGTCGACGCCGTGCTGTTCGACAAGACCGGCACACTGACGCTGGGTCGTCCCGCGGTGTCCGGCGTGGTCGCCGTGACGCCGGGGCACGAGAACGACGTGCTGGTGGTGGCCGCGGCCGCCGAGCGCGACTCCGAGCATCCGCTGGCCCGGGCCGTGGTCGCGGCGGCCGAGGCGCGGGGCGAGGTCCCCGCGGCGTCGGACTTCCGGTCGATCACCGGCCGTGGCGTCCGCGCAGTCGTCGACGGTGCGAAGGTCGCCGTGGGCGGCCCGGGGTTGCTGCGTGACCTCGGTCTCGAGCCGCCCGCGTCGATCGCCGCCGCCACGGGGGAGTGGGCGGCCGCGGGATCGACCGTGCTGTACGTCGTGCGCGACGACTCCGTGATCGGCGCGGTCGCACTGGCCGACGAGATCCGGCCCGAGTCGCGTCAGGCGATCGACGGCCTCCACGCCGACGGCGTCCGGGCGATCATGATCACCGGCGATGCCCGGAGCGTGGCAGAGTCGGTGGCCGCTTCGGTCGGGGTCGACGAGGTGTTCGCCGAGGTGCTGCCGGAGGACAAGGACGCCGCGGTGTCCGAGCTGCAGGCGCGTGGCCTGACGGTGGCCATGGTCGGCGACGGCGTGAACGACGCCCCGGCGCTGGCCCGGGCCGACGTGGGGCTGGCGATCGGCGCGGGCACCGACGTGGCCGTCGAGTCGGCCGGAGTCGTGCTGGCCTCCGACGATCCCCGTGGCGTGCTCTCGGCGCGGAAGCTCTCCAAGGCCAGCTACCGCAAGATGGTGCAGAACCTCGTGTGGGCGACGGCGTACAACGTCGTGTCGGTGCCGCTGGCCGCCGGGGTGCTGGCGCCCATCGGGTTCGTGCTGCCGCCGGCGGCAGCCGCTGTGGCGATGACCCTCTCGACCGTCATCGTGGCGCTCAACGCTCAGCTCCTGCGCCGCGTGGACCTGCGCCCCGGCGCGTGAGTTCTCGCCCCACCCGGGCTCCGAATGATCACGTCCACGTGATCATTGCCCCCATCACGAGGCATGCAGGCCTCGTGATGGGGGCGAACGCCTGGTGGTGTGGGGCCACCTAGCTCGAGGTTCAGCCGCCGATCGTGGCGAGCAGCTGCTCCATCAGGGTGATCTCGGCCTGCTGAGCGTCGACGATCTCCTGGGCGAGCGCCTGGGCATCGGGGTCGGAGCCGTCGGCGAGCTCGGCCTCTGCCATGGTGATCGCGCCCTGGTGGTGCTCGATCATCATCGTCAGCCAGGTGCGTTCGAACTCGGGGCCGGTGGTGGCGCCGAGGGCCTCGAGGTCGTCGGCGCTCATCATGCCGTCCATGCCCTCGGCGTCGCCCGACCCGCCGTGACCCTCGTGGCCGCCTCCACTCCCACTGGCCCCGGGCACATCCTCGCCCCAGGCCTCGAGCAGCGCGGTCATCCGATCGATCTCGGGCTGCTGCGCCGCTTCGATGGCGGCGGCCAGGTCGCGCAGCTCGGGGCTGCTCGCGTCCGGCACCATCGCGGCCATCTCCACGGCCTGGGCATGGTGCGGGATCATCTGCTGCGCGAAGCGGATGTCGGCGGCGCCGGCGTCCGCCGTGGCGTGAGCCGCGGCGGATCCGGAGGCCGAACCCGAGCCGGCCGGGCTCGCGCCGTCGTCGGCACACGCACCGAGGAGGCCGGCGGCCGCCAGGGCGAGTGCGGGCAGGGTGAACCGTGTCTTCGTCATGCGGTCGTCCTTCTGTGAACGTGAAGCTGGAACGTGGGTCGGGCTGGATCGATCCGGCCCGTCACGTCCGCATCACGCACAGGGAGATGAGCAGGTCGAAGCCGTGCCGGCCGATCGGTCCGACAGGTCGGCGACGACGCGCACCGGGCCACCTGGCGTCGCGCCGCTGCGGGCGCAGCCGTCGCCACGACCACCCGGCCAGCACCATGACGACGGCGGTCAGGACGGCCAGGCAGAGGTGCAGGAGGTGCCCGCCGGAGCTTCCGTGAGCGGCGTCGGCGGCGTCGTCCGCCGGCTGGTCCGGAGCGTGGTGGCCGTGAGCGGTGCCGACCGCCCCTGCCACGGATCCGGCGCTGGATCCGTCGTCGAGGTGGACGGCGTCGTGGGTCGTCGAGTGCGCCGCGGCATGGACCGAGGCGTGGACCGTGGCAGCGCCCGCGACGTGGTGCATCATGACCAGGCCGACGATCAGCGCCGCGAGCGCGAGAGCTCGCAGCACCATCGTCCGCCCCGGCGCCACCGACGTCGTCACGCTGCCCGACTGTACCCGGGTGGGGTACGAGTCAGCGGAGCGCGGCGACGGCCAGCTTCGCGGCCCGGGCGATCGCGGCGTCGACGGCCGGCAGCACCAGCCGAGCCCGGGTCGTCCGAGTGAGGACGGCGACGGCGAACAGCTCGCCGTTCGGGTAGGCCACCACGCCGGCCTCGTGGCGGAGGGTGACGAACGTTCCGGTCTTGCCGGCCACGACGACGTCGTCGAACGGGAAACCGGCGGCCAGTCGCTGCGTCCACACCTGTTGGGCGAGCACTCCACGCATGAAGGCACACTGCTCAGGCGACGCGGCTCGATCCCGCCAGACCGCGTCGAGCAGCCGGGTCAGGTCTCGGCAGGTGCCGACGTTGCTGGCCGGGTCGGCCGGGTCGAGCGCCGACACCACCGAGATCGCCTCCGGGTCGCGCAGCCGGGCGATCGCCTCGCCCAGCGAGCTGCTGCCGGTGTCCTCGACCAGTGAGTCGTACAGCTGCTGGGTACCGCCGGCCACCCGCGTGGCGGTCAGGCCCAGATCCGCCAGCGTGCCGCGGAGGCGTTCCAGGCCGACCATGTCGAGGAGGGCGTCGGCGGCGGCGTTGTCGCTCACGGCGATCATCGAGCGGGCGAGGTCCCGCCACGACATCGTCACGGCGTCGGCCATCGCGGCGATGCCGGTGCTGCCCGGGGTCCGCTGGTCCGGCGTCACCGTGACCGCCGCGGTGGGGTCGACGTCTCCGGCGTCGACCATCCGGGCGAAGGCGACCAGCAGCGGGAGCTTGAAGACCGAGGCGAGCACGGTCGGCTCGTCGGACTCCACGCCGATCTCGCGCTCGCGCTGGTGCAGGGCCACGGCGTGCACGCTGCCGAACACCCCGGCCTCGTCGAAGCACTCCTGGATCCGGGACGCGGCCCGGGCCAGCCCGCTCCCGGTGGTCATCGCCCGGCTCCCCGCATCACGGCTCGACCGCCGGCAGTTCGGACACAGCTGGGGGAGACCCACCGGGGCCACCGAACGGACCCGCGGGCGTCGAGGTGAGCACGCGTACGGCCGCCGGCGGCACGTCGACGGCCTGCGGGCCGAGGTCGCCCCGCCAGCAGAGCCGGAAACGCACGCCGAGCGGATCGCCGTCGATCCGCACGATGCGGGTGTCCGGTCCGTCTCCGCCAGGCTCGTCTGTGGTGAACGCCACGATGCCGCCGGCAGCGACGAGCCCCCGGGCGACCCGGTCGTCGACGGTCTCGTGGATCGTCTCGGGCAGGAACCCGTGCCGCTCGCAGGCCGCGATCACCTCGTCGTAGGCGGCCGCCGCGTCCGCCCGGGGCGGCATGACCAGCGCGTTGCCCGCGAGTTCGCGCATGGCGACGTGACCGCGGCGTGCGGCCTCGTGGTCGGCGGGGAGGACGCAGCGAAGCGATACCGACACGGATGGTCCGAGCGAGACGCCCCGCAGCGCGACCGGTTCGCGCACGAAGCCGATGTCGGCACGACCGGCCAGCAGGTCGGCCACCTGCGCCGCTGTGGGTTGCTCGGTGACATCGACGTCCGCGTCGGCGGCCGCCCGACGGCAGGCCGCCACGAGGGCGGCGTAGTGAGCGGGACCGAGCCCGGGCGCGACGCGCACCCGCACGGCCGGGCGCTGCGGGCCGTGTTGCCGGCGGGCCAGCAGTCGGAGGTGCTCGACCTCGTCCAGCACGCGGAGCGCCGCCGGCAGCAGCGCCCGGCCGGCGTCGGTGAGCCGGACTCCGGCGCTGTTGCGGTCGAACAGGTCCACGCCCAGCTCGGCCTCGAGCCGGCGCAGGCCCTGTGACAGCGGTGGCTGGCGCATGCCCAGCCTGCGGGCGGCGCGGCCGAAGTGTTCCTCGGCGGCGATGGCCGTGAAGTACGACAGATGGCGAACAAGGTCCATGACGTGGCGTGATATCCAGATCGGTGACGTTGGTGGGCGATATCCATATTGGACTACATCGGCGGCTCGTGTTTGGCTCCTGGTCATGAGAGTCCGCACCTGGGTCGTCGTCGTGGTGGCCGTGAGCGCCGTCGGCTGCGCGACAGCGGCGGCGGCCGGCGTGTTGGGGACCGGGTCGGCGGTCACCGGTGCCCGTGAGACCGCCGACACCGAGGCCCTGGACGCCTACGCCCGCGAGCTCGGCCTGGTGATGATCCGCTCGCGCGGTCCCGAACCGGAGGCGTACGCGCGCATGGTCGACGGCCCCGGGCCCGATGTCGAGACGCTCGTGGCGTCGGTCCGCGACGGCGGCGGAGCCGAGGTGGTGTTGCGGTTGCGTCAGGAGCGGGCCGAGTACGACTGGCTCGGCGGCCCCGGCACGCCGTACGAGATCAGCGCCTGCTACCGGTGGCGGCTCGACGGGAACATCGACGAGCACCTGCCGAAGCGCCTGGACGGCTGCCCGGACGTGCCGGTCATGACCCTCCCGCCCGCGCCGGTGGAGCCGCGGCTGCCGGCCCAGCTGATCGAAGGCCTGGAGTCCGGTCTGGCCGTGGTGGCCGGCGCACCGGCTCCGCAGCTCGCCGACGTGCTGGCTGCCGCACGCGACAGCTACACCGCTGCGCTGCGCGCCGAGCTGGCGGCCGGGGTGGTCACCGCGGAGCAGTTGCTTCCGGTCGACGAGGCCGTCGTCGACAGCGACGCCGCGATCGGCGATCTGGCGACCGGGAGCGGCACCACGGTGGGGCTTGCCGTGGGCGCCGGGTATGAGTGCGTCCTGGTGCTGGTCGCTCCGGGTGCGGTGACGGCCTGGGTGCCGGACCGGATCAGTCTGGAGCCGGGTGAGATCGCGTGCACGCCGGGTGCTGCGTTGACCGCCACCACCGCGAACGGCGCCGCGTTGGATGGTGCCGCGGCGAACGACCACGCTCGGGTCGGCGCCGCGCTGAGCGGAGCGACGTCGTGAGGCGCCCGTTTCGGATCGCGGCGGTGGCCCTGGCGGGGGCGCTCGCGGCTGCCACCCTGTCCGCCTGCAGCTCCGGCCCGGACGCCGACCCGGTCGCGCAGGCGCTGGCC
>DATCVR010000044.1:0-18901 GCA_036566745.1 Jiangellaceae bacterium | reverse complement strand
GGTGCGCTTCGCGCCGTTCTTCACGCACACCCACCGCCACACCCTGCCCGAGCCGACGACCGAGGCCGCCGAGATCGCCGAGGCCGCGCTGCTCGCGCTCGGCCGGTTCACCGAGCGCGGCCCGGTGCGCCTGGTGGGCGTGCGGGCCGAGTTCGTGGACGCCGCCACCGGGTGATCGTTGGAAGGATTCGGCGGTCTGGGCGACCACCTGGTTCCAACGATCACCGAGAGGGGGTGTCCGCCGCCAGGGCAGGGAGGACGCGCCGCAGCAGGTGTCGCCACATGGGCGGGTGCGGCGTCGGGAGGCCGTCGACGTGGAGCCGGTTGGTGGCGAGGACGATCGTGGCGCCCAGCTCCGGGACGATCCCCACCGCGCTGCCGGTGTAGCCCGGGTGGCCCACCACGGCGAGGCGGCGACCACCCGCGGCGACGACCTCGTGCCGGAAGCCCAGCGCCTGCTCGGCGTCAGGCCCCGGGGTCAGGAAGCGCCACATGGTCTCGCGCGACCACACCCCGTCGCCGCGCAGGCTGTCCGACACCGCGTCGCCGAAGGTCAGGAGGTCGTCGACGGTGGTGAAGAGTCCCGCGTGACCGCTGCATCCGCCGAAGGTGTGGAAGGCGTTGCCGTCGTTGACCTCGCCGACGAGGACGTGATCGCGCCAGCCGTCGAAGTCGGCCACGGCCTGCGGGACCGGGTACGGCTCACCGGTCCGGATCATCCGGTACTCCGCGAGGTCGCCGAGCGATCCGGCCGCCACCGCGCCGTCGTGGGTGGGACGCCCGTAGCCGGTCTGGGTCATCCCGACCGGTGCGTGCACGAGCGTGCGCACGGCGTCGGCCAGAGGCTGCCCGCTGACCACCTCGACGACTCGCCCCAGCAGGACGAACCCGAGGTCGGAGTAGCTGCGGACGGTGCGTGGGGCGGCGCCGAGCGGCAGGGCCGCGGCCAGCGCGATCCCTTCGTCGGGCGTCCGGGCGTCGTAGTACAGCGGCCACCAGGGCTGGAGCCCGCCGCGATGCAGCAGGAGGTCCTCGACCGTCACCGACGCCTTCGCGCCGTCGCCGCGGGCCGGGAGGAACGACGCCGCGGCGGCGTCCAGGGCCAGCGTGCCGCCGTCCACCAGCCTCATCACCGCCGCCGTCGTCGCCACGAGCTTGGTGATCGAGGCTGCGTCGAGCTGGGTGGCGGTGGTCATGGGCAGCGGCGGGTCCAGCCTCGAGAGCGAGCCGGGAGCGGAGCCGTCGAGTGGCCGGGTGCCGGTCAGCCGTTGCCGGTCGCCGCGCGCCACCGAGGTGGTCACGCCGCCGCGCCGAACAGCGATGATGACCCCGGGCGGCGGGACGGCATCGGTGGTGCCGTCGATCCCGGCCGCGAGCTCACCGGCCACGCTGTCGAGCAACCCGGCGTCCACAGCGCCCATCCTCGTCTCCTCTACGCCTCTGACCTGCGTGAACCTGACCTGCGCGACCCGGACCGGCGCGACCCGGACCGGCGCGACCCGACCAGCACCGCGAGAACGCAGCCGGCCAGGGTGGCCGCGCCCAACAGCAGGACACCGCCGAGTCCGGCCACGCCGTGCACCGGAGCGGCCGCCGCGCTGACGATCGCGCCGCCCGCGGCCCCGCACGCCACCAGCACTGCCAGAACGCGGACGTCGCCGGTTCCGGGCGCGATCGTCAGGACCAGCGCGTAGACCGGGCCACAACACACCAGCGCGAGCACGACGGCGGCCAGCCGGAGCGTCCCGCCGGAAGCCGCCGCCACCGCGAGCAGGGCGGTGGCCGCTCCCAGCAGGGCCACGAGCGTCGCCCGGGGCACGGGATGCCGGGCCAGCCACGCGGTGCCGCCGAGCCGCCCGGCGGCCAACGCCAGCCAGAACGCCGTCGTGGCACCCGCGGCTGCCCCGCTGGACAGGTCGAAGGCGTCGGCAGCCGTCCGGGCGATCCACGCCGCCAGCACCGTCTCGGCCCCGACGTACAGCGCGACCGCCAGCCGCATCCCGCCGCGCCGTATCGCCACGACCCACGGTGTCGCCGGCAGCTCGGACCTGGCGCGCGGGGTGGCCCGCAGCAGAGCGATCGACGTCACGACGTGGACCACAGCCCCTGCGACCACCGCGGCCCGCCACCGTCCGTCGACCGCCAGCAGCCCGAGCACCACCGGCGTGCCCGCGGACGTCAGGGCCAGTGCCGCGGTGAGGCCGGTGAGACCGCGGCCACTCGTGTCGCGGGTGCGGCGCACCATCGCCGTCGCCGACAGTTCGCTCGCGCCGAAGCCGAACCCGACGAGCGCCGCCGAGGCGAGCAGGCCGCCCACGGACGACGACACCGCGAACCCCACGAGTCCCGCCGCCTGCGCCGACGACCCGACGGCTGCGGATCGTTCCGGTGCCCACGCCAGCGCCGCCGTGGCCAGAACCCCGACCCACAGCGCTGCGAACACCATCGAGACGACCAGGCTCAGCCGCTCCGGTGAGCTCCCGGTGGTCTGGGCGAGCACTGGGAGCAGCGCGGGCGGGACCGCGGCACTGACCCCGAGGCCCACGAACGCGGCGACGAGCACGCCCCGCCCGGTGGTCGGCGAACCGCCGACGCCGGCAGCGGTGTTCGCGGTGTCCGCACCGTCGGCGGTGCCGGCAGCGTCCGCGCTGGTCATGCCGGTGCTGGGAGCGATCGTCCCGGTGCCGGGAGCGATCGTCGCAGCCGGACCTCGGGCTCGCCGAACTGCTCCTGCACTCGGGTCTCGCCGTCGGGTGTCCATCCCATCCGGGTGTAGAACGTCCTGGAGGGCGCGTTGGCGGCGAAGACCCACAGGGTCGCCTCGACCGCGCCGCCGTCGACCATCGCCGCGACCGCCGCCGTCAGGAGCGTCCGGCCCACGCCGCGGCCCTGGGTCGACGGTGCGACGTACAGGCTGCTGACGTGCCCCGCGGTCCCCGACGTCCGGAACCGGGTCACGCCCAGCACCTCGCCGGCGTCCTCCGCCACCAGGACGCTGCCGCGCGGGGAGTCGTCGAGCACGCCACGCCACAGCTCGACCGACGCGGGCTCGTCCAGCCGGGCGATCAGCGCCTTGGGCAGCACCACCGCGTAGCTCTGCGTCCAGCACTGACGGAACACGGCCACGATCGCCGCGAGATCGTCCGGATCCGCCGCTCTGACCAGCACCGCGTCCCCCACACTCACGCCGCCCCGGAGACGCGGGTCTCGCGCGCGACGACGTGGCAGGCGGCGACGTGCGACGGGCGCAGCTCCTCCAGCACGGGAATCGTCGTGCGGCACACGTCCTCGGCCAGCGGGCAACGCGGATGGAACGTGCAGCCCGGCGGCGGGGCGACCGGGTTCGGCACCTCGCCGACGACGGTGGCCGTGATCGGCTGGGCCAGCGACGGGTCCGGGATCGGCACCGCGCCGCGCAGGCCGGACGTGTACGGGTGCAGCGGATCGTCGAGCACCGACTTCCACGGCCCCTGCTCGACGATCCGGCCGAGGTACATCACCGCCACCCGGTCGCTGATCTGGCGCACCATGGCGACGTCGTGGCTGATGAAGAGGTACCCGAGGTTGAGCTCGTCGCGCAGCCGCCCGAGCAGGTTCATGACCTCCGCCCGCACCGACACGTCCAGCGCCGAGACCGGCTCGTCCAGCAGCAGAATCGACGGCTCGACGGCCAGCGCCCGGGCGATGCCGACCCGCTGTCGTTGCCCGCCGGACAGCTCGTGGGGGTAGCGCTGGGCGTGGACCGGCGCAAGCCCGACCATGTCGAGCAGCTCGTTGACGCGGGCGGTCCGGGCCGGGCCCGGACGGCCGATCCGGTGGACCGACAGCACCTCGTCGAGGGTCCGGCCGATGGTCTGGCGCGGGTGCAGCGAGGAGTACGGGTCCTGGAACACCATCTGGATCCGTCGCCGGTGTTCGCGCAGCTGACGGCCGTGCAGCGCGGTCAGGTCGACGCCATCCAGCAGCACTTGCCCGGATGTCGGGTCCTGCAGCCGCACCAGCACCTCGGCCAGCGTGGACTTCCCGCAGCCGGACTCCCCGACGATGCCGAGCGTCTCACCTTGGCGAACGCTGAGAGAGACGCCGTTGAGGGCGTGCACCACGGCGTCGGAGTCGCGGACGGGGAACTGTTTGACCAGGTCGATGGCTTCGAGCATCAGCGGGTCCACTCCTCGACGGGCACCCAGCAGGCCGCCCTCGACGCGCCTCGCGTCGTCAGCGGCGGGTTGGTCGCACACACGTCTCGTGCCTGGGCGCAGCGCGGCCGGAACGGGCAGCCGGTGACGCGCTCGCTGGGCAGGGGCGGGCGGCCGGGGATCTGCGCCAGCGGCGGGCGGGAGTCGTCGGCCGGGTTCGGCAGCGAGGCGAGCAGCCGGTCGGTATAGGGGTGCTGGGGCCGGGCGAACAGGTCGGCGACCGGGGCGTCCTCGACGATGTGCCCGCCGTACATGACCACCACGCGGTCGACCAGCCGGGCGACGACGCCAAGGTCGTGGGTGACCCAGATCGTGGTCATGCCCATCTCACGCTGCAACTCGGCGACGAGGGCCAGGATCTGCTGCTGGATGGTGACGTCGAGCGCGGTGGTGGGCTCGTCGGCGATCAGCAGCGTGGGACGCAGGGCGAGGGCCATCGCGATCACCACCCGCTGGCGCATCCCGCCGGAGAACTCGTGCGGGTAGGCGCGCATGGTGCGGTGGGGGTCGGGGATGCCCACGCGCGCGAACAGCTCGAGGCAGCGCGCCCGGGCCTCGTCCTTGGCGACGCCGTGGACGGTCAGCGCCTCCATGACCTGCGTGCCCACGCGCATGAGGGGGTTCAGCGAGGTCATCGGGTCCTGGTAGACCATCGCGATCTCGCGCCCGCGCAGCTCGCGCATCTCTTCCTCGGACAGCGCGGCCAGGTCACGTCCCTGGAACTCGACCCGGCCGCGGCTGATCGTCAGGGCGTCGCCCAGCAGCCGCATCAGCGCGAGCATCGTGACCGACTTGCCCGACCCGCTCTCGCCGACCACGCCCACGGTCTCGCCCCGGCGCAGGGTCAGGTCGAGGCCGTGCACGATCTCCAGCCCGCCCGCGCGGCGATCGGTGGCCACCGCGAGGTCGCTGATCCGCAGGACGACGTCGTCGGTGCCGACGGGCTTCTCGCTGACCTGCTGCGTCGTCATGCCTCGGCCCTCGCCGTGGTCGGTCGAGCCGCGGTCAACCGCAGCGCTGTGGGCATCGTGGCCACGGGCGGCGGGAGCCGCAGGGGACCGGTGCCGGGGGTGATCGATCCGAGGATCCGGGGTGCGGAGGCTCCCGTGCACGACGGCACGGTGGCCGGCAGCCCGTGTGCGGTGAGCCAGCCGATCAGCGCGAACGCGATCGCCTCCTTGTCGTCGCTGGGCGCGCCGAACTCGTCCGACGTGGTGATCCGGACCTCGGGCAGAGCGTCGCGCAGCATCGCGATCATGGTCGGGTTCGCGGCCCCACCGCCGGAGGCCACGAGGAGATCGACGTCGTGGGCGCGGACCTGGTCGGCGACGGTGCGCGCGGTCAGCGCCGTCAGTGTCGCGATCAGGTCGTCGTCGGCGACCGGAGCGGCGTGCGCGGCCAGGACGTCATCGAGGTACCCGTCGTGGAACAGCTCCTTGCCGGTGCTCTTCGGGGCGGGCATGGCGTAGTAGGGATCGGCCAGCAACCGCTCCAGGAGGTCGGGCAGGACGCGACCCCGAGCCGCGATCGCGCCGCCCACGTCGAAGCCCCTCGGGTGCGCCCCTGAGCGCACCACGGCCGCATCGATCAGCGCGTTGGCCGGTCCGATGTCGTAGGCGATCGCTCCGGCTCCGATCGGCGGAGCGAGCACCGTCATGTTCGAGATGCCGCCGAGGTTCAGCGCGGCCGGACGTCCGCCCAGGCCGCCGAGGAGCAGCGTGTCCAGCAGGGACACCAGCGGGGCGCCCTGCCCGCCGACCGTGAGGTCGCGAGCCCGGACGTCGGCGACCACCGGTACGCCGGTCCGCTCGGCGATCCAGGCAGGCTGGCCGATCTGGAGAGTGCCGAGGGCGTGCGACCCGTCGATCCAGTGGAAGACGGTCTGGCCGTGCGAGCAGATCAGCTCGATGTCGCTGGTCGCGTCACCGGCAGCCGCCGCGACGGCGGCGAACGCCTGGCCGATCAGCGTGTCCAGCTCGCAGACCTCGGCGAACGACGTGGGCGCCGGGGGCAGTGCGCGCCGCAGCCGCTCGCGCAGCTCCGGGTCGTACGGCGTGGTGGCGGTGTGTACGACCGTGCCGTGCAGCTCGCCGCCGCGCAGCGCGAAGTCGACGACAGCCGCGTCGATGCCGTCGTGGGAGGTGCCGGAGATCAGCCCGAGAACCCTCATCGCCGTCCCTCCAGCACGTCGCGAAGGTGCCCGCCGGTCGCCGCCAGCCGGGCGTCCGCCTCGTCGGCCGACAGCCCCTGCTCGATCAGCAGGACCGAGCGTTTCACGTGGTAGGCGCGGGCCTGAAGGGCGTCGACGGCCTCCTCGCGGGTGGCCCCGGTGATGGCCTGCACGGTCCGGGTGGCCCGCTCGCGCAGCTTGGCGTTGGTGGGCTTGAGGTCGACCATCAGGTTGCCGTACGCCTTGCCCATCCGGACCATCGAGATCGTCGTGATCATGTTGAGCACGAGCTTCTGCGCGGTGCCCGACTTGAGCCGCGTCGATCCGGCCAGCACCTCTGGCCCCACCACCAGCTCGATGCCGTGTTCGGCGGCGTCGCTCAGCGGCGCCCCGGCGTTGCAGCTCAGCCCCACGGTCAGGGCGCCGCGCTCGCGGGCCGCCTCGATCGCGGCCAGCACGTACGGCGTGCGGCCGCTGGAGGTGATGCCGACGACGCTGTCGCCCGGCCCGACGTTCTCGGTCGCGACCGCTGCCCGGCCGGCTTCCAGGTCGTCCTCGGCGCCTTCCTGGGCGGCCAGGATCGCGGCGTTGCCCCCGGCGATCACGCCCACCACCACGGCCGGGTCGGTCCCGAACGTGGGCGGGCACTCCGAGGCGTCCAGGACACCCAGCCGCCCCGGCGTCCCGGCGCCGATGTACAGCAGTCGGCCGCCGACGGACATCCGTGCCACGATCGCCTCGATGGCGGGCACGATCGCCGGCAGTGCGCGCTCGACGGCGGCCGGCACCGACGCGTCGGCCTCGTTCATCATCGCGGCCAGCTCGGCGACCCCGGCGGTGTCCACGGAGGCGTAGCGGGGGTCGGCGGTCTCCGTCGTCAGCGTCGCGAGCTGGTCGAGGTCGAACTCGGGACGCGTCATCGGGAGTCTCCATGGTGGGGGTCGAGGGCGTCGCGGAGGCCGTCACCGAGCAGGTTGAGGCCCACGACCATGAGCACGATCACGCCGCCGGGCGCGGCCATCGTCCACCACGCGGCGTTCACGAGCGCCCGCGCCTCCAGCACCATCGACCCGAGTGACGGCGCCGGCGGAGGGGTGCCGAGGCCGAGGAAGCTCAACGAGGCCTCGGTCAGCACCGCCCACGACAACGACAGCGTGACCTGCACGATCACGATCGCGACGATGTTGGGCAGGACGTGGCGGAGCAGCACGCGGGGCACCGAGAACCCGAGCACGGTGGTGGCCCGCACGAAGTTCGACTCGCGCAGCGACAGCACCGGCCCGCGGGTGACCCGCACGAAGATCGGGATGTAGACGATCGCGATCGCCACCGCCACGGTGAACCAGGTGCGGGTGAACGCCGAGGCCAGGGCCAGGGCAAGCAGCAACGGCGGGAAGGCGAAGAGCACGTTCGTGACACCCAGGATCGAGCGCGACCCCGGGCCCTGGAAGAAGCCGGCCAGGACCCCCGCGGAGGTGCCGATCAGGGTCGCGATGGTCACTGCCACGACGGCCACCAGCAGCGAGCTCGCCGCCCCGGCCGCCGAACGGACGAACACGTCGCGGCCGAACTGGTCGGTCCCGAACCAGTGCTCGGCAGAAGGCGGCTGCAGGCGGACCAGCGCGTCCTGGCTGACCGCGTCGTACGGGAACAGGCCGAGCTGCGCGGCCAGCGCCACGGCCACGATGACCAGCGTGATGATCGAGCCGATCAGCCCGGCCTTGCTGCGCAGGAGGCGGCGCAGGGCGGAGCCGCGGGCCGGCTCGGGGGCGGCGGAGACCGTGGCGTCGGCGGTGGTGGCTTCGGTCGTCACGACGCACGCACCCGGGGGTCGATGATCCGGTACAGGACGTCGGTGAACAGGTTCACCAGGACGAAGGCGAGTGCGATCACCAGCACGGTGCTCTGCACGACCGCGTACTCCTTCTGGTTGATCCCGGTCAGCACCTGCCGCCCGATCCCGGGGATCGAGAAGATCTGCTCGACCACGACGGCGCCACCGAGCAGGTAGCCGAGCTGGATGCCGGTCATGGTCACGATCGGGACCAGCGAGTTGCGCAGCACGTGGCGGGCCTGGATGCGGCGCAGCCCAGCGCCCTTGCCCAGCGCGGTCCGGACGAAGTCCTGCGAGCGGACCTCGAGCAGCGCCGAGCGGGCCGTGCGCATGATCGGCGCCGCGATGCCGAAGCCGAGCACCAGCGCGGGCATGAGCATCTGCTGGAGGTTGAGGCCGGGGTTCTCGACGAACGTCGCGAACCGCTCGGCGTTCGGGTTGTAGCCCCACACCCGGGCGGCCACCGCGAGCATCGCCGAGCCCAGCAGGAAGGCTGGGATGCTCAGCCCGGCCAGCCCCACGGCCTGCCCGGCGCCGTCGCGCACCGAATTGGGCTTGGAGGCGCTGACCATGGCCAGCGGGACGCCGATGACCAGGCCCACCAGCAGGGACAGGACGCCCAGCTCGAAGGTGATCGGCAGCGAGTGGGCCGTCATCTCCAGCACAGTCTGGCCGGAGCGCTGCGACACGCCCAGGTTGCCGGTGACGAGGTTGCCCAGCCAGGTGAAGAACTGGACGACCAACGGCTGGTCGAGGCCGTAGTACGCGGCCAGGGCGTCGCGCTGGTCCGGAGTGAGCGCCGCGGCCTCGGTGCCCAGCGACGCGGTGATCTGGTCGCCGGGGATGGCCCGCAACATGATGAAGACGAGCACCGCGACGCCGAGCAGCGTCAGGGCGGATTCGACGGCGCGGCGCGGGATCGGGTGCCGTAGTGCGGCCCTGATCATGCCTCTCCCTGGATCGTTCCCCGTCGATCCCGGAGAGGTCGGGTCCGGCTCGGACAGCTGCCCGAGCGGAACGCCGACCCCTCCGAGATCGACCTTGCGGGGGGTGGGGATGGTCGAGACGGCCGGGGCACTGCGCCCCGGCCCCGGTCAGTCGAGCTTGACGTGGCGCAGGTTCTGCAGCGAACCGTTGGCCACCGGGGTGAAGCCGCTGACCGCATCGGTGGTGGCCGTGTACGTGTAGCTGGTGAACATCCAGATCCACGCGGCGTTGGCCTCGAGGTTGTCAGAGATCTGGGTGTAGATCGCCTTGCGCTGCTCGGGGTCGGTGATGGTGCGACCCTCCGCAAACAGGGCGTCCAGCTCGGGCGAGCTGTACCCGGCGACGGCGTTGAGGTTGCCGGTGCTGGTGAAGTACCGGCCGTACATGCCGTCGGGGTCCGGGCGCCCGCCGTTGAGCGCGATCGCGGTGTCGAAGTCGGCGGCGACCCAGCGGTCGACGTACGAGCCCGACTCGAGCGGCTCGATGTTCAGCGTGATGCCCGCCTCGGCCAGCTGGGCGGCGACGCTCTGCGCCTCGGCGACCGACGTCGCGTACTCGCCCTGCGAGACGATCGTGCTGATCTCGAGGCCGTCGGGGAAGCCGGCCTGGGTGAGGTAGTCCTTCGCGGCGACCAGGTCGCGCTCGGGGCAGGGCCGCGAGTCCGGGTCGGACTTGTAGGCCGGCGACGTGATCGGGCCCACGACCTCGCCCTCGCCCATGGCGGCCGTGTTGAGCACTTCCTGGCGGTCGATCGCGCACTGGAAGGCCAGCCGGACGTTGAGGTCGTTCAGCGGCGGGCGCGTCGCGTTGAGCTGCAGCACGTGGTAGCTGAGCTGGGGCGTCTTGATGATCGACACGTCGCCCACGTCGGCGGTCTGGGCCACCAGCGGGTCGTCGAAGACGGCCATCTGGACGTTGCCCGACTGGAGCGCGGACACGATCGAGGTCTCGTCCGGGATGACCCGGAACTCGAGGCTGTCGATCTCCGGGGCGCCGTCCCAGAAGTCGGCGTTGGGCTCGAGGGTGAGCGACTCGCTCGGCACCCGCTCGCCGAGGGTGAACGCGCCGGTGCCGTTGGCCTCGGTGGTCAGCGTCTCCTCGCTGTCCTCGGCCGAGATCATCGCCATGTTGATGCTGGCCAGGCCGGACACGAGCGAGGCGTCCGGTGCGGTGAGCGTGACGACGACCGTGGTGGCGTCCGGTGCCTCGACGCTGGCGACGGAGGCCAGCGTGGCGGCCGAGACCGCGCCCGTGGCCTCGTCCTTGATCCGGTCGAGCGAGGACTTCACGTCGGCGGAGTCGAACTCCGACCCGTCGGCGAAGGTGACACCGGTCCGGAGCTTGAAGGTGATGGTCAACCCGTCGGGCGAGGTCTCCCACGACTCCGCGAGGCCGGGCACGACCTCGAGGTTCTCGTCGAGGTCGGTCAGCGTCCCGTACAGGTTCTGCAGGACGTTCACCGCCTGGAACTGGGTGGCCTTCCACGGGAACAGGGTGTCCGGGTCGGACGTGACGCCGAAGACCAGCGCGCCACCGCCGTCGCCGGAGCCGCCGTCGTCGCCGGAGTCGCTGCTCGAACCGCTACAGGCGGCCAGGCTGACCGCCGCGGTGAGTGCGACGACGCCCGAGGCCAGTCGTCGCGATCGGATACGGAACATGGCGAGAAGTACCTCCGATACTGGGCGGCGCTGCCGCTCGGATCGATCCGTAGGTGGCGCTCCGTGGAGACACCGGGGACTCACGCTGCTACGTCCGACACGATAAGTCAATTCTTGACGTAGGTGCCACGATAGATGTCATTACGTGACGATCTTGTGTCACGATAGGCCGCGGCCCGGCCTCCAGGCAGGCGGGCCAGACCACGAAGGGGTGGGCCCGTGTCCGGCGAGCAAGGCAATGGTGCCGATGAGCTGGGGTTTGGGCTTCTCGTCCGGATCCGTGGGGCTCTGCCATCGTTGCGACCGGCCGAGCGGCGGGTGGCCGACGCGGTGCTGTCCGACCCCGGCGGGGTGTCGCGACTGTCGATCAACCGCCTCGCGGAACGTTGCGACACCTCGGCCACCACCGTCATGAGGTTCTGCCGCACGATTGGGCTGGCGAAGTATCCGGACCTGCGGATCGCGCTGGCCGGCGAGGCCAGCCGCGAGAACGTCGAGCACGGCGGAGTGGCCCGGCCGTCGGGTGACATCGACCGGAACGACACGCTCGCCGACATCGTCGCCAAGATCACCTACAACGACGCGCGGGCCATCGAGGACACCGCGGCCACGCTCGATCTCGACACCCTCGACCAGGCCGTCTCGGCGGTGTCGGAGGCTCGGCGGGTGGACGTCTACGGCCTCGGGGCCAGCGCGTTCGTCGGTCAGGACCTCCACCAGAAGCTGCACCGGATCGGCCTGCTGGCCTTCGTGTGGCCGGACCCGCACGCCGCGCTCACCTCGGCCGCCCTGCTCGACGACCGGTGCGTGGCGATCGCGATCTCGCACACCGGCACCACCGACGACACCATCGCGGCGCTGGAGACGGCCCGTGACAGCGGGGCGCGGACACTGGCCATCACGAACTTCGTGCCGTCGCCACTGGCCGACGTGGCCGACCTCGTGCTGACCACGGCAGCGCGCGAGACGACGTTCCGCTCCGGAGCGATGGCAAGCCGCATCGCCCAGCTCGCCGTGATCGACTACCTGTTCGTGGGCGTGGCCCAGCGCGCCTACGACGACACGATGACGGCGCTGGAGCGGACCTACCGTGCCGTCCAGAGCCGCCGGGCGCCAGCCGGTTGAGGCGAGCGCGCCGAGCTCGTGACGCCGCTGCTCATGATGCGATTGCCGCCACCGCGCTGACCTCGATCAGCGCACCCGGCATGCCCAGCCCGGCCACCCGCGCGGCCACGACCGGTGGCGCGGCGCCCGCGAGTGCGGCGGCGGCGACCGGGTAGGCCACGCCGAGGTCGACACCGTCGACCAGCAGGACCGTCATCATCACCAGATCGTGAACGCTCGCGCCCGCCGCGGCCAGCGCGGTGTGGAGGTTCTTCATCACCTGCTGGGTCTGCGCGGCGGGGTCGTCCCCACCGACGAGCGCACCGGTGCCGTCGACGGCGTTCTGGCCACCGATGTAGATCGTGGTCGCGCCCGGCGGCACCACCGCGACGTGGCTGAACGCGGGCGACTGAACGAGTCCCTCAGGACGGAGCAAGGAGTTCATGTGACTCATCATGACGAGCCGCTCTGACATCGAACGGTCGAATGCGTTCGCCCGCCCCGCCTAGACCGTCGTGACCTGGACGTCGTGCCCCGCGGCGTCGGCCGCGGCGAACGCCAGCAGCCGTTCGCCCTCGTCGGCTACGGCGGTGTGGTCGGCGGCGGACAGCGCGGCGAACGTGCGGACGGCCAGCGCCGCGCCGCCGGGGCCGCGGGTGATCCTCCATGTGCCGGCGAACACGCCGTCGACCAGCAGCGTTCCGAGCACTGCGCCGTTGCCGGGCGGAAGGGGAACCGGCCGGCCGTCGGGGATGACACGGCTGCGGTCAGCGTGCCCGAAGAGCACGTTGTCGTACTCCGGCAGGAAGCGCGGCGGCACCGGAGTGTGGGGGTCGGGCCGGGGCGCGTCGGCGACGTCGTACAGCTCGACGCCGTCGTCGGAGGTGAACACGGCCAGGGACGGCCGGAGCCGATCGATCACCTCGCGCAGCCGGGTCAGCCCGGACCACGCCTGGACGTCCATGACGCTCGCGGGCCCGAACGCGGCGAGGTACCGGAGCACGATCGCGTCGACCGGCCCACCACTGCCCAGGGGGCTGCCCAGCCAGGATTCGATGGTGGTGAGTGCCGCGGACCCGGTGGATCCCCAGACGCCACGCGGCGTGACCTGGACGGTGGGGACGAGGTAGCTGACGGCATAGGCCATGGTGTCGACATCCCAGTCGGGCCACCGCTCGGCGAGCACACCGCGCAGCCCGACGCGCGTGTAGGGCGCGTCGGCCAGCAGGCGGCTGCCGTACTCGACCACGGCGTCGACGTCGATGCCCTGGACCGTCCGGCTGAACCCGCCCAGGAAGCCGCGCCGCACGACGGGCTCCATCAGCGGCCGGATGGCCAGGCAGTCGGTGGCGGTGGCGAGGTGGACGGTGCCGCGCAGGAGCGTCGCCCGCACCACCTGTCGCGACGTCAGCAGCTCGGCCAGCTCGCCGGCCTCGAAGCCGGCCAGACGGGTCCAGAGCCCGACGTAGGGCGCGAGGGGCGCCTGGCCCTGGAGACAGACGAGGTGCTCGATGGTCTCGAAGGCCGAGGCGGAACGCCGCTCGAGCAGCCCCTGGCGGGCGAGGAGAGCGCGGTTGAGGGAACGCTGATCGAGCACGTCCGTCCTGGTCATGGAGCGACCGTACCGGCCGGCACCGACGGAGTCAGCTGACGCGATCCGGGCGCGGGCGGCCGCCGTGCCGGCTCCCGTGCCAGGCGCCGTGGCGGCCGCCAGGCCAGCCGCCGGATCAACTGTCCTCACTCGCCCACGGAGCCGTCGCGGTGGTCGCCTGGTCGGTCACCGGTCACCTCCACGGGGCGCCACACGCTATCGCGCGATTCCCGGTACGCGCGTTCCAACTCGTCGGTAACGTGACCAGATCACTGCCGATGACTCCGGCAGTGACTTTCGGTGATGTAGGGGGTGTGATCATGCAGGTCACCACACGGGGTCGGCGGGTCGTCGCCGTGCTCGCACTCAGCCTGACGCTGGTCGCCGCCGGTGCGACCAGCGTCGCCGTTCCCGCCGCCCAGCGCTCCGCGCCGCCCGTCAGGCCGGCCTCGGCGGACGTCACGCTGGCCGATCTCCAGGCGATGTTCCCCCGGCACGTCGGCGACGCGTCGGTGGTGAGCCGTGGGCTGGCGAACCTCAACGCCGTGATGCGCCGCGAGGGCATCACCACCCCGGCGCGGCGAGCGGCCTTCCTCACGACCATCGCCTACGAGTCGGCGTTCCTGTACAACGTCCGGGCGCGCGGCGACGGGCGCGAGTTCGCCGGGCGGGGCCACATCCAGCTCACCGGCGTCCACAACTACGCCGACGCCGGGTCGTACTTCGGTGTCGACCTCGTGTCGGCACCGGAGCGGGCCCGGTCGCTGCGGTACAGCGCCGCCATCGCCGGGTGGTACTGGACCGTGGCGCGCGACATCAACCCGATGGCCGACGCGCTCGACATGGGCCGGGTCAACGCCGCCATCGGCTACCCGCCTGGGCCGCACGACCAGCTGCGGTGCGACGCGTTCACCGCGGCCCTGCGCTACTACCTCGGCAGCGTGCCCCCGGGCGTCAACTGCGTGCGTCCCACCGCCTACGCCGGCCTCACCACGTCCACCTCGGACCTCACCCGCGAGCAGTGGGAAGCGCTGGACGACTGACGCCGGCCGTCAGATCCACAGGTCGAGGTCGACGACGAACCCGGTCTCGTCCCGCAACGCGCCGGGAGCGGCCCCGTGGGCGTGTCCGCGTCGCCACTCCTGGAATCCGCCGACGTCGCGCAGTTGCTCCGAGCCGGCCACGGGGACGAGCGTGCGGCCGTTGCGCCGGTACTCCAGCGAGCGTGCCCGCACCCGGGTGACCCGGGCGTGCACCGCCGAGAGCGCGTCGGGGACGAACCCGTGGTGGTCCTCGGCCAGGAACCCGGTGACGCTGATCCGCCCTGCGGGCAGCGGAGGCAACACCCAGACGGTGCTGCTGCCGATGGACATGAAGCTGCCGGCGGTGCCGTCGTCGCTGGTGGCCTGGTCGAGGATCGTGCCGCTCAGCGCCGTGCGTGCCTCGGGCGGGCCGCGGAGGTCGGTGGTGAACGAGAGGAGCCAGCGGACCTCGTCGCCGATTGCGAACGGCTCGCCGCAACACTCGAACTGCCAGGCGTCGACGAGCACTGGATGGACATTCTTCACAGATCCACTCTCCAGCCTCGCGCCGATTCGGGCAACGGCCGGAGTGTCGGACCCCGTTGCTAACGTCGTCATTGATCACACCGGCCGGCCGGAGGGACGCCGATGTTCCTACTCGACGACACGCTGGTCTACAGCGCGAGCGACCTCACGGCTGCCGCCACCTGCGAGTTCGCGCTGCTCCGCACGCTCGACGAGAAGCTCGGCCGGGTGTCGCCCCGTCCGGTCGTGGCAGACGCCATGGCGCAGCACGCGGCCCAGCTCGGCGACGTCCACGAACGCCGGGTCCTGCAGGCCTTCGCCGATCGCGCCGGGGCGGCCGGTGTCCACGAGATCTCGGCCGCCGACGTCACCGACGCGGCGTCGCTGCGGTCGCGCCACGACGAGACCGTCGCGGCCCTGCGGGCGGGCACCGGCGTGGTGTTCCAGGGGTCGTTCTTCGACGGTCGCTTCCACGGCCGGGCCGACTTCCTGGTCCGCGAGCCCGACGCCCCGCTCACCTACGCGGTCTACGACTCCAAGCTGGCCCGCCACGCCAAGATCCAGGCGTTGCTGCAGCTCTCGGCCTATGCCGACCAGCTCGTCGCCGCGGGAGTGCTGGTGTCGCCCGAGGTCCATCTGGTGCTCGGCGACGGCACCACCACGTCCCACCGCCTCGACGAGCTGCTCCCGGTCTACCGCGCGCGCCGGGCGAGGCTCCAGCACCTCCTCGACGAGCACCGGGCGGCCCAGGGCCCGGCCGACTGGAACGACCAGCGCTACCTCGCCTGCGGGCGGTGCGAGGCGTGCCAGACCGAGGTCGAGGCGAGCCGCGACGTGCTGCTCGTGGCCGGGCTGCGGCGCACCCAGCGGGTCAAGCTCCGGGCCGCGGGCATCGCCTCCATCGACCAGCTGGCAGTCACGTCGGGCCCGGTCGACGGCCTCTCGGCCCGCGCGCTCGGCGGGTTGCAGGCCCAGGCCGCGCTCCAGCTGCGCCAGCCTCCGGGCACCGCCCACATCGCCCACGAGGTGTTCTCGCCCGACGGCCTCGCCACGCTGCCCCGCCCCGATGCCGGCGACATCTTCTTCGACTTCGAGGGCGATCCCCTGTGGTCGGGCTCGGACCCGGGCGACTGGGGGCTTGAGTACCTGTTCGGCGTGGTCGAAGCTCCGCTCGCGCCGGGAGCGACGCCGCGATACGTCTCGTGGTGGGCCGACGACCGCGGCGCCGAGAAGCAGGCGCTCGCCGACTTCCTGGCCTACGTCGAGCAGCGGCGTGCGGCCCATCCCGGCATGCACATCTACCACTTCGCACCGTACGAGAAGGTCGCGTTGCTCCGGCTGGCCGGGCGCTACGGCGTGGGCGAGGACGAGGTCGACACCCTGCTCCGCGACGGCGTGCTGGTCGACCTCTACACCGTCGTGCGCCAGAGCGTGCGCGTCTCCCAGCGGTCCTACGGCCTGAAGAAGCTCGAGCCGCTGTACATGGGCGACCACCTGCGCGAGAGCGACATCACCACCGGCGGCGAGTCCGTGGTCGCCTACGACACCTACGCGCGGCTGCGGGCGGACGGGCAGGCCGGGCCGGCGGCCGCCCTGCGTCAGGAGATCCTCGACTACAACGAGTACGACTGCCTGTCCACGCTCGGCCTGCGCGATTGGCTGCTCGCGCGGGCGGACGAGCACGGCGTGCCCAGGCACGCGCCCACACCGGCGCTGCCCATCCCGGTACCGGTGGGCGGCGCCGATCCGGCCGAGTTCGAGGCTGATGCGGTGCGCCAGAAGCTGCTCGCCTTCGGCGGCGACGAGACCGTTCCGGACCGCTCCGCCGACGAGCGGGCCGCGGCGATGGTGGCGGCGGCGCTCGGCTATCACCGCCGCGAGGCGAAGCCGTTCTGGTGGGCCCACTTCGATCGGCTGGCCCATCCGGTCGACGCCTGGTCCGATCGGCGCGACGTCCTGATCGTCGAGTCGGCCGAGGTCGTCACCGACTGGCACACCCCGCCGGGCAAGCGTCGTCCGCGCCGGCGGCTCCGGCTCGTGGGCCGGCTCGGCCGCGGCTCCACCATCGAGCCGGGGTCGGCCATGTACGGCTTGTACGACCCCCCGCTGCCCCCCGGGCTCGATCCACCCGAGGGATGCCACCGCGTGGCCAGCCGCAGCGCCGAGGTCATGGCCGTGGGCCTCGACCACACCGGGCACGACGTCGTCGAGGTCGAAGAACTCCTGGTGGCCGACGTCATCCCCTACCCCCACACCCCGATGGCCCTGGCGCCCACCCCACCCCCCGCCACCGCCAACCTCGAGGCCGCCCTCCGCTCCGTCGCCCACGACGTCGCGGCCGCCCTGCCGATGCTGCCGGAGCGGAGCGGCATCGACCTCCTGCGGCGCGTCCCGCCGCGGCTGCGAGGCGCCGCGCCGCTGCCGCCGGTCGGGTCGGGGCCCACCGCCCATCTCGACGCCATCACCGCCGCCGTCGTGGGCCTCGACGCGTCCTACCTGGCCGTCCAGGGCCCTCCCGGCACGGGCAAGACCCACATCGGCGCCCGGGTCATCGCCCGGCTCGTGCACGAGCACGGCTGGCGGATCGGCGTGGTCGCACAGTCCCATGCCGTGGTCGAGAACCTCCTGGCCCACGTGGTCGAGGCCGGTGTCGACGCCCAGGTGGTGGGTAAGAAGTCCGGCCCGTCAGGCGGCTCGTGGACCACCGTCCCCGACTCCCAGTACGCGAGCTTCCTCGCCGGGCCGGCCGGCCGGGGCGGCGTCATCGGCGGCACGGCCTGGGACTTCACCCATCCCGAGCGAGTCGCGCCCGGCCTGCTCGACCTCCTGGTCGTCGACGAGGCAGGACAGTTCTCGCTGGCCAACACCCTCGCGGTCTCCGTGGCGGCCCAACGGCTCCTGCTCCTCGGCGATCCACAGCAGCTTCCGCAGGTCAGCCAGGGCATCCACCCCGAGCCGGTCCACGAGTCCGCCCTGGGCTGGCTGATGGAGGGCCACGACACCCTGCCGGCCGAGCTCGGGTACTTCCTCGAACGCACCTGGCGGATGCATCCGGCGCTGTGCGCACCCGTCTCGCGGCTGGCCTACGACCACCGCCTGCGTTCGGAGGAGTCGGTCACGGCCGCGCGGTCCCTCGACGGCGTGGCGCCGGGCATCCACCTCGTCGAGCTCGATCACCACGGCAACTCCGTCGAGTCGGCCGAGGAGGCCGCCGAAGTGGTTCGTCAGGTCCGCGACCTCGTCGGCCGCGCCTGGCACGATCCATCCCACGACGACCCGTCCCACGACCATTCGCCTCGCCCGCTCGACGAGGCGGACGTCCTCGTGGTGGCGCCCTACAACGCCCAGGTCGTGGCGATTCGTCGCGGGCTGGCGGCCGCTGGCCTGTCCCGGGTGCGGGTCGGCACGGTCGATCGGTTCCAGGGCCAGCAGGCGGCTGTGGTCATCGTGTCCATGACCGCCTCGGCCGCCGCCGATGTCCCGCGGGGGATGTCGTTCCTGATGTCCCGCCATCGCCTCAACGTCGCGGTCTCCCGCGGGCAGTGGTGCGCGGTCGTCATCAGCTCCCGCACCCTCACCGACCACCTGCCGAGCTCGCCGTCCGGGCTGGCCGAGCTCGGCGCCTTCATGGCCTTGACGTCTCCGCCGGCCGGCTGAGGCTCAGGCGCGCGAACGCCACAGCAGCCAGACGAAGTACGGCGTGCCGATCAATGCGGTCAGCAGCCCGGCCGGAATCTGCGCCGGAGCGATCACCGAGCGCCCGATCGTGTCCGCCAGGCTCACCACGAGCGCCCCGAGCACCATCGCCACCGGG
>DATCVR010000043.1:0-27894 GCA_036566745.1 Jiangellaceae bacterium | reverse complement strand
ACGCAACAGACGAACAAATCTCGCCCCCACCCGAGATACCCCCAGAAGGAAGGTGAACATGTCCACCCCCAACGTCACCGCCATCGACTCCGAGACGCTGATGCGCCGCGACGGCTACATGAAGCCCAAGGAAGCCGCCCGGCAGCTCGGCTGCGGCGAACGCTGGCTCCTCGACGGACTCAACCGCCACGGCTTCCCCCACACCCGCATGGGCCGCGCCAAGTGGCTCAGCCGCGATGACCTTGCGGAGATTCGGAAGCTCTGCCAGGTCCCCGCCGATCGATCCAAGATCTCGCGGCTCCGGCGCTCCATGAAGGCCCAGCAGGTCCGGACCGCCGCCTAGATGCGGCTAAGGCCCCATCGCCGGTTCGCACACCGACAGCCGGGGCCCCGCGGCCAAGCCGCGCGATCCACCCACACCATCCATGAACAGAAGGGCAGATCGGTGCCTACATCATCTCAGAATTCCGCCCCCGGGGGCGTCGGCCCCTACGAGCCTCGCTACCAGGTCGGGGACTTGATCCGGAACGGCCTTGGAGACCTGGAAGAGATCGTCGAGATTGGCCGCGCCCGGGCCGATGACGGCTGCTCGACGACTTGGGCGATCCGGGTCGGCTTCGCGACGTACCGGACCCGCAGCGTCCTGAACGGCGAGGAGTGCTTGACCAACACGCGTCATCTGCACGAAATGGTCGACGCCGGTTTCCGGGAGTGGGCTTACCTCGGCCCGGCTTCAGAGGCGGCCCGCGCTGGGCAGTTCACGCAGCCGCAGGCGGTGGCGTCATGACCGCCCCGATCCTCCCCATCGCCGCCGTGGACGTCCAACTGCCGGTGGTGGAGGCGCAGATCACCGCCGTGGCCACCCTCGATGCGGCCTGTGTTCGCACGAAGTCCCCGTCGGACCAGCTCGCTTACCGCCTGGACGGCTACCTGGTGACCCACCCGGACGCGCCCGTCTCGGTCGACGCCGACTTCCCCGCGTGGGCTGCCGCTCTCGCCGCCCAGCCCACCTACCGCCACCCGCAGGAGAAGCGATGAGCGAGTACCCGGAGATCGCGGCCCGTTTCGCCGGTCACACGGTGAGCGTGCTGCACGAGGACGGTCTGTACCGGCACCTGCGCTTCGAGGGCAACGCGGACTCACCGTTCGGTCGCTACCCGTTCGAGCTGATCACGTGGCCGTACAACCTCGTCGTCAAGGCGGGCTGGACGTTCCACTTCGACATCGACGCCACCCCGGACATGTTCGACCTGTTCCGGAAGACCGCCTTCAGTGGCGAGATCAACCCCGGCTACTGGTCGGAGAAGGTCCGCGCTGGACGCGACGAGATCGAGGGATACAACCCCGACCTCTTCGAACAGCAAGTCAAGCAGCACGTCGTCGAAGCGATCCGTAGCGGTGACGCCCCTCGCGGAATCGGCGCCGAGGTCACCCGCGACATCTTCGAGTGGGGCGACATCAGCCACGAGGCAGGAGCCCGCAAGGAGCTGGAGGACTTCCGGTACGAGGGCTGGACCTTC
This sequence comes from Jiangellaceae bacterium, assembly GCA_036566745.1. Taxonomy (GTDB): domain Bacteria; phylum Actinomycetota; class Actinomycetes; order Jiangellales; family Jiangellaceae; genus DATCVR01. The sequence goes on along the minus strand of DATCVR010000043.1, from coordinate 26,374 downwards.
GGCGAGACGTGGGAGTGGAAGTTCTGCGACTACACGCCGGGCTTCCTGCACTGCTGCCACGCGATCCGTCACGGCGTCGACCTATACGCCGCGGCCCGGAAGGTGGTGGCGGCGTGAGCAGCTCGATGGAGTGGGTCCGCCGCACCTACGACGTGCCTGCCCGGCACGGCATGCGCATCGAGTACGACGGCCAGCCCGCCACGATCGTCGGGACTCGCGGCCCGTACCTCGCCTTCCGTGTCGACGGTGAGAAGCGCATCGCGGCCGACCACCCGACCTACCGCATCGTCTACCCGGCCGTCCCTGAGCCTGTCCGGCCGCGCGGCTGGTGCAAGCACTGCATGCAGGACCGGGCCATGACCGCAGACGGACTGATGGGTCGCCACCACTGGAGTGGCCGCGACTACGTGGGGTCCCGCACCTTTCGCTGGTCCAAGCCGTGCCCGGGGACCGGCAAGCCGCCGTGGAAGCCCGTCCGCAACCAGACCCACCCCGGCGAGCAGCGGCAGGTGACGTCGTGATCCCCGCCCCGCTCTGGGATGTCCCGGCCTGCCGTGTGTCCGCGGATGTCGTCCGTACTCGCCCCCACCCCGACCACGCCCAAGGAGGGCCAGCCGTGAACCGTGCCCAGCTGTACGGCCCGATCCGTCTCGACCTCAACGACGGGCCCGTCGCCGCCACCTACGGGCGCGGCATCGACGGCAAGCCGACCGCCCTCCTCGTCATCGGAGACGGCACCGAAGCCGTCGCGATCAGCGTCACCAACGCCAGCCCGGAGGCGATCGCCCAACTGCAGGAGGTCGTCGCCGAGCTCGCCGCCTGGACGCAGCGGCAGAACATGCTGCGCGGCCTCCCCGAGGTGGCGTGATGACCACCGACCTTGACGGCACCGTCATCGACCTGGACCGCGCGCAGACGGCTCTCGACGGCTCCCGCTGGCTGTGGACGTGCGAGCACAACGAGTCGGGTCAGCCGCTGATGCTGCGCATCGACGCCAACGGTGCTGGCCTGCTGCCGCTCGCGGACGTGTACGTCCAGCACGGCCCGGTTGTCGCCGACAGGGAGCGCACCACCGCCGCCATGTACCGGCGAGTTCTGGAGGCGGCGTGACCACCCCGACGGCGCGCTTGTCGCCGACCGCGGGCCTGTTCAACGCGTTGCTGCGCCTGTACATCCTGCGGGCCCGCCCGGTGATCGCCGCCCAGCTCCGGCAGCTCGACGAAGCCCGCAACGTCCACGCGTCGCTCGTCACCGCCAAGAACTTCGCCGACAGCAAGGCCGCCGGATACATCGACCGCACCGGACTGGACGCCTGATGGGCGGCCGGGACTTGGAGCTGCGCAACCTCGGCGCCGTCACGGTCGACCGCGTGAAGCTCCGCGCGCTGGCCGTGCACTGCGCCGACCGGATCGGCGCCGAACACCCCACCGAGTTCGACGACACCGACCCCAAGCTCGCCGGCCGCCTCATCGCCCGCGACCCGGCCGCCCGCGCCGACGTCCTCGAGTTGCTCGACGCCATCGGATACACCCGCAAGGAGCCGAAGTGAGCGCCATGACCACCGCCCGCAGCGTCGTAACCCACCGCGGCATGACCTGCCTGGAGTTGCACCGCAAGCTCGGCGAACTCACCCGCCGCGCCCGACAGCTGGCGCCGCGCGCCGAGCAGGCCACCCACCTGGAAGCCCGCATCGACGAGCAGGCCCTCACCATCAACAGCCTGCGCGAACAGCTCACCAAGGCCAAGGACATCCGCGCCGACATCGACATCAGGGCCAGCCGCTGCATCGAAGCCGAGATGCGGGCCACGGCGCTGGAGAAGGAGCTCGACGAGCAGACGGTGGAACTGGTGGCGCTCCGCCAGTTCAAAGCCAACGTGTGCTCCGTCAGCACCCTGCCCCCGGCCGGACCCCAGGCGCCGCCCGCGGACCGCTTCGAAACCGGCACCCCGGTCCGGCTCGGCGCCTCACCGATGGCCTCCACCACCCCCGTGCCGCCGCTGGCGCGCGAGGACGACACCGTGCCCGTGCCGGTCATCACCCCGGTCGAACCGGCCGCCTGAACTGCCGCCGCGCCGGATGCCACCGGCCGGCGAGGCGGCGACCACGAAGAAACCCCGTCGGGGTCGAGCCGACGGGGGTCCCGACACCAGCATCCCATGGAGGGATCCCGTGACCACCACAACAACCGCTGCCGACCGAGTCGCAGCGATCCGCGCCGAGGCCGCAAAGTTCGGCGAGGACGTCACCGGTCTGACCGACGCGGAGCTCCTACTCCGTCAGATTGACCAGGCCTGGGCCGAGTCCCGCCGCCACGAGAACAACTACAGCTCCCTGCTGCAGGACCAGGTGAAGCACGACCGGTCCGTGTACACCGCGGCCCGCAGCTCCGCCCAGGGCGATGCGGTGGCCCGCGCCGGCCTCTACCTGCAGGCGATCCTGCGCGACTCCGCCCGCCCCATCAACGAGGTGGTGCACCGGGCATCCGAGCTGCCGCAGGACGGCAAGGCGCCCCTGCAGCAGGTGCGGGATCTGAAGGCGGCGGCCGACCGGGCGAAGTGGCTGCTGTCCGGCATGGTCGGCGACCGCCAGAGCCTGGAGGACGCAGCGAAGGACCCGGGCGTGCAGCTCGTCGAGAAGCTCAACGCCGAGATCCGGCGGCTCCGCGAGGTCGTCATGGCGGAGGGTCGGCGGCTGCATGCCGGACACGGCCACCGCCAGACCGGACCGCGCTGCGAGTGCACCGGCTGCGAGCTGATCCGCGCCATGGACGACGTCCCCGCCGAGCAGGCGGCCACCCCCACCTCTGCGGCCACCGCCGCCTGACCCGCCAGGAGACACGCCATGCAGCAGATCAACCTGTTCCCCCTGTCCGCCCTGAAGACGGAGGGCTTCGCGCAGCCGGAGCCCCGCGATGACGAGACGGTCACCGACGAGGACACCGTCGACGAGCCCGAGGCGGAGGCGGCATGAAACTCCGCATCGACCAAAAGCAGTTGGCGGAAGCCGCACGCGGCGCCCACCGTCGGCTCCCCAACAACCCGCTCGCACCCATCCTCTCCGGACTCCTCATCGAAGCCACCGCGGACACGGTCACCCTGTCCGGGTTCGACTACGAGACCGGCACCCGCGCCGCCCTAGATGCCGAGACGCTCGAACCCGGCCGGGCCCTGGTATCCGGCCGGCTCCTGGCCGACGTGTCCGCAACCTTCCCGGCCGGGCTGGTGGATGTGGTCGCCGACGAGCACGAGGTGACCGTGTCCGCGCCGGGCACCACATTCGCCCTGCCGACAATGGATGTGGCCGACTACCCGGCGCTCCCGGAACCGCCCGGCGTTGCAGGCACCGTCGACGGCGACCTTCTGGCCGCCGCAGTCGGGCACGCCGCGCAGTGCACCCTGCCCATGGCCGAGGCCGCTGGCAGCCTCATCGGCTTCGCCGGTGTGCACGTCCTCGCCGACGGAGACCAGCTCGTAGTGTCCGCCTCGGACCGGTACCGCATCGTGCGCCGCACCATTCCGTGGCAGCCCGGCAGCGACAGGGCCGGCGAACTTCTCATCCCGGCAGCCGATTTCGCGGCCACCGTCAAGCAGACCGCTGGGCATGCCGTGCGCATCGGGTTCGCCGATGCGGACGGATCGGTGGCATCCCTCTCCACCGACAGCCTTTCGGTGACCAGCCGCACGATCGTTGGAAAGTTTCCCGACATCAGCGGCTTCTTTCCCAAGCCGGAGGCCGCGGCAGGCTCGGCGCTGGTTGACGCTGCCGAACTGGTGGCCGCAGCGAAGCGGGCCGCACTGGTCATCGAGGAGAAGAACCCGATCCGTGTGGTGTTCAGCGCCGGCAAGGCCACGGTGCAGGGGGGTGGCGGAGGCCAGCGCGGCAGCAGCGAGGTCGAAGCCGACAGCGACGTCGACGACTTCACCATCGCCTTCAACCCGCACTACCTAGCCTCGCTGATGGCCCCCATCGAGGGGGCGGCGCGGATCTGGCTGTACGCGCCCAGCAAGCCCGTGCTGATCGAGCCGGTCGACGACGCCACCTACCGGGCTGTGTGCATGCCCGTCCGCCTCAAGTAGCCAAACCCCACAGCCAGCCGTCTGGCGCACCCCCCTTGCGCCGCGGCTTCCCGAGAGCGGCCGGCCCGCCCACCCCCAGGCGGGTCGGCCGCTCCCACCCCGCACACCCATTTCGCGCAGAACACCCAGCTCAACAGCGAACAGGAGCATCACTAGTGAGCACCGAACTCGTCAAAGCCGAACCCCAGCAGCGCCCGGGGGGCGCCCTGTCGCTCGCCCACATGAGCCCCCAGGAAGCCTGGCGGTTCTCCGAGGCCTTGGCCGGCGCCTCACTCCTCCCGCAGGAGTACCGCAACAACGCCAGCTCCGTCCTGTGGGCCATGGAGTACGGCCGCGCCCTCGGCCTCGACGTGGTCACCACCATCACCACCATCCACGTCATCAAGGGCAAGCCCACCCAGTCCGCCGACCTGATGCTCTCCCGCACCCGTGAGGCCGGACACAAGGTCCGCATCAGGCAGGAGCCTGGCAGCTGCACCGTCAGCATCTGGCGGTCGGATGACCCCGAGTTCGAGAACGTCATCACCTGGACCTACGACGACGCGGTGACCGCCGGGCTTTGCGAGCTCCGCAACAACCGCCCCTACTCCCGGAGCCAGAAGGGCGAGAAGCAGAACTGGGAGAAGTACCCCCGGGCCATGCTGCGGGCCCGTGCCATCTCCGAGTGCGTTCGCTCCGCCTGCCCCGAGGTTCTGCACGGCGCGATCTACACAGCTGAGGAACTCGGCGCTCGCGTCGACGACGCCGGCATCCCACTTGAGGCCGAGGTGCAGCAGCTGCGCCGCGTCGAGCCTGGCCAGACCGACCAGTGGACGACCCCGACCCCGACCCCGGCTCCGCAGGCCGCAGTCGAAGGCCGCGACTACCTGCACGAGGCCAGCGAGGCAGCCACCGCGGCCGACGTCCGCAAGATCTACGACGAGGCCAAGGACGACGGCGCCGTCCCCGAGTACCTGGCCCAGATCGCCAAGGTCGGTGTCGCCAAGGAGGAGGCGGAGGCGGACGCGGCCAAGCCACGGGAGCAGTCCAGCGGCGAGCCGGTCGACGTCACCGTCGTCGGCAGCCCCGAGGACGAGCACGCCGCCGCCGTCGACGAGCTCCGCGAAGCCGCCGAGGCCGCCCGCCTGGAGGACTTCGAGAACGGCGCCCGCATGGCCCTCGGCATGCCTATCGAGAAGGCCACCCCGCAGGCGATCCGCACCCTCGCTACCCAGATCCGCCCCGCCGCATAACCGCACACACAACGGGCCGCCCCGCGGCTATCGGGGCGGCCCACCCCACCAGGAAACCACGGAGCCCCAATGGATCTCGCACAGCTCGCCCTTGAGGAGGCCGCCCTGAAGGCCCTCTCCGACACCGTCAACGACCGCCTGAAGGAGGTGAAGAACGCTATGCAGGAGCAGCTCGTCGCCAACGGCATCTCCAAGGTCACCGCATCACTCCCGGACGGCACCAAGGTCGCCACCATCAGCCGCTCCGACGCCAAGCCGGCCGCCGTCGTCATCGACGACGACGCCTTCCGCGATTTCGTCCGCGGTATCGCACCCGACGAGGTCACCACACGCCTCGTCACTGAAGTCCGGCCCGCCTACCGCACCACGCTCCTCGCCCAGATGACCGCGGCCGGTGTCGCCCGCGTCGTCGACACCGAGACCGGCGAACTTCATGACGTGCCTGGCGTCGAGGTCAGGGCCACCCGCGCGCTCACCCACTCCGTCCGCCCGTCCACCGGCGGCAAGGAGGCCATCGCGGAAGCCTGGCGGACCGGCCAGCTCGCCCACCTCAACCTCCTGCAGATCGAGGCCGGTGAGGCGTCGTGAGCTGGCACACCGAACCCCTGCTGGGCTTCGACCTCGAGACGACCGGCGTCAACGTCGAAACCGCGCGGATCGTCACCGCCGCGGCCGTCGACTGGAAGCCCGGCGACAGCCTCGACACGCTCCAGGACCGCGCCCGCCTATGGATGGCCAACCCCGGCATCCGCATCCCCGCCGAGGCCACGAAGGTGCACGGCGTCACCACCGAGCAGGCCCGCGCCAACGGACGGCCCGCCGCCCAGGTCGCCGACGAGATCGCCGACGTCCTCGCCTCGACACTGTCCACCGGCATCCCCGTCGTCGCCATGAACGGCCGCTACGACTTCACCGTCCTCGACCGAGAGTTGCGCCGCTACGGGCTGCGCACCCTCTGGGAGCGGCTCGGCGGCGACACCCCGCCCGGACCGGTCATCGACCCGTACATCCTCGACAAGCAGGCCGACAAGTTCCGGCCGGGCTCCCGCAAGCTCGAGGCGCTCGCCGTCCACTACGGCGTCACCCTGGCCGCCGCACACACCGCGGACGCCGACGCGCTCGCCGCCGTCCAGGTCGCGGTCGCCATCGGCGAGAAGTTCCCGCAGCTCCAAGTCTCCGCCGAGCAGCTGTTCGTGTGGCAGGCCTGGTGGGCGCGTCAGCAGGCAGCCGAGTTCCAGGCGCACCTACGCAAGACCGACCCCCACGCAGTCATTGACGGCGAGTGGCCGCTGATCCCGCTGACCGAAGAGCGAAAGATCCGCGCCCTGTTCGCCGACCTCGCCGAACGCTGGGAGCAGATGGCGAAGACCGGCCCGGAGTTCGGCGACGAGCTCTTCGTCGACAAGCCGACACCGGTCCAGCTTCAGCAACACGAGCGTGCCGCGACATACCGCAAGGCCGCCGCCGACGTGCGCGACGCCCTGCGCACCGGCCTTCCGCCCCACGACCTCATGACCGACGCCGAGCTCGAGCAGCACGGCACCCCCGAGGAGACGACCCGATGACGGAGCTGTCCACCTACCGCCCCGCGGTCCGCGACCTGATCAGGCACCTGCAGTACCGCGGCACGTTCGGCCGCCCCTGCTACATCAAGCGGACCACCCGGCACGCCGCCTTGATCGTGCCCGAACTCCGCAGTGGCACCGAGGGGCCTTACGCGCACCTGAAGACGTTCGAACGGGCCACCGTTCACGAAGCCGTCGTACTCGGCGCCGTCACCCTCGGCCCGGACCTGGTCGCCGTCCCGGCTTGCAGCGGCAACCGCAACCACTGGGCCACCGACATCGGTCACACGGGACGCACCATCCAGCTCACGGAGGCCACCTCATGAGGGCCTTCTACCGCGGCTACAGCACCGCCACCGGCCGCCGCGCCAAGCAGGTCCGCCGCCTCCACGTGATGCGCGAGGACGGCAAGTTCGCCGGCAAGCAGGGCCTGTGCGGCACCCCCGGCTGGGGCGTCACCCAGTCCCCGGCGGTCATCCTCGACCCGATCCCCGCGGAGCCTCCGGCCGGCTTGTCGTGGTGCAACTCCTGCGTCGGGCATGCCGCGCACCTTGTCGGCGTCCTCGCCGACACCGCCGCCGCCGTGGCCGCCCTCCATGAGCGCGGCCCGAAGCCGTCCACCACCCCGCCTGAGGGCCGCTGCGGACGCTGCCAGCAGACCCGGCCCCTCTGGTCGTTTTCGTGGGTGCCCGACGGGTGGATGGAGTTCAAAGAGATCCCCCTGTGCGCCCGCTGCCACAGCCTCTCCGCCCTCGAAGACGAAGACGGGCGCCTCGACTCCAACCCCCTCCTCGAAGCGATCGGAGCACTCCGATGAGCCACGTCCAGCCCGTCTTCGACGGCAACCAGCTCGAGGCCGCGGCCCCCGCGAGAGCCCGCCGCGTCATGGACGACTACGAGGCGTGGGTCGACGAAGTGTGGCCCGCATTCGTCGAAGCCGCCGACAGCGGCCAGCCGTTCACACTCGACGCGATCGCCCGCGACAAGAACCTGCCCGACCCTCCGCACCCGAAGAGCCAGTGGGGCAGCCTGCCGCGGCGCCTGCAGGACGAGGGCATCATCCGCCACCACGGCTACGGCCCGTCCGAACGCTGCCGCCACAGCCTCGTCTACGTGTGGATCGGCGTCCCCGTCCAGCTCCGTGAACTCGTCGTCGCACGACGCCGCGCCGAGCGGGACGCCCGCCGCGAAGCCCGCGCAGCCGAAAGGCGGGCCGCGTGAAGACCACCGTCATCGCCGTCTCCGGCTCCCGCGAGCACCCGAAGCCTGAACTCGCCGTGTACGCGGTCGCCGACTACGTCCTCAACGAAGCCCCCGGGCCCGTCATCGTCCGACACGGCGACTGCCCCGGCGCCCAGTCCGTCGACGCCGCCATCGCCGCCTGGATCGACGAATGTGGCGAACTCCTCGGCGTAACCGCCGACCCCATGCCCGCCGACTGGGACAACTGCACCGAGCGTTGCAAGCCCGGCCACCGCCACATGAAGAAGCCCGGCGACACCGCGCACCCCGGGCTACTGCCCGACTACTGCCCGGCCGCCGGACCCCTCCGCAATGCCCGCATGCTCGGCAAACAACCCACCGTCCAGCTGCTCATCGCCGCACCCCACGGCTTGTCCGTCGGCACCCGCGGCTGCATGAAGATCGCCCGCGCCGCCGGCATCCGCGTCGTGGAGGTGACCTCGTGACACCCCAGCAGATCGACACCTGGGCCAACGCCGCCGACTGGGCGGCCACCAACTGGCCCAACCTCGCCACCGCCGCCCTCCTCGCCACCGCCGCCTGCGTCATCTGGCAGGCACTCCGCACCGCCGGGCGGAAGGTCGACGCCGCCCTCGCCGAAATCAACCAGCCCGAATCGCGAAAGGAGGACCGGCCATGACCACCGCCGTCCGCGAAGCTCCCCACCACAACACTCTGACCTGCTACACCCGCTACGGCTGCCGGCTCCCGGAATGCGTCGAGCGAAAGAACGCGTGGTGCCGCGAACGGGACCGCCGCCGCCGCGAAGGCACCTGGCAGCCCCGCATCGACGCCACCCCCGTCCGCGAACACATCCGCCGCCTGGTGGACGAGAACGTCACCCTCGACGCCATCGCCGCAAGCGTCGGCGTGCAACGCGACACCATCGTCGACTTCACCCACAAGCGCCGGCCCGGCCGCGGACTCCGCCACAGCACCAACCCCGAGTTCGCGGCGAAGATCCTCGCCCTCACCCCCGAAAAGATCACCTCCGGGCGGATCGACGCCACCGGCGCCCACCGACGCATCCACGCCCTCGTCGCCGCCGGCTGGCCCCTCATTCACATCGGCGTCCAGCTCGGCATGCATGAGCAGCGACCCGAACAGATCCTCCGCGTCCAACGCGTCTACGCGGCGACCCGCCAGCAGGTCGCCGACGGATACGAGCGCATCCGCACCCTGCGCCCCGAGCGGCATGGCGTCCCTAAGCACAAGGCCCGGCAGGCCAGGCAGCGCGCCGCCGCCAACCGCTGGCCCACTCCCGGCTATTGGGTCACCCGCATGGACGACATCGACGACCCGCACTTCGAGCCCATGTACGGCCTCACCCGCCGCATGATCGTCGCCCAGGACGCCGGCGAACTCATGCGGTACAGCGGCCTCGACAAGACGGCAGCCGCCGAACGCCTCGGCATCTCCGTCGCCTACATCGAGCACGCCTTCCGCGACCACCCGCAGTACGCCGTGGAGGCCGCCGCATGAGCCGCTACGCGTGGATGGACCGGGCCGTCTGCGCCGAGATCGACGCCGACCTGTTCAGCGAAACCGCACCCGGCAACGGCAGCCGCGCACTCAAACGCATCTGCGGCACCTGCCCCGTCCAAGCCGAATGCGCCGCCCACGAGATCGCCCTCCGCGGCAGCGAATGGGGGCCCCTCTCCGGGATCTGGGGCGGACTCAGCCAACGGCAACGCATCGCCGCACACCAGCAAGCCGCCTAAGCGGACATGACGACGGCCCCGCAACCGCGGGGCCGAGGAGAGGGAGGGGCGGGATGAGGTCAGTCGTCGGAGCCGAGCTCGTCGACCTTCTTGAGCATGAGCTCCATGAATTTCTGGGGCCGCTCGTCCTTGGGGAGCGCGCCCATCACCTCGTGGAATGCGGCGACCATGCGCCGGTCCGCTTTGGCCTGCTCGTAGAAGTCGGTCGAGGCGACGACCGCCACACGCTTCCCGCGGTTCGTCAGGAACGTCGGCTCCTGCAGGTAGCGGGCGCGGTTGATGACCTCCGCAAGCGAGTTGCGGGCATCGGCGATGCGTTCCTCGTGCTCCTTCTTGGGCGCGGTCATGACGGAAGTGTACCTCACGATCATGGCGTACATGAGCGCGATGACCGCTATGATGTACATGAACGCTATGGAGTGAAACGGGTGGCCCATGGGGCCTGGTTCCTCATGCCCGAAGACGCAGAACGCCTTGGTCAGTGCGACAGGAGCACCCACCACATGACGACCTCAACCACCGAACTCCCTGAGCACCTCGCTACATCCATCGCCAGCACGCTGCAGCACATCCGGCTGATCCAAGAGAAGGAAGCTCGCCTCTCCGCAGCGCGCCGCGAGGCCCTCGAGCAGACACTTCACCGGATAGGCAGCGACTACCGGACCGGACAGATATCGCACGCGCAGCTCATCACCGCGTTCACCCAAGTCCGCGAGCTGGAGATGTCGGGCCGAATGAGCGCCTGGGACGCGATCATCGGGATCTCCCACCGCCGGCTCATCCAGATGGCCAAACAGCTCCCCAACGGGCCGGAAGGCAGCTGGGTGGGGGAGTACCCCCTACCGGTCGATTCTCCCCGGCCGATCTACGGCGTGCCCGTGGTCTACGTCCTCTTCGACGACGCCAACGTGCCTTGTTACGTCGGCTCTACCGACAAGCTCAGCCCGCGTCTCACCGCCCACGCGAGGGACGGCAAGCGCTTCGTTCGCTGGCAGGCCCACCAGTGCGACGACCGCGAGCACGCCTACCGACTCGAGGACCGGCTCCTTAAGCGGCACAAGCCCTACCTGAATCGCAAAGCCAGCAGGTAGCGCTCAGCCCGCCGACCTCCCGCACCACCCTCCCGAAGGAAGTATTCCGTGAGTACTGAGGCCGTCACTTGGGCCATGGACCGCGCGCCCATGCCACGCACCGAGAAAGGAAAGCCGGACACGACCGCTCGGCACGTCCTTCAGGTGCTTGCTGAGCATGCGAGTCCGGCCGGCACTGACGCGCACCCCTCGGTCCTCCGGATCCAGTACCGCACCGGCTTCGACCGGGCCACCGTCCAGCGCGCGCTGCGCCGCCTGGAGAAGGCCGGGCTGATCGCCAAGGACGGCATCAGGGAGGGGCGCACCCGCTACAAGCTCGCGATGGAGCTGCACCGCCCGGCTACGGATTGGAGCGATCTGGAGAGGGAGGAGGACGAGCTTCGGTCGGCAGCTGCGGAGCGCAAGCGTAGGTCTCGAGCGAAGGGTGTCACGCACGGAAAGTCCGTGACTGTCACGGACTCAGAAGGCGTGACAGTCACGCACGCAGAGTCCGTGACCGACGAATGTCACGCACTTAAAGTCCGTTCGTCACGCACGGAACGCAGCCCTAACCACCAACAACCGTCAGACAAACAACTACTAGAAGACTCTTCTCCCGCAGCCGCCTCGATCGAGCGCCAGGCAGAAGCCGCCCCGGTCCAGACCAAGGGCGGCAGCGAGAAGACAGATCACCACCTCCGCGCCTTCGGTGCCTTCTGGACCAACTACCCGAAGAAGAAGGCTCGCGAGGAAGCCAAGAAGGCGTGGATCGCCGCCATCGAGCGCGGCGCAGAGCCCCAGCACATCGTCGACGCCGCCCAGGCCTACGCCCGCGAGCGCTTCGGCCAGGAGCCCAAGTACACGAAGTACCCAGCCACCTGGCTCAACAAGGGCTGCTACGACGACGAGCCCGATCCCCAGCCGAGCGGCCGGCCTCCACTCCGCGCCGTCGTCGGCGGCTGGGAGCCCCACCAAAACCCCGAAGACCAGTCCGCTTACGAAGAGGAGCTCTAACCGCATGCTGCCGATCCCTCCGCTCGACCCGAAGCGGTATCAGCTCGAGGAGCTGCTCGCCGCCCGCGGTATCGACCTCGGCTGGCTGAACGCCGAGAGCGGCCCCTACGGCACCCCGAACGTGGCCCGCTGGTCCATCGTCGAAGCCGCCAAAATCATCCCGATTCACTACGCCGCAGCTATCGCCGACAACCCGGACGTGCTGCAGTGGACTGCCGAGTTGAAGGCGAACGCCCTCAAGCGGCAGAAGGCCAGCGGAGCGCCCGTCGCTTCAGTGAACCGCGGCCGGTCGCTGCTGCTGCTCGGCCCGACGGGAACCGGCAAGACCTTCCAGGCTTACGGCGCCATCCGGGAGCTCGCCGTCACCGGTGTCGCTGCCCGCTGGGTGGTGACCACTGCCCCCGACATGTACGCGGCTCTCCGGCCCCGGCATGGAGTCGACTCCGAGGCGGAGTTCCGCCGCTACTGCAGCGCCGCTGTCCTTCTTGTCGACGACCTTGGCGCGAGCAAGGTCACCGAGTTCACCGAGGAGGTCAACTTCCGGCTGGTCGACCACCGGTACAAGCACCACCTGCCGACCCTCTTCACGTCCAACGCGCTGCCGAAGGAGCTCAACGACAAGCTCGGCGCCCGGGTGACGTCCCGGCTGCGCGAGATGTGCCAGAACATTCCGGTGCTCGGCCAGGACCGCCGCCGGGGGGCCGCGGCGTGAACGACTACGACGAGTTCCCGCCTGACGACTCGGACGGCTTCGGGAAGAGGCCGCCCTGCGACATCGGCGCAGAGCAGTCCGTCCTCGGCAGCATGCTGTTGTCCCGGGAAGTGATCAATCTGATGATCGCGGCGCTCAAGCCGGAATCGTTCTGGGAGCCCAAGCATGCCGTCATCTTCAGTGCGATCACGGGCCTGTACGGCCGCAGCACCAACCCCAAGATCGACCCGATCACTGTCGGCGACGAACTCGCCAGCACCGGCGACCTCGCCAAGATCGGCGGCTCCAGCTACCTCCACACGCTCGTCCAGTCCGTGCCCACCGTCGCTCACGCCGAACGGCATGCCGAGATCGTCCGCAAAAAGGCCGGGCTCCGGGCCGTCATCGAAGCCACCACCCGCGCAACGGCCCGCGCCTACGCCGAGAAGGACGACCCCGACGCGATCCTCGATGACGCCATGGCCGACCTTCAGGGCGCGGCCGGCGGCACCGGGCAGACCGACACCAAGCTGTCCGTCAGCGACCGATGGGCCGACTTCCTCGACGAGCTCGAAGCAGGCAAAGACCCCCGCGCCCTCGATACCCCCTGGCGTGAGCTCAACGACGTCGTCGAGCTGAAGCCCGGCCAGCTGATCACGGTTGGGGCGGCGACTGGTGGCGGCAAGTCCCTGTTCGGCATGAACCTCGCCTCGCACGTTGCGTTCAAGCGGAAGCTGCCCGCCCTGGTCGCCTCGATGGAGATGGGTGGCAGCGAGCTCATGGCCCGCCTCACCGCTGCGGAGGCAGGCGTCGACCTCGACCGGCTGGTCCGCCGAAAGCTCAACGACCACGACTGGACCAAGGTCATCAAGGTCAACGAACTGATGGGGACCGCCGAGGACTTCATCCTCGACGACTCCTCGAACCTCACCCTGTCCAAGATCCGGGCGCGGCTGCGGTGGATGGCAAGCCAGGGCCGCCCGGCGGGGATCGTCATCGCCGACTACCTCCAGTTGATGAGCCCCGAGGACGGCGGCAGCAAGAACCGGACGCAGGAAGTCGCCGACATCAGCCGCGGCCTGAAGGTCATGGCGATGGAGTTCGAGATCCCCATCGTCGCCCTCGCCCAGTTCAACCGAGGCGCCGTAGGCCGCGCGCCACTGGTCACCGACTTCAAGGACTCCTCGTCGATCGAGCAGGACTCCAACGTGATCATGCTCCTGCATCGGCCGCTCGCCGAGGACGGCACCGACACCGGACCGCGGGCCGGCGAGATCGACGTGATCGTCGCGAAGAACCGCAACGGCGCCAATGGCCGCATCATCCCGCTGATCTTCCAGGGCCACTACGCCCGCCTCGCCAACTACCAGCACGGCTAGCCGAAAGGAACTCCCGATGATCACCTGGCCCGAACTCACGGCCGCCGAGCCGCGATTGCTCGACCTCGAGCAGGACGTCCGTGCTGAAGCCGCGAAGGCGGAGGCCGACCCGATGTGGTCGTTCTCGATCTACTGGTCGTACACGCTGCGCCCCGCGATCCGACCGCTCGTCGGCTGGGAGCGCGACACCGGCGCCCACCCCCGCCTCGAATCCGAAGAGGCTTGGCACGCCGCCATCAGCCACCTCATCGGTCTGCTCCCCGCAGGCGAAGGGGCGTGGGCGACGTGAACGAGCTGACTGTCGAGGAGATCGCCGAACTCCGCAAGGACCCGGCCAGTTTCCGCGACTACCTGCGCCACATCTCCGGCCGCCCCGTCGAGGCACCCGCGAAGCCGACCCTGGCCGCGGTCCCGACCCCCGGCTACCGGATTGCGCACGTGGGCGGTTGGCCGCTCGGCACCGCCGCGACCGGCCCCACCCCGCCCGCCGACACCTGCACCTGCGCCCAATGCGGCGGCAACCCCGCCAGCCGCACCAGCCACCAGGAAGGAACCGCAGCATGACCACCGCCATCCACCTGAAGGCCGAAGTTGGCCGCCGCGTCGAGTACCGCGTCCACCGCAGCACTGTCGACGACCGCGCCGACGTGTACACCCCCGGCGTGATCACCTTCGCCGCCGACCCCGTTGTGTGGGTCCGTCTCGACGGGCAGCGCTCCAACCTCCAGCTCCGGGCCGACCATGACGGGCTGCGCTACCTCGACGAGGTCGGCCCGGTCCCGGCTCTGCCCATGGGCCGCTTCCAGCCCGGCACTCAGCACCCCGCCATCGACTGGGCATACGACGGCGTCCTGGTCGTCGAGTTCGACGAGGGCGACATGGCCGCGATCACCGGCGACCGGCAGAAGGCCGAAGCTGCCATCGCCACCTACCTGCGCGAGCAGTGCGGCATCGACGACGAGACCGCCATCAGTGACGAGCTTGCCGAGCTGAAGCCGCAGTGGGTGGTCTTCGAGTGGGAGCCCGAGGACGCCGAGTGCGCATGGCTCATGAACTGCGCCGAGCAGGGCGACGAGCAGGCGCTGCAAGTCCACTACCTGCCGACCGCGTGAACGCCGCGACCGGGGCGCATGCAGCGCGCCCCGGTCTGCCCCGAACCATAGCCGCCTGCTCAGCCCCCGGCCGCCCCGAAAACCGCCCGCCCCGGCAACCAGGCCGAGGCAACCCCCGCCCGTCGCACCGAAAGGACCACCACCATGACCACCACCCCGCCCACCGAGGAACTCGCCGTCCTCGCCCCGCTCGCCTCCCTGATCGAGAAGACGATCCGCGACACCCCGATCCGCATGGGACCCGGCGGGACGGATGACCTGACCGCGCAGCTGACCGTGAAGACGTGCGTGTGGGTCGGCAAGAACGTCCTGCCCCGCACGGCAGGTCTCGCCCCGTTCGTCGCCGACGTGGACGCCGAACGCCAGCGGCAGCTGGCGAAGTGGGGCGAGCAGCACCACCCCGACGGCACCGGCAGCGTGCACCAGCAGGAAGCCGCCGGGCTGGCCCGGATGGAGTGCGAGGACGCATTCGGTGCTGGCTACGGGACCTGGTGCCACGTGCTGTTCGAGGAGACGTGGGAGGCCCTGGCCGAGTCCGACCCCGCGAAGCTCCGCGCCGAGCTGGTGCAGGTTGCCGCGGTCTGCGCGGCGTGGATCGCCGACCTCGACAGCCGTCCCGCTGCTGTTGCGGCTGCTGGCGACACCGACGAGGTGAACGCATGAGCACGCTCGCGCTGATGCCGCCCCCAAGTCCGGCGCTCACCGTCCACCAGGCCGCTGCCCGCATCCGAACGCTCGCCGAGCGGGCGCTGGAGCGGATGGCCCGCAACGAGTACTGGGCCGGCGGTTGGGCGGTCGGCGTGACCAATGCCCTCGGCGGCGAGGAAGGCGAGCTCGCTGGCCTGTTCACCCCGGAGTTGGCGATCCAGTTCGCGGACTGGCTGGACACGGCGGCTTCGCACAACGCCCGCTACGGGACGCCGCTGCCCGAGTTCGCCCTCACGGCGGCCCGCGCGCTCACCCCGTGACCCACGCAGGTCCGGCCCCCCTCGTGCTGACGACACGAGGGCGGCTGGCACCCGAACCGTATCGACCCGACCCGGAGGACCCCGTGAACAACCCGCCCACCGACGCGACCGCCTACGTCGAAGTCCTCGCCCGCCTGCTCTGTGCCGCTGACGTCCACGTGCACGGTGACGACCACCCGACCTGGCAGCAGTTGGTCGGTGAGCCCGGCCAGTCGATCAGGGATGACTACCGCAAGGCCGCTGGCTGGTTGGCTTCCCGGCTGACCGTCACGCCCCCGCCTGCCGGGCTGGTTGCCGTACCGCCCACAACCACCGACCGCGCCGCCGTCTCCGCCAAGCTGTGGGCGATCGCCGAGCACCACATCGTTGCCGAGTGGATCTGCTGCGAACCCCTCGACCCGAAGCATGACCTGTGCGCCAAGGGCTACGCCGCGCTCGGCATGGCGAAGACGTTGCTTGTCGACAGCGACCCGGAGGAGGCGTGGAACCCGGCGGCACCCGTGCTGGACGCGGTGTTGGCCGTGCTGCCTGCCGGGTCCGAGGACACGGCCACCACCCGAGCCGACGTGCTGCGGGAGGGTGCCGACCATCTCGACGCCAAACTGGCTCAGCTCTTCACGGACTGGCCGTCTGAGCCCAAGGACTCGCCCGGCGTGCGCAGCTGGCGGGAGGCGACGGCCGAGCTGCGTCGTCTGGCCGCCGAGACCCAGCCCCCGGAGCCGGTGAAGCTGCCGTTCGTCCACACCGACGACGACGGCGACCGCCTCACCATCGGCGCCGTCATGGCCAGCACCTACGACGGCGAGGCACCCGTCGTGGCCGTAGCCGCCGAGCAGTACCACGGCGACGAGACGGCGACCGTCTATGTCCGGCCGGAGCGCGTGGAGCAGGTCGTCACGGCGCTGCGTGCGGCACGACAGGCGGCCGAGGCGCTACCCGCCGCCGCGTCTGCTGGCGTGCAGACCGACGAGGAGAACAACCGGTGATCGCGCTCGTCATCGTCGCCGCCCTAGCCGTGGGGTTCGCCCTCGGCCGGGCCCGGCTCGACCGCATCGTCGACTGGGCCGAGGACTGGACCACGCCCGGCTGGCGCACGTGGCGGTTCTGGCCCGCCGCCCCGGTCGTGCTCGCTGCGGTGGCGCTGGTGTGGGTCGTGTATCCGCGCCGGACCCTGGCGAATGTCCGGTCGTGGCGGGCCGGGGAGCGGCTGCACCCGGTACCGCAGCGTGACCCGGAGTGGGCGGCCAAGCGCCTGCCAAACCACACCGTCGACGAGGGGGCCTGACGTGCCCGACGCCCGCATCCCAGCCGACGAGGTCCGCCAGCTCCTCGTCCACCCCGTCGTCTGGCCGCACCTGACGTCGTGGCTGTACGCCCGGCAGATCGAACTCTCCCGCATCCAGTCCAGCGAAGACGATCTGCCGACCTACGTGATGACGCCCAGCACGGTCACCCGCGAGGCGGGACGGGACGAGCTGGACGCCTATGTGCGGATCTTCAAGCAGTTGCCGCGTGAGGCGGTTGCCGAACTCGTCGTCGCCATGACCACCGATCCGGCCCTGCATGGCCGCCAGACCACCGTCGCGCAGGCCGCGATGTTGGTCAGCGTCGGCCACCGGTTCGGCTGGACGGGCAACGAGGAGCCGCAGTCGTGACGGACGCGTTGGCGTTCCTCGCGGCCACGGTCGCGGTCACTGCCGTGCTGTGCGGGCATCAGGGGCAGCCGTGGCCGCTCGCGGGGCTGTGGCGGGCCGTGGCGGGCCCTCTCGCCGCCTCGGGGGCGTTGAGGGCACTCCGCCCGCTCCCGGAGTCTCCCGACGCCCCTGAGGGGCTTCTGGGCGCTCCGGGATCGGACCGGACGCCCGCAGGAGGCCCGTCCAGCGCCACCAGTTGCCGTCAGAACGCCCCGCAGGCGTCCAGCGCACCTTTTCCCGCCCCGGGGCCTGAAAGGGCCTCAGAAGCCCGCCTGTGCCCGCGAACCGCCCCCTCGTGGGCCCGAACCGACAAGGAAGCCGCATGATCGCCTGCGCCGTCATCGTCCTGCTGATCACCCTCGCCTGCTGGCTCGCCTCACTCGGCGCCCTGTACGCCGCCGTACTCCCAGCCGGGATCGCCATCGTGCTCATCGCCCACCGCCACGCCCGCCCCTGACCCCGCCCGCCCCGCTGTCTGGCCCACCCCCGGGCCGGACAGCACCCACACCACCGGAGACACCGTGACCGACCTTGCCGCACGCGCCCGATTGCTGGCCTACCTCCAGCAGTCCGGCCTCAGCACCGCCCGCGCCGAAGCCAACATCCAAGCCGTCCTCGACGAGCACGCCCACCAACTCGCCGAGCAGATCCGCACCACGGCTTTCGCCGACGACGGTCCGGCCACGAAATGGAACTGGTGGGACGCCGCGACGATCCCCGCAAGCTGCGCCGACCTGATCGACCCGGAGCCGCAGCCGTGACCACCCCCGCCGCCCCCGACCCCTGGTGGGACGACGCCGAACCCGGCGACCACACGCCCACCCCGCACGATCTCCGCCAGCACGAGATGCGTGACCTGCGAGCCCAACACGCCGGACCCCGCGCCCTCTGGACCGCCCACACCGTGCCAACCCAGGAGTATTTGTGACCGCCGCACCCCCGCCTCGACTGCGGGTCACCGCATGGACGTTCACCGTCCTCCGCCGCTGCTACACCGGTGAAAAGCCCTGGGACGTCCTCCAGCGCGCCATGCGCATGCTCGCCCAAGCCGACGGCCACCTCACGCCCGACGGCCGCATCAAGCACGGGCGGCCGACAGGGAGGCGGACGTGACCCGACGCAAGCCTGCTGTGCGCGCCCTCCACCCCGGCGTGCAGGAACGCCTCCAGCGCGAGGCAGCCATCGACGCCCTCCTCCAGCGCGGCCTCCGCGGTGTGCTCACCATCCCCGAGGCCGCCGTCCTCGCCGACTACGTGCGGGCCGACCGCCGCGTCGCCGAGAAGACACGCAAGCGGCTCACCGAAACCACCCGCGCGCTGGAACGCCACCGCGAAGCCGCCGACGCGGAGATCCGGCGGCTCGAGGCGATCGTTGAACAGCTCTCCGCCGCCAGCCCCCAGAGTCAGGAGCGAGCCGCAAGACCGTCACGCACCACCCAGCGCCCCTGCTCGACGAGCACTGGCAGGGTGAGGAACTCGCCGCGGACGACACCCACCGGTATCTGTGGCTGTGGCAGGGCTTCAACATCCGTCTCATCGCCGTCCCCCGCGGCGAGGCCGGCGAGTGGGGCTACGACCACGGCTGGTGCTACTCCCGCGACCCCGCGATCGTCCGGGCCGCCGTCGCCGCCTGGGATCCCGACACCCAGGACGAACCCGCCGGCTGGCACAAACGCCCCACCGTCCCCGCACGCCAGGCGCCGCGCCGCGACGAGGAGCCGGACTACAACCGGCCGCGCTGCGTCCACGGCAGCTACCTGCACGACGGCTGCCGCACCATCAACTGCCCGGAAGCCACTCGAGACGCGGGGCCCACCGTCCGCGAAGCCGCCGCCAACGACCGGCGCTGGCCGCTCGAGAAGGCAGGCGAGTGATGGCGACCGGTGACCGTGGCCCCGACGACATGCAGGAAGCCGGCCGGGCCTGGATGGACGACCGCCTCAGCAGCAAGGAGTACTTCGACCTCATCCGCCGCGGCAACCAGCCAGCCGCACCCCGGCCCACCACCCTCCACCGAATCCGGCGATGGCTCCGGCGACGGAAAGGATGAGCGTGACGAAGGCCCCCGCCCGGATTGGGCGGGGCCTCTTCGTGTACCTCGTTCGACTGGCCGCCGGAGCGTCAAGCGGCCTACAGCGAACCGCTGAAGTAGGCATGACCCATGGACGTGTACGAAGTTCCACCCCCTTACCCGAGCGCCACCCTCGTGCTCCCAGACGATGCAGGAACCGTGCGGGTGAGAATTCTCAGGATCGGGAAATCAGACATTCTGGAAACGGATTTCTTCGTTGAGATGCCCGTGTGGGAGGGATGGTCTCGACACGTAAACGGCGAAGAGGTCACGGGCATTGCGCCAACGAAGCTGCTGATGTGGGCGCCTCGGGCGTCTGTGATCCTCGGCGACGCGGAGGTAGACCGAATTCACGCGGTGGTCAGCGAAGGCCTGACCTCGCAAATGCAGGCCATCGCACAGCGGAGCCCCCGCCCGGACTAGCCGTCCGGTGCGGGGGCTTTCTGCAACTGCTAGGCCAACTGCCCATCCAGCCACGCCTGCACCGGCCCGTACACCCCACCCGGGACCAGCCCCGGCAACTCGGCGAGACCAGCCCAATGCACCTCCGCCACCTCCCGCGGCGACGCCGCATACGCCTCGCCCGCCAGCAGCCGACAGGCCACGTACACGACCCGCCAGCCCGTCACCGGATGCACACGGGAACCCAGCACCACCAGTGGCGCCACCCCGACGCCCGCCTCCTCGGCAGCCTCCCGGACCGCCGCATCGGTTGGCGACTCGCCCCGGTCGAGCTTGCCCGAGGGGAACGTCCACAGGAGGGCGCCGGACGGGGACGCCCGGCGGATCAGGAGGGTGCGGCCCGCATGGGCGATCACCGCGCCCGCGACCGTGGGGGAGGAGTTCGGCATTGGGCAAGCATGACGAAGGCCCGCACCTTCCGGTGCGGGCCTCCTTCGTGCGTGGGTCAGACGCGGGTCGCGGCGAACGGTTTGGGCAGCGGCGGAGCATCCAACCCCAGGCCCTCCGCCAGCAGCATGCGAGCCGTCGTGTCCCGCTCGAAGGCGCTACGCCCGGACGGCATCGACAGAATCCGCGAACCGTCACGGCGCTCAACGTAGGCACCGAAGAACGTCGCGTCGGTGATGCTGCTGTCGACGATCTCCACCCGCAGCTCGGCAAGGAGCCGGGGAAGCGGCGCGTCGAGGAGATCGACGGTCGGGGTCTTCTGCTGGGGGATGGCGCAGCCCTGCGCTACAGTCATGGCAGACCTCATTCTTTGATCGGGATGGGTTGAGCGGCGAGGTAGGACTCGCCGTGGATGAACAGGCCGGGCGGTGACACGCCCGGCCGTTCGCGTTCTCAGTGGGGTTCGGCAATCACGAACGTGCCGAGACCGGGGCGGGACTCGATGAGGCCCTCGCGCTTGAGCAGGGCCATGGCTCGTGTCAGGGTCAGCGTGCTGATTCCGATCTCGCGCGAAAGGTCCCACCCCCTCGGGAGCTTCGCTCCTACCGGGTATTCGCCGGATGCGATCCTCTCCCGGAGCTTGCGAGCGGCCATCTCCGGAAACGAGATCTTGGCCTTGCGGCACTCTCGGTTGAAGCGCGCAGACCTCTCGATTACGGCGGATCGCTGCTGGCGAGCCTGCTCTGAAGGGATCGGCGCCGCTCGACGGCAACCTGGCTCATCCCAGTTGACTGAGTGTCGGTCGTTGTAGGGCGGACCTTCGGTTCGGATCGCATTGACCTCCGCGACTTCAGCCTCGGGCCGCGAGTTGAACCACTCGATCGTCTTCCGGGCTACGTCCGACCACCACGAGTCTGATTTTTCGCGAGCGTGCTGCTGCCACCGGGTGGCCGGGGTCTTGGTTATCCCGATGTACAGCAGCCGGTCTGTGGCGTCGTACAAGCGGTACAGCGCGGTGCGCTCCGGCGCTTCGCTCACAGGTGTCCCTTCGCATGCAGGGGTCAGCCCTCTACGCTTCTCCGTAGAGCGGTGCTTCTCTGGGAGTCTGCCCGCTTCTCCGTAGAAGTACAAGCGTTTCGCAGAGTTCGCATTCGGTCGGAGGTCGCGACTAGCATCTCTGGAGAAGCCGATCAAGGAGGTGCTTTGCCTAGCAAGCCGCAGCGCGAGCCGCGCCGCTATCAGGAGATCGCGGACGAGTTGCGCGCAAAGATCGACAGTGGTGAGCTGCCGCCAGGCGCCACCGTTCCCGGCGAGAACACGCTCATGAAGACGCACGACGTGGCCCGCTCTACCGCGCGCCAGGCCATCGACGTCCTCCGCTCTGAAGGGCTCATCGAGAGCCGCCAAGGTGTCGGCATCACCGTCCGGGACTTCCGGCCGATCAGAAGGCCGGCCGTGCAACGCCTCTCTTCTGAGGTCTGGCACGCCGGGCGGTCCATCTGGGATGTAGACCTAGAGGACCGCCCGCGTCGTGTCGAGGTGGAAGTGGACGAGGTCGACGCGCCCGAGCACGTAGCACGCCTGCTTGAGACTGACGAGCGAATGTGTCGACGCAGTCGCACCTTCTATGTCGAGGGCAAGCTGATCCAGACGGCCGTGTCGCATCTGCCGATGTCGCTCGCGCGAGGCACTCGGATCATGGAGCCGGACACTGGCCCCGGCGGGATGTACGCCCGACTGGAGGAGATCGGCCACAAGCCGACCCGCTTCAAGGAGGAGGTGCGCACGAGGATGCCCACCCCCCAGGAAGCTGCCGCTCTCCAGCTCGGCCCGGGGACCCCGGTCTTTCAGATCATGCGCCTCGCGGCGGACCAGGACGGTCGCGTTGTTGAGGTGAATGAGATGACGCTGGACGGCTCCAACTACATCTTGGAGTACGTCTTCTCCTCCTGACCTCGACAGTTTTTCGAAGCCCTCAGCCCCTCCAGGCTGGGGGCTTCTTCGTATGCGGCGGGGTCTGCGAAACATGCTCATAGGGAGAGCTTGTCTTCTACGGAGAAGTGGGCTTACATGGTGTCAGCGGGATGGTTCTCCGAAGAAGCCATTCCGGGACAACCCACCCATGCCTAAGGAGATTCCGTGTGCCACGAAGTACCCGCCGTTGAGGACGCGCCTGCTGAGCTCATGTTGCGTGCCAAGCAGGTAGCGGAACGGCTGGACGTCCACGTCTCGACCGTCTACCGCCTCGCGGACTCCGGCGCACTTCGTGCCCACCGGATCGGCGAAGGCCGGCTCCGCAAGCGCGGACTTCGCATACCTGAGTCGGCCGTACAGGCCTACCTCAACGACTCCCTGATCACCCCTTCGGAGGTGGCGTGACCATGAGCACCCCCACCCAGACCCCCACCGCTCCGCTCAACCCCTCCGCCGCGACTGCGCTGGCGAACCTGGAGCGCGCACTCCTCCCGCTGGACCTGGTCCGCGCCGTCACCCGCTACGAGAACGCGACGGCCCGGTACGACGAGCTGATCGCCCGCCCGGCGTCCACCCTGTCGCCGCGTGAGTTCGACGCGGTCGGTGAGGCGCAGCAGGCGATCGCCGAGTCGCTGGGCATCCTGGCCGACGCTGGCCGCCTGGATCTGATCGCCCCCGCCGAGACGGCGGCCCGCTACCGGCAGGCGTCCGCGCACTGCCGGGCACTGGTCTCGAACCCGCAGGGCGTCGACTTCAAGCTGTGGCTGTGCACGCAGGACGAGATGGCGATGTGCCTCTGCCAGCTGAAGCAGGCCGGCCGGTTGGACCTCATCGGCGGTGCGGCGTGAGTGCCTTCGATCCGCTGCACGGCGAGGGCGACACCACCCCGAAGCCTGCGACGCTGGACGTCGAGATCGCTGTCACCCGGCGGATCCTCGACGAGACCGCGGGCCTGAACATTCACTCCGACGACGACATGCGGTCCGCGGCGTTCGCCCTGAACGCCCGCATCCGCAGCCTGCTGGCCGCGATCGAGGCCGAGCGGGGTGAGCGCCGATGACTGGACGCACCGTCCTGGAGCGGTTTCCGGCTGGGTCCCCGCGCGGTAGTTGGCCGGCGGAGGAGCGTGCCGAGGAGCTGCGCCGCGAGGGCAAGCCGGCCGAGGTCCGCATGTCGCTCGCCGACGACGCGTTCCTGGTGGTCGTGCCGGAGCTGGAGGCCGCGCAGTGACCGCGGACCTGGCCCGTCACTTGGCGGCGCAGGCGAAGGCGGACCGGATCGTCGCCGCGGTCGGCGAGTCCCCGGAGCCTGGCCGTCACCTGCGGGTGGCGATCACGGACCCCGAGACCGAACAGCGCCTGGCGACCTGCTTCGTCAACGTCGAGGTCGACGCCCCGGTGTTGCGGCTGGTCGGGGAGACGCGGTGACCGACGACCAGCGGGCCGCGTCCCCCTGTGCCGTGATCCGCCGTCCGAGCTCCTCGTCGACGGGGTAGTTGTCCTTCCCGCCGAGGAACCAGTCGTACACCCGGGCCGGATGCGGCCTGCTCGTGTCGATCCGCCGGCCGGCCGACTCGGTCCCGGTCACACAAACTCCTCTGCTCGACTGAATGTGCGAGCAGTGTGCCATGTCGCCCGGCGCGCCGGAGGGCGTCCGCGGCCGGCTCGTCATGGATGGCCGAGCAGTCATGGCCGACGGGCCAAAACCCGTCGGCCATGACCAGTCATCCGGCTGCGGCTACGGCCTGAGCGGGTCGTGCCCCAGCGTCATCAACCGATGCCTGCGCACGGTCTGTTCGGGCTCGGGCTCGTTCTCCACGTCGGCCTCGGCGGTGACGGTGTCCACGACCTCGTACATCACCTCGATGTCGTCGTCGGTCAGGTCCGTGCGCCGCTTCTGCAGGATCGCGAGGACATGCTGCCCGGTCGGCTCACCCGCGTGCTCCGGCAGCGGCTCCGTCGACTCGTCGGCGTCGCTCACCCGCAGCCAGGCGGCCAGTTCCTGCGAGGTCATGTTCACCGCGCGGTGGAAGTCCTCCCACAGCGCGTCGAGTTCGAGGGCGTCGGTCATCGCTTGCGCCTTTCCAAGGTGCTTGGGGGCCGGTCAGTCCCGGGGCCAGTTCTCGGCCTCGAACATCCAGCGCTGCTTCTCCAGCTCCGCGGTGATGCCGATCAGCAGATCCTGCGTGACCGGATCGGCCTTCTCGGTGGCCTCGATGCGCTCACGCAGCCGGCCGATCGCCGCCTCCAGCGTCTCGACCATCAACCGGACGACCTCGTCGTCCCGGATCCAGCCGCTCTTCGAGCCGGGCAGCGTGTAGGCGGCGGCGATCGTCTCCGGTCGGCCGTCGGGCGGCAGGCCCAGTGCCGCGGCGCGCTCCGCCACCGTGTCGGAGAACGAGCGAGCCGTCGTCACCACCTCGTCCAACTGGAGGTGGATGGACCGGAAACGCGGGCCCACGATGTTCCAGTGCGCCTGCTTCCCGATCAGCGACACACCGAGCAGATCCACCAGAGTGCTCTGCAGGGCCTCCCCGACCGTCTCGCGGGCCGCATCGGGCAGGGTGCTCCTCACCACAGTCATACCGTGCTCCTCCTTCTGGCATGGTCAATGCCGTCACGGAGCAGCGCGTCGCGTTCCTGCTCGCAGGTTCCGCCCCACACGCCCGAGGTCTGCCCACCGCTGAGCGCCATGTCGAGGCACTCGGGGGTGACCGGGCAGCGGGCACACACGCGCTTCGCCGCTGCGATGTCCCGCAGCGCGGGTCCTTGTGTGCCCACAGGGAAGAACAGCTCGGGGTCCTCTCCCACACAGGCCGCTCGACGCAACCACTCCATGGGGGCGCGGGTGCCCAGGGCGTACTCGTACAAACAGCGGTGTCTCAGCGTGTGAGCACGGCGTCGACGAAGTCCGTCACGTCTGCGAAGACCGCCGCCTTGTTCGTCTCGTTGAACACCTCGTGCCGGGCACCGGTGTAGATCCGCTCGGCGAACGTCCCGCCCCTGAGCTCCTCGACACCGACGCGGCTCCCGGCGAGCGGGACCAGCCGGTCGTCGGTGCCGTGCAGCCACAGCAGCGGGAGCGGGCCGACGCCACCGCTCGTGGACACGGTCTCCAGGGTGCGGGCGAAGGCCTCCACCGTGGGCCGCTTCATCGGACCGTGCCAGACGAGCGGATCGGCCTGGTACGCCGCGCCCACCGCCGGGTCGCGGGAGAGCGAGGCCGGGCTGATGGGCGTGTCGGGGATCTCGTCGAGGGCGAGCAGCGCCCCCGGCAGCTCCCAGGCGCCGATCACCGGCCCCGACAGCACGAGCGCGGCGAGTTCGGTGCCGTACCGCTGGGCGAAGCGGGCGGCGATCAGACCGCCCATCGAGTGCCCGACCATCACGAGAGGTACGCCGGGGTGGGCGTCCCGGGTCAGATCGGCCACCGCGTGCACATCCGTGACCACGTCCTCGAAGTCCTCGATCAGGACACGCTCGCCCGCGGACGTCCCGTGCCCGGTGTGATCCGGCCCGAAGACGGCCGCGCCGTGCGCCACGAGAACTCCGGCGAGCTCCTCGTACCGGCCGACGTGCTCGCCGTAGCCGTGCACGACGAGGGCCACGTACCGGGGCCGGTCGTGGGGCCACTCGCGCACGGTGAGGGAGCCGTGAGTTCCGGCGAGGACGTGCTCGGCCATGTCTCCTCCAGTTGCGCCACAGTCCGAAATTAGC
>DATCVR010000042.1:0-3407 GCA_036566745.1 Jiangellaceae bacterium | reverse complement strand
CCGCCGGCGGGCATCCGCCGCCGCCCAAGGTCGCGGCGGTCTGGGACGGCGAACGGTTCGCCTTCGTCGCCGACGACCACCACGGGAGCTGACCATGCGATACGACAGTGTGCTCGACATGATCGGCGAGACTCCGCTGCTGCGGCTCGATCCGGCTGCCCATGGTGTGCCCGAGGCCGAGATCTTCCTGAAGCTGGAGTCTGCGAATCCGTTCGGCTCGGTCAAGGACCGGGTCGCCTGGGGGCTGCTGCGCGACCACATCGATGAGATCGTCGAGCAGCAGCAGGTCGTCCTGGAGGCATCGAGCGGCAACACCGCGAAGGCGCTCCAGATCATCGCCTCGATGCACGGGGTCCGGTTCCGTGCCTTCACCAACAGGGTCCGGGTGCGCGAGGTCCGCGAGATGCTGTCGCTGCTGGGCGCCGAGGTGACCGAGATGCCCGGCCTCTCGGAGTGTCCGGACCCGACCGCGCCCAACGACGTGTTCGGGGTGATCGGCGACCTCATGGAGGGTGAGCCGGGCCGCTACCACCACACCTCGCAGTACACCAACGAGGACAACCTGCGGGCCCACTACGAGCAGACCGGCCGCGAGATCTACCGTGATGCCGGCCCGGTTGACCTGCTCGTGGGCGGGCTCGGCACCACCGGCTCCACCCGAGGGGCCGCGACGTACCTGCGCGAGCGCAACCCGGAGACGGCTGTGGTCGGGGTCGTCGCCGCCGAGGGGGACTTCATCCCCGGCATCCGATCGGCGGCGGAGATGTGGGAGGTCGGCCTCTTCGAACCCGGCTTCTACGACGCGATCGCCGCCATCGACTCGGCCGACGCGATCACCGCGAGCCTCGAGCTCGCGACCCGGCACGGTGTGCTCGCCGGCCCCACCACCGGGGCCGCCTATGCCGCCGCTCGGGAACGGCTCCTGTCCGGCCCCGGAGGCCCGGCCAAGGCGGTCGTCATCGCATGCGACCGCATGGAGCCGTACCTCTCCTACTACCGCCACCGCCGTCCCGACCTGTTCGGCGCGGCCCGCCCCGCTCCCGGCGAGGCAGCACCGTCGGCGGCGCCCGAGGAGCTCGAGGCATGGACTGCCGCCGGCGAGCACGTGGTCGTCGTGGACGTACGCACGGCGCTGGCGTTCCAGGCCGGCCACATCCCCGGGGCGATCAACCTCCGCGACGACCTGCTCGAGCAGGTCATGGAGGCGGGGATGCCGTTCTCCGAGGCGTCCCGGGTGGTGTTCGCCTGCCCGACGGGGGACCGGTCGGCGCGATTCGCAGCTCGCGCCGCCGCGACCGGCCGTCGGGCCTACAACCTCGCGGGCGGCGTCCTCGGCTGGCGCGACAGCGGGCGGCCGCTCGCGGGAGTCTGATCCTTCGGCCCGCGTCACGCGGGGAGCAGGACGAGCATCGTGCCCATCCCGGCCGCCATCAGCCCGTGGCCGATGGCGGGCAGCCGGTGCGTACGCACCGCGGTCGCGCGCACCAGCCACCAGAGCACTCCGGCCGCGCAGACCGCGACGAACAGAGAGTTGACCGCGATCGCCCAGCCGGGAGGGTGCCCGGCCGGTGCGATCGCCACCGCGCTGCCGTGGCCCGCATGCCCCCGGACGCCGCTCGCATGCGCGTCCGCCATGAGCAGCGGCATCGCGGCCAGCATCCAGATCATCGCGGCGTTGAGGCCGAGATGTCCCACCACGTCGGCACGCCGGGCCCCGTCGCTCGCGCCCCGCAGAGCCGGCAGCAGCGCCAGCGTCAGCACCGCGAAGAGCGCGACCTGCGCCCAGACGGCGACATCCGAGACGATCACCCAGATCATCAGGATCATCGCCACGCTCATCACGGCGTGGTTGAGGTGAAGAACGGTCTCCGTGCCCGACGGCGGGCAGACCACGAGGATCCAGATCCCCGCGGTGCCGGTGAGCACGAAGGCCACGGTCAGCAGGAGGTCCCACGGAGGATCGACCACCCTGCCAACGTACCGTTGCCACGCGTTGAATGAGGCCGGTTGCTGCGATCAGTGCCGCAGGTCGGCAAACCCTGCCGAGGCGTGACGCCTCGGCCGACCGCGGTGACGCCTCGCTCAGGCGTCGAGATCCTGCGCGACGAGCGCGGCGATGGTGTCGACCGCGGCCTGGTCCGGACCGGTGACCTCGACCTTGTCGCCGTTGGCGGCGCCGAGGGTCATGATCAGCAGCGACGAGGCGGCATCGACCGGCTCGCCGCCGGGAACGGCGAGGGTGATGTCGGCGCCG
Organism: Jiangellaceae bacterium; assembly: GCA_036566745.1. GTDB lineage: Bacteria > Actinomycetota > Actinomycetes > Jiangellales > Jiangellaceae > DATCVR01. The sequence continues at coordinate 1,153 of DATCVR010000042.1, read as the reverse complement.
AGCTCGTCGACCTTCTCGGAGATGATCGCGGCGGGGCGGGCGTGCAGGCCGACGGCGGAGCCGACGGTGACGGTCTGGGTGGGCATGATGCTCCTTCGGTGATGGGTTGCGGTACGTACGTGATGGGTCAGCTGGTTGCGGCGGCCGGGACCGGAGCGCGGCCGACGGACTTGAGGGCGATCACCATGCCGGCGCCGACGATCACGCCGGCCGCCAGCGCGATCAGGTAGCCGAGCACGTTGGTGACGGCGAAGAGGACGAAGATGCCGCCGTGCGGTGCGCGGACGCCGACGTCGAAGAGCTGGGAGAGCCCGCCGGTCACGGCGCTGCCGACCATGATCGCCGGGATGACGCGCATCGGGTCGCCCGCTGCGAAGGGGATGGCTCCCTCGGTGATGAACGAGGCGCCGAGCAGCCAGCCGGCCTTGCCGTTCTCGTGCTCTGCGGGGGTGAAGAGCTGGGGACGTAGGACGGTGGCCAGCGCCAGCGCGATCGGTGGGACCATCCCGGCCAGCATGACCGCGGCCATGATCCGCAGCTCGGGGGAGTCGGCGGCGAGCGAGGCGGCACCGACGCCGGTGGCGGCGAAGCTGTAGGCGACCTTGTTGAGCGGACCGCCCATGTCGAAGGCCATCATCAGGCCGAGCACCGCGCCGAGGGCGACGGCACTGGTGCCGTCCAGGGCGGCGAGGCCGTCGGTGAGCTGCTGCATCAGCCAGTTGATCGGCTTGCCCAGCACGATGATCATCACCAGACCGGCCAGGATCGAGGTCACCAGTGGGATCACCAGCACGGGCATCAGGCCGCGCGCCCAGCTCGGGACGCGCCAGCCGCTGACCCAGTGGGCGATCACGCCGGCGAGGACACCGCCCGCGATCGCGCCGAGGAACCCGGTCGCGGGTGCCGCGACGCCGTCGGCGTTGACGACGCCGAACAGGTTGGCGGCCAGCGCACCCATGATGAAACCCGGGGCGATGCCGGGGCGGTCGGCGATGGCGTACGCGATATAGCCCGCCAACGCGGGGATGAACAGCATGAACGCGGTCTTGCCGATGACGAAGAACAGGGCGCCGAGATAGACCGCGAGGCCGCTGTCGAAGAGGGCGTGGTCGAGACCGAGGGCCTGTACGTCGGGGAGGTTGGTCAGGGTGTT
>DATCVR010000041.1:0-4283 GCA_036566745.1 Jiangellaceae bacterium | reverse complement strand
TGGACCCGCCCAGGCGACAACCTCGGCATCCACGAGGCGCTCACGCAGGTCGAGCCCGGTGAGGTGATCGTCGTGAGCGGCGGCGCCGACGAGTCGCGCGCCCTCATCGGTGAGCTCATCGGCGGCAAGGCCAAGGCACGCGGCGTCGCCGGGTTCCTCCTCGACGGTGCCGTCCGCGACGCGGAGGGGCTGGCCGAGTACGACATGCCAGTCTTCGCCCGCTCCCGCACGCCCGCCGGCCCCTACAAGGACGGCCCGTACGCCCTCTCTGTCGACGTCGCCGTCGCCGGTGTGGTCGTACGCCCCGGCGACATCATCGTCGGGGACGCGGACGGTGTCGTCGTGGTTCCGCTCGAGTCCGCGGCTGTGATCGCGGACCGGGCCGAGGCCAAGTTCGCCGCCGAGGAGGCGACCCGCCGAGCGATCGAGGCTTCCCTGGGCCTCGTCGGCCCCGAGGGGCAGCAGCCATGACGATCCTCGTGGGCTACATGCCCGGCGGCGCCGGCGAGCGGGTTCTCGCCGGCGCCGTCCGGGAGGCCCGGACCCGTGGCGGCTCCCTCGTGGTCGTGAACTCCTCGACGGGCGGCGCCTACGCCGACCGAGGGCTCGTCCCAGCCGCGGAGCTCGAGGCCGTGCGGCAGCGACTGGCCGCCCAGGGCCTCGAGGTCGAGGTACGCCAGTACGCCGAGGCCGTCTCCGTCGCCGAGACCCTCATCGACGAGGCGGAGAGAGTGAGCGCCGACCTCGTTGTCGTCGGCCTCCGCCGCCGCTCGCGCACCGGGAAGTTCCTCCTCGGGAGCACGGCTCAGACCGTGCTGCTGCGCGCCCCCTGCGACGTCCTGGCCATCCGGATTCCCGCAGACGACTGATCCCTGATCCTCCCCAGCACCGAAAGTTCGACGATGTCACACAGCACAATCTCCGACAGCCCGCTCCAGGATGCCCGCGTGGCGATCCTCGGTCTCGGCGAGGTGGGCCGCATCTACGGCACCGCCCTCGCCGAGGCCGGCCACCGGGTGACCGGCTTCGACCCCTACCTCCAAGAGGCGCCGGCGGGCGTCGAGGTCGCGGACACGCTGGAGGGAGCGGTCGCGGATGCGCAGCTCGTGGTCACCCTGACCGCGGCCTCCGCGAGCCGCTCGGTCGCCGAGGCGGCCGTCGCCGCGCTGGCGCACGACGCCGTCTACGCGGACTTCACCTCGTCTGGCCCGACGGAGAAGCGGGCGTTGGCCACGGTATTCGAGGGGCGTGAGGACGTACGCGTGGCGGACGTCGCCATCCTCGGACCGGTCATCCAGCTGGGCACAGCCACGCCGCTGATGGCCGCCGGACCGGCGGGCGATGCGGTGGCGGCGCTGATGCGACCGCTGGGGACGCCGGTCGAGGTGGTGGGTGGCGACCTCGGCGACGCCATGGCGCACAAGCTGCTGCGCAGCGTCTTCATGAAGGGGCTCGCCTCGGTCGTCGTCGAGGCGGTCGGTGCCGGTCGCGGTGCAGGGATGGAAGAGTGGGTCCGTGGTCAGATCGCGGGCGTTCTCGCCGGGGACGGACAGGCGGTCATCGACCGCTTCCTCACCGGAACGGCGAAGCATGCCGCCCGGCGGGCGGCGGAGATGCGCTCGACCAGTGCCTACCTCTCCGACCTGGGGGTTCACGCCGAGATGACCGACGCCTCTGTGGCAGCGATGGAGCGGATGGCCGCTGACGGGATCCGGTCGTGATCGGCGTATGGGCGCTCGGCGTCTACCTGGCGGTGATCCTGGCCTGGACGACCGTTCTGCGCCGCAACGTGGGTGAGGCGATGGTGGTGGGGTTCGTCGTCGCCGCGGTGTTCAACGGCAGTCAGTTCCTCAGCGCGGGCTGGGACGCCCTCTACGCCGCGCTCGTCGACGAGATCGTCTACGCCACCGTCATCTTCGTCTTCATGGGCTACGTCCTGGAGAAGGCAGGCGTCACCCACCGGATGATCGATCTGCTCGACGCCCTGATCGGTCATCGCCGCGGCGGTCCGGCGTACGTCTCGACTGTTGCCTCCGCGGGGCTCGGCAGCATCGTCCACAACCAGGCGGCGATCGCCGCCACCGTCGGGTCGGTGACGATCCCGTGGATGGAGCGCACCCGCGTCGACCGCACCACCGCCGCCACGATCGTGGCCGGCAACGCGGGCATGGGCATCACCTTCCCGTTCAGCGCCTCGATGTTCGTCCTGGTCGGCTCGTCGGTCGGCGGTGCCCTCGTCGACATCGAGTCGCTGATCGTGCCGCTGCTGATCGGTGGCCTGTGGTGCGTGCTGCACCGTCTGATCGTCACCTACCTGCTCGTACGCCGCTCCACGAACGGGAGCGGTCCGACCGTGTCGCGGAGTGGCCGTGACGTACGGGCCGCCTTCTCCAACGGCTGGCCGACGCTGCTGTTGTTCGCCGGGATCGCGATCCCGATCGTCCTCACGACCGGTGCTGTCGCCGAGGCGCTCACCGAGCGGATCGACACCGATGTGACCGAGGCGCTGAGCCCGATCTTCTGGATGCCGGTGATTCTCATCCTGATCGGTCTGTTCCTCGGCCGCGACCGGCTGCCGCGCAACAGCAGGGGATGGGTCGAGCTGATCGGCAGCTCGGCTCCGCGGTTCGGGGTCGTCGGGCTGACGGTCCTGTTCGCGTTCGCGGGTGCGAACGCGCTGGCGTCGACCGGGCTGCCCGAGCAGCTCGCTGGGCTGCTCGGTGGCCTCGACCTGCCTGTGTGGCTGCTGGCGCTCGTCATCGGGATCATCGTCGTCGCCGTCGCGGCACCGCTGTCGAGCACTGCCACGATGGCGGCCGTCGGCGTGGTCGGTGTGGCCGCGCTCGCGGCCGCGGGGGTCCCGGCGACCACCGCAGCGGTTGCCGTCCTCATCTTCTCCTCCTGCGAGGCCGCCGTGCCGCCGGGCGGAGCGCCGCTGTACGTCGCCTGCGGGATCGCCGGCGTCGACCCGCTACACACCTTCCGCAGGATGCTCGTCTACTACGCACTTCCGCTGCTCGGCATCGGCGTGCTCGTGGCTTCTGGCATCCTGCCGGTCTGAGAAAGGGACGGAACCATGACCCAATCGATCCTCCGCACCGTCTTCACCGCGTCACTGGTCGTCGCGCTGCTCGGCGGTCTCGCGCTCATCGGCCTGCAGGCCGTGGGGCTGGCTGTCGGCAGCCAGGCGCTCGTCGTCGGCCCCAACGGCCCGTTCAAGGCGATCCTGTGCGTCGCCGCCTCGATCTCGGCCGTCACGGCCTACCTCCTCACCCACGTCGGCTCCGAGGCAACGGTGCGCGACGACGCGGAAGTGGCGAGATGACCACGCACGACCGCCCGAGCAGGGCCGAGCTCCACGACCGCCCCGGGACGCTTCGAGGCACCTCCTGGGAGCTATTCGAGGACCCGTGGCGTGGCACGCCGTCCTTCGCGGACGAGGAGAGCGTGGTGGCCGCGGCCGGTCTCGTCCAGCTGGGCGAGACCTTCGGGCTGGACTACCCGATCAACGCGTTCATGCCCGGGATGTCCAGGACCGAGAAGCCGGCCGAGCACGTCATCTACGGCAACGGCCCGGCTCACCGCGCCGACTATCTCGGCGGCTACTACCTCCAGTCCTCGACCCAGGTCGACGGGCTGCGGCACCGGCGCGCCGACGACGTCGGGTTCTACGGCGAGACCGCCGACGAGCTGATCATCCCGGGGACCGAGGAGATCGGCATCCAGGTCTGGGCCGACCGACCCATCGTCAGCCGGGGAGTCCTGGTGGACATCGCCGGCCTGCTCGCCCGGCGCGATGAGACTCTCGACCACGAGGCCGGCCAGCCGATCCCGTACGACTACATCGACCAGGCTCTCACCGCGCAGGCGATCGAGCTGCGTGCCGGCGACATCGTCATGCTCCACACCGGGTGGTGCGAGTGGTTCCTCGAGCTGACTGCCGAGCAGAAGCTGGCTCAGCAGGCCCTCGGTCGCGCCACGGGGATCGAGCAGAGCGAGGAGGTGCTCGACTGGGCCTGGGACTCCGGTCTCGCCCTGCTCGCGGCGGACACCTTCGCGGTCGAGTGCCTGCCGGCCGTGCCCGGCTCGCCCTTCGTCCAGTCGGCGCCGAACGACCGCGGCATGATGCATCAGGAGTTCCTGGCCAAGCTCGGCATGCCGCTCGGTGAGCTGTGGCGGCTCGGGCCGTTGGCGCGCCGCATGGACGCGCTGCAGCGGTGGGAGGCCTTCCTCAGCGTCAAGCCGCTCAACGTCACCGGCGCGACCGGCTCACCGGCGAACGC
>DATCVR010000040.1:0-19905 GCA_036566745.1 Jiangellaceae bacterium | reverse complement strand
CGGGATGCCCGCTTGCGCGGTGCGGCCTTCTTCGCCACCGTGGCATCGGAGGCGGCGTCCGGGCCCGAGGACGCTGCGCCGGAGTCGGCGGAGGGCGTATCGGCCGACGCGGACTCGGCCGTCACGGATTCGGCAGGCGTGGATTCGGCAGGCGTGGATTCGGTAGGCGCGGAGTCCGCGCGGACCGCCGAGGCGGCCTTCTTCGCCGGGGTCTTGCGGGTACGCCGACGCGGCGTGGTCGCCGCCGCAGCGCTCGCCGGTTCGTCGCCCGTGGGCGCGTCGGCGGAGCCGGTGGTGGCCTCCTCGACCTCGGTGGCTGCGGTCTCCGGGGCGACCGGCGGGCCTGCGGCCCGACTGGACGCGCGGCGCCGCCGAGGCTGAGCCTGGTCGGTCTGGTCCTGCCCGGCCGAGTCGGTATCCCCGGCTGGTGTGGTGTCGTGATCGTGCATGGACGTGTACTCCTGTCGGCCTGACGAGGTGCGCCGCGCCGGTCGAGGCGCGCTGCTGCCCGCGTCAGGGCTGCTGTCGGGCCATCCCGGGTGGCCGTCGTTCGGTCACACGGAATGGAAAGCCTGGGTCGGCGTCGTCCTCCGGACCAGCGTCGGTGGCCGTGTTGGTGGCGCCGCCGCGGCGGCGCGCCCGAACCGGGCTGCCTCGCGGCTGGTGCTACGTCGTCGGTCGACCGTGCCGAGCGTCTCGACCCGCGGTGTCGTCGCCGACCCGGCACCGTCGTGGCACTGGCGGCGGGGAATCGACCGCGCGAAGAACGTCGGCGAGGACGTCGTCGGATCGCCCGGCTGATGTCGGACGACCGGGATCGAGTATCGCACATGCCCCGGTTTTGCCCGGTCACCACGCCCGTTGGCGCGCCCGATCGGGACCGAGCCGTCGACGCCGACCTCACCTCGGGGAGCCCCGCCGAACCGTAGGGTCGACGTGTGAGCGACCAGCGTGCCGTAGCCGCCCAGTCCGTCACTGCCGTGCGATCGGGCGGCCTCACCGCCGCCGAGGTGGCCGAGCGGGTGGCCGCGGGACAGGTCAACGACGTTCCCGTGCGTTCCAGCCGCAGCTTCGGCGAGATCGTCCGAGCGAACCTCTTCACCCGTATCAACGCGCTGATCGGCGTGTTGTTCCTCATGATCGCCGCGGTAGGCCCGGTCCAAGACGCCCTGTTCGGCGGGGTCATCGTCGCGAACACGCTGATCGGGATGATCCAGGAGGTGCGCGCCAAGCGGACTCTCGACCGCCTGGCCGTGGTCGGCGAGGCCCGGCCGCGGGTCCGCCGCGACGGCCACGCCGCGCCGCTCACCCCCGCCGAGATCGTCCTGGACGACGTCGTCGAGCTCGGGCAGGGCGACAAGGTCGTCGTCGACGGCGTGGTGATCGAGGCCGACAACCTCGAGGTGGACGAGTCGTTGCTCACCGGCGAGGCCGATCCGGTGGTCAAGCAGGTCGGCGACCCGGTGATGTCGGGCAGCTTCGTGGTGGCCGGCGACGGCGCTTTCGCCACCACCAAGGTCGGTCGCGAGGCCTATGCCGCTCAGCTCGCCGAGGAGGCCAGCCGGTTCACGCTGGTCAACTCCGAGCTGCGCACCGGCATCAACAAGATCCTGAAGTTCGTCACCTACGCGATCATCCCGACCGGGATCGCGCTGATCATCAGCCAGCTGGTGGTCAACGACGACGACCTCCCGGAGGCGATCCGCCGGATGGTCGCCGGCCTGGTGCCGATGGTCCCGGAAGGGCTGGTGCTGCTCACCTCGCTGGCCTTCGCCGTGGGGGTGATCCGGCTGGGCCGCCAGCAGTGCCTCGTCCAGGAGCTGCCGGCCATCGAGGGGTTGGCGCGGGTCAGCGTGGTGTGCCTCGACAAGACCGGCACGCTGACCGAGGGCGCCATGGACGTCAGCGAGGTGCGCGAGCTGGTGGCCGGCGCGCCCGTGGCCGAGGTGCTCGGCACGCTCGGCACGGCCGACGAACGACCCAACGCCAGCATGCAGGCCATCATCGAGCGCTACCCGTCGCCGGCCGGGTGGAGCGTGGCGGCGACCGCGCCGTTCTCCTCGGCCCGCAAGTGGAGCGGGGCGACGCTCGTGGACGCGGCCGGCACCTCGTCGACCTGGCTGCTCGGCGCGCCCGATGTGCTGCTCCAGCCGGGTACGGACGCGCTCGCGGCGGCCGACGAACTGGGCGCGCGCGGCCTGCGGGTGCTCCTCCTGGCGCGGTGTTCGGCGCCGCTCGCGGACGCGATGGGCGGCGCCGACCTGTCCGACGCCCTCACCCCGACGGCGCTCGTCGTCATCGAGCAGCGGCTTCGCCGAGAGGCGCCCGACACGCTGCGGTACTTCGCCGACCAGGGGGTGGACTCGAAGGTCATCTCCGGCGACAACGCCATCTCGGTCGGTGCGGTGGCCGCCAAGCTGACGATCGCGGGCTCGGACCACCCCGTCGACGCCCGCACGCTGCCGTCCGAGCGCGACGCCCTCGCCGACGCCCTCGAGGCCAACTCGATCTTCGGCCGCGTCACGCCGTCGCAGAAGCGCGACATGGTGGCCGCCCTGCAGTCGCGAGGCCACAACGTCGCGATGACCGGCGACGGCGTCAACGACGTGCTGGCGCTCAAGGACGCCGACATCGGGGTGTCGATGGGTTCCGGCAGCGAGGCCACCCGAGCGGTCGCCCAGATCGTGCTGATGAACAACAACTTCTCCTCGCTGCCGTCGGTCGTGGCCGAGGGGCGGCGGGTGATCGGCAACATCGAGCGGGTCGCCAACCTCTACCTGACCAAGACGGTGTACTCCGTGCTGCTGGCGATCGTCGTGGTCTTCGCCCAGGTGCCCTATCCCTTCCTCCCCCGCCACCTCACCCTGCTCGGGTCGCTGACCATCGGCATCCCGTCGTTCTTCCTGGCCCTCGCACCGAACACCGAGCGAGCCCGGCCCGGGTTCACCCGCCGGGTGCTGCGCTTCGCCATCCCGGCCGGGATCGTCGCCGCGGCCGCCACCATCGCGTCGTACCTGTTCGCGCGGCACCACTACGTGGACGATCTCGAGGCCGAGACGTCGGCGGCGACGCTCACGCTGTTCCTCGTGGCTCTCTGGGTGCTCGCGGTCATCGCCCGGCCCTACACCTGGTGGCGGGTGCTCCTCGTGCTCACGATGGGCCTGGGATTCGCGATCGTGCTGGTGGTGCCGTGGTTGCAGGACTTCTTCCAGCTCGAGCTGATCGGCACCACCGCGCCCTGGGTGGCGGTCGGCATCGCCGTGGCGGGCGCCGTGCTGCTCGAGGTGGTCTGGGCAGTGGTCAAGCGACGCGGCGAGAAGGCGGACGACGTCGAGCGCTGAGGCGGATCGCAGGACGAAGGCTGCCGATCTCGCTGTCCGATCGGAGCCCACCGGCGTAGCGTCGATCTAAGGAAATCGGCAGGTCCGGGGGGATGCACGATGACCGACCTACGCGACGACGCGCTCGACGAGCTCCGCGAGTCCATGTCCGGCCGGGTGATCGGTGCGGCGGACCCCGACTACGACGAGGCGCGCACCGTCTTCAACGCCATGATCGATCGCCGCCCGGCCGTCATCGCCCGCTGCGCCGGCACGTCGGACGTCCAGCAGGCGGTCACCTTCGCCCGGCGCCACGACCTCGAGATCGCGGTCCGCGGCGGCGGTCACAGCGTCGCGGGGATGGCGGTCAACGACGGCGGGCTCGTCGTCGACCTGCGCGAGATGAACGCCGTCGAGGTCGATGCCGGCACGCGCACCGCAGTGGTCGCCGGCGGCGCCACGATGAGCCACCTCGATCGTGCCTGCCAGCCCTTCGGACTCGCCACCACCGGTGGGCGGGTGTCGACCACCGGAGTGGGCGGCTTCGTGCTCGGCGGCGGCACCGGCTGGCTGGACCGGAAGTTCGGGTTGGCCTGCGACAGTCTCGTCGCGGCCGAGCTGGTGACCGCGGACGGTTCGATCGTGCGGGCCTCGGAGGTCGAGAACCCGGACCTGTTCTGGGCGCTGCACGGAGGCGGCGGCAACTTCGGGGTCGCCGTGTCCCTCACCCTGCGGCTGCATCCGCTGCCGGTGAGCACCTTCGGCTTCCTGGCGTGGAGTCCGGACCGGGGACCGGAGATCACCCGGATCTACCGCGACATGATCGAGAACGGCCCGGACGAGCTCGGCGGCGGGGTGCTGTATCTCACCGGCCCCGAGGACGACCCGGTCGTGCCCGAGCACCTCGCCGGTCGGCTCATGCTGGCCACCGCCGTGGTCTTCGCCGGCACCGAGGCCGAAGCACGCGAGGCGATCGCGCCACTGCTGGCGGCCGAGCCGGAAGGCATGAGCATCGCGGAGATGCCGTACGCCGATCTCCAGAGCGCCCTCGACGATCCGCCCGGCCTGCGCAATTACTGGTCCGCCGAGCACCTCTCCGCGCTGCCCGACCAGGCGGTCGACGCGTTCTGCGCGCGATCGGACTCCCTGCTGGTCCCGTCGGCGTCGCAGCACGTTCTGTTCGCAGCGGGCGGAGCCGCGGCGCGTGGCCTGTCGGACCACCCGGTCCCGTGGCGGCACGCGCCGTGGGTCGTGCATCCGTTCGCGTTGTGGACCGACCCCGCCGACGACCGCCGCAGCATCCAGTGGACCCACGACGTGCGCGCGGACCTCCACCCCTGGGCCACCGGCGACATCTACCTGAACTTCATCGGGAACGAAGGCGAGGAACGCGTCGTGGCCGGGCTGGGCCAGGACAACTACGACCGGCTCGCGGCCATCAAGGGCGAGTACGACCCCGGCAACGTCTTCCACCTCAACCACAACATCGTGCCGCTGGCCCCGTCGCACGCCTGATCCGCGAGTCGGAGTCCCTCACACTGCCAGGACGCCGTCGAGCACGGTGACGGCGCGCCCGACGAGATCCACCCGGTCACCCCGCCGACGCACCCGCACCACGCCACCGCGCGCGGACAGCTGCGCGCCGGTCAGCACCGCGCCGTCGCCGGGTCCGAGCCGGTCCGCCCAGTGGACGGCCAGCACGCAGTGGGCCGACCCGGTCACCGGGTCCTCGGGAACGCCGACCGTGGGTGCGAAGAACCGCGACACGAAGTCGTAGGGCGACGACGCGTCGGCCACCGCCGTGACGATGACCCCGCGCGCCTCGACGTCCGCCAGCGCGGTGATGTCCGGGCTGAGCCTCCGGACGGTGTCCTCGTCGGCGACCTCGGCCAGCACGTCGAAACGGCTGCGCCCCACCCACGTCGGCTCGGCGCCCAGGGCCGTGACGAGCCCCGCCGGAGCCGGACTGGGCTCGGGTGGCAATGCCGGGAAGTCCATGCTGACCAGGCCGTTCTCCTCCGGCCGGACGGTCAGGACCCCGCTGCGGGTGGCGAACCGGATCGGCCGCGGCCCGTCGCGCTCGAACAGCACATGGGCGGTGGCGAGCGTGGCGTGCCCGCACAGCGCGACCTCAGCACCAGGGGTGAACCAGCGCAGGCCGAAGTCGGCGTCCGGTGTGGAGCTGGGCTCGACGAACGCGGTCTCGGAATGCTTCAGCTCGGCCGCGACCGCCTGCATCCAGGCGGCGTCGACCTCGCGGTCGACCACGCAGACTCCGGCCGGATTACCACTCCAGGGCGCGTCGGTGAACGCATCGACGACGAGGATACGCACCGGCCAAGGCTACGGGTGCCCGGCGCGACGGCATCGGGCCGGGTGCCGGCATCACCACCGCGGCGCCGGGACGTTGCGATGTGCCCGGAGGAGCCGCACCATCTAAGGTGACCCCGGCAGATCCGAACTGCCCGATCGCACCGTCATGAGCCCAGGAGTACACCCGTGTCCGAGCGCACGCTCGTCCTGATCAAGCCCGATGCCGTCCGCCGCGGCCTGGTCGGAGAGATCCTCGCCCGTTACGAACGCAAAGGCCTGACCATCGTCGCGCTGGACCAGCGCGTCATCGACTCCTCGCTGTCCGACGCCCATTACGCCGAGCACGTCGACAAGGCCTTCTACCCCGGCCTGCGCGAATTCGTCACTGGCGGCCCGCTCGTCGCGCTCGTCCTCCAGGGCGACGAGGCCATCGACGTGGTCCGCGCGATGAACGGCGCCACCGACGGCCGCAAAGCAGCGCCCGGCACCATCCGCGGCGACCTGTCGAACTCGAAGTCGGAGAACCTCGTCCACGCCTCCGACTCCCCCGAGTCGGCCAAGCGCGAGCTCGACCTCTGGTTCCCCGGGCTGGCCTGAGCGGTCTCACCACGATCCACCCGGCAACGCACTCGGGCCGCCCTCGACCTCACGTCGAGAGCGGCCCGAATGCGTGGCGTGGCGCCAGAGCTACTCGACGATCACCTGGATCTCGTTGACCGACACGTCCGAGGCTTCCCACTCGCCGGGAAGCTCGGCCGGCGCGTTGGCGACCGGCCACGGCGCGCCGTTCAGCTCGAATCGCACGGTGTAGACCAGCCGGGCCTGCCCGACGTAGGCAGGCTGGCCGTCGACGGTGCTCGGACCGTCGACGGACGCGTGGGTGTACATGTACGTGCAGGCGTCGGCCTTGGCGACCGCGACGGGACAGGTCTTGGCCCCGCTGCCGTCACCGGGGTCGACCTCGAACCGGTCTGGTGTGGCGATGGCGACCAGGCCCAGCGCCGACGTGCCGGTGAGGTCGTCCTTCGTGGCGCCCTCGGCCCAGAACGTGGTGTCGGTGTTGATGTAGGTCCGGGTGGGCGGGTCGAAGGTCAGCGTGAAGTCGGGCACCACGATCTGCCCGAGCGCCTGGTACGCCTGATCCAGCCAGTTCACGGGCGGCGGATCGTCGTCCCATACAGGCACGGGTCCGGTGATGACATCTTCCTCGGGGGGCTGCGAGAAGCACCATTCCTCGCCGTACACAGCGTCTTCCGGAGTGCCCGACGGCGGCTCCGGCCACTCGCTCGGGTCCTCCTTGGTCGGCGGAGGCGCGTAGACGTAGCAGCTCAGGTCGCCCTTGCAGTAGGCAGAGTCGTAGTCGAAGATCTGTTGGCGACCGAGATAACACTGCGGTTCTTCGTTGCCGCCGCCGTCGCCGCCGCCCTCGTCGCCCCCGCCACCCCCACCGTCGTCGTCACAGACGTTGACGTACTCCCATTTGCCTGGGGACACCTCGACGTACTGGAGGCAGTCCTCGGCGTTTCCCGCGGGGGCCACCGCGATAATGGTGACGATGCTCGCCGCCACACCGGCGGTCAGGGTCACCAGGACCGCCAGCAGGCGGCGTAAGCGTGAGCTCTTCAGCACTGGACGTCCTCTCCAGCCTCGACGGTGGGCCCGACCAGCCAGGTGTCGTCCTGGCGGACGACTTGGTTCACCACCGGATAGATCTCCGGGCGGCCCGCGGGCTTGGGCAGTGGCTCTCCCTCTAGTGTTCCCACCCAATCGCTGTCATCAACACACGAGGTGACCTGAGCTCGATCTTCCTCGACGATCTCTACCCGGGTGTCGCTGACGACCGGCTCGCCGGTGAACACGATGCCCTGCTCGACGTATCCGAGGGCGGTGGCGGTGTCCTGGGCGATCAGCTCGTCGGTGGCGATGCCCACGAAAGGAGCCGACGCCGGGTTCGGGCCGTTGATCGCCGCGACGTACACACCCCAGTACTGTTCGTACACGGCGAGGATCGCGGCTTCGTCCGCGTCGGACGAGCCTGTCGAATCGGGCTCGGCGGTCGTCGTGGCGCTCGGCTCGGCCGTGGCGGCGTCGTCGGTGTCGGGGTCACCCGAACAGGCGGCGAACGCCGAGATGGTGACCGCGGCCCCGAGGACCGCGAGCGACGACCGAACCGACCTGCGGAGCCTCGACCGGGAGATCACGGCGCGAGGGTACCTTTCGGATTACCGAAACCTCAAGGTCATGACCACAATGGAGCGTTCTGCGGTCAGGCCGGCGGCCGGGCCTCTCGCGCGGCCTTCGCGCGCTCGACCTCGGGGCCGATCCGCAGCAGCGTGAACCACAGCAACGCGAAGATCGCGCCCAGCACGAACATCGCCGGGGCCACGAAGCCGATCGCGACCGCCCCGACCTGCGCGATGGTCCCGATCACGTAGCCCGCCCGGCCGCGCCGGACGGTAGCCGCCCCGACGATGCAGGTCAGGGCCACTCCCCCACCGGCCAGCCAGGCGACACCGGTGCCGACCTCGGAGATGTTGATCGCCACCGGTACGGCGAGCGCGACGACGATCGCCTCGATCGAGAGCAGCGTGGCGGCGATCCGGTTCACGGTGCGACCCCGAACGCGGCCCGTGCATCGCCCGCGGTAACCACCGAGCCGGTCACGATCACTCCATGGCCGCCGAACGACGCCTCACGCTCGGCCAGCGCGAGGCCCACGTCGATGGCCTCGGGCAGCGGCGAGGCCTGGAACACGCGGTCCTCGCCGAATACGTCGTGGGCGAGGCGGGCCAGCTCGGCAGCCGGCAGGGCACGGGGTGAGGAGTTGGTGGTGACCACCACGGCCTCGACGGCCGGCTCGAGTGCCTCGAGGATGCCCACAGCGTCCTTGTCGGCGAGCACCGCCAGCACCGCGACCAGCGTCGTCGAGGCGAACTCGTCGCTCAGCGCGGCCGCCAGGGCCCCCGCTCCGGCCGGGTTGTGCGCAGCGTCGACCAGGACCACCGGGCCGCGCCGCAACGCCTCCAGCCGTCCCGGCGACGAGACCCGGGCGAAGGCGGCCCGCACCGCCTCGGGGTCGAGGCCCTCCCGCCCTCCGCCGGCGAAGGCCTCGACCGCCGCGAGCGCCATCGCGGCGTTGCCGGCCTGGTGTTCGCCGTGCAGCGGCAGGAACACGTCCTCGTAGGTGTCGGCGAGGCCTTGCAGGGTGAGCAGCTGACCGCCGACCGCCATCTCGCGGTGCCGCACCCCGAACTCGATGCCCTGACGCGCCAGGGTGGCCCCGACCTCGCCGACGCGGGCGAGGAGGATCTCGGCGGCCGCGGCCTGCTGAGCCCCGAGCACGACGAACGAGCCGGGTTTGATGATGCCCGCCTTCTCCTCCGCGATCAGCTCGATCGTGTCCCCGAGGTAGTCGGCATGATCGATGGAGATCGGCGCGACCACGGCGACCTTGCCGTCGGCGACGTTGGTGGCGTCCCACGACCCGCCCAGGCCGACCTCGACCACCGCGACGTCGACCGGCGCGTCGGCGAAGGCGGCATAAGCCATCGCGGTGAGCGTCTCGAAATACGACAGCCGCTCGTCGTGCCGGCTGTCGACGAAGTCGAGGTACGGAGCGACCTCGTTGTAGACCTCGACGAAGCGCTCTGGGCTGATCGGCTCGTTGTCGAGGCTGATCCGCTCGGTCACCGACTGCAGATGAGGGCTGGTGAACCGGCCGGTCCGGAGGTTGAGCTCGCGCAGCAGCTCGTCGACCATCCGCGCCGTGGAGGTCTTGCCGTTGGTGCCGCCGATGTGGACCACGGGGTAGCCGTGCTGCGGGTTGCCCATGACATCGACGAGGTCGCGGATGCGCTCGAGCGACGGCTCGATCTGGTTCTCGGGCCACCGGCCGTGCAGGGCCGCCTCGACCTCGCGCAGGTCGTCAGTGCTCACGGCGGGCCGTCCCGTCGTTGCTCGCCGGCAGCGCGCTCAGCTGGGCCTCGATACGGGCGATGTCGGCCTCGGCGGCGGTGCGGCGGCCCCGGATCTTCGTGACCTCGGCCTCAGGCGCCTTGGCCAGGAACTGCTCGTTGTCCAGCTTGCGGCCGGCCTGGTCGAGGGTCTTGCGGGCGAGCCCGAGATCCTTCGTCAGCCGCTGCCGCTCGGCGGCGACGTCGACGGCTCCGGACAGGTCGAGCTCGACGGTCACCGCGCCCACGACCACCTGGGCGGTGGCCGCGAAGCCCTCGCCGGGGACGTCGAGACGGGTCATGGACCGGATCGACGGCTCGTGCTCGGTCAGCGCGGGGGTGGCTCCGACCAGGCGCGCGCCCACCCGCTGACCGGGCTTGAGACCCTGGTCGCTGCGGAACCGGCGCACCTCGGTGACCAGGCGCTGCACCTCGGCCACCGCGGCCTCGGCGGGGGCGTCGGCGCGATCGGCGTCGGACTCGGGCCAGGCGGCGATCACCACCGACTCCTGGCCGGTCAGCGCGGTCCACAACGCCTCGGTCACGAACGGCATGATCGGGTGGAGCAGCCGCAACAGGGTGTCGAGCACGTGCCCGAGGACGAGGCGGGTGTGCTCCGCCGCCGTCGAGCCGTGCTCGCCCAGCGGAGCCTTCGCCAGCTCGACGTACCAGTCGCAGAACTCGTCCCAGGCGAAGTGGTAGAGCACCTCGGAGACCTTGGCGAACTGGAAGTCCTCGTACAGCGCGTCGACCTCGGCGACCGTGGCGTTCAGGCGGGACAGGATCCAGCGGTCGGGCACCGAGAGCTGCTCGGGCGGCGGGAGCTCACCCACCCGCGCGCCGTTGATCAGCGCGAACCGGGTGGCGTTCCAGAGCTTGTTGCAGAAGCTGCGCGAGCCCTGGACCCACTCCTCGCCGATGGGCACGTCGGTGCCGGGGTTGGCGCCCCGGGCGAGGGTGAAGCGCAGCGCGTCGGAGCCGTAGGCGTCCATCCACTCCATCGGGTCGACGGCGTTGCCGAACGACTTCGACATCTTCTTGCCGCGCTCGTCGCGAACCATGCCGTGCAGGGCGAACGTCCGGAACGGCACCGCTTGCTCGGGCGGGGCGTCCTTGAACGCGTACAGCCCGAACATCATCATCCGGGCCACCCAGAAGAACAGGATGTCGTAGCCGGTGACCAGCACCTGGTTGGGATAGAACTTCGCCAGGTCGGGAGTCTCGTCGGGCCAGCCGAGGGTGGAGAACGGGAACAGCCCCGAGGAGAACCACGTGTCGAGGACGTCGGAGTCCTGGACCCATCCCTCGCCCGAGGGTGGCTGCTCGTCCGGGCCGACGCAGACCGTCTCGCCGTCGGGGCCGTACCAGATCGGGATGCGGTGGCCCCACCAGAGCTGGCGGGAGATGCACCAGTCGTGCATGTCGTCGACCCAGGAGAACCAGCGGGTCTCCATGGTGGCCGGGTGGACGGCGACCCGGCCGTCGCGCACGGCGTCGCCGGCGGCCTTGGCCAGCGGCTCGACCTTCACCCACCACTGCAGCGAGAGCCGCGGCTCGACGACGGTCTTGCATCGCGAGCAGTGGCCGACCGAGTGCTGGTACGGGCGCTTCTCGCTCACGATGCGGCCCTGTTCGCGCAGCGCCGCGACCACGGCCGGGCGCGCCTCGAAGCGGTCGAGCCCCTGGAACGGACCGTGAGCGGTGATGACGCCCAGCTCGTCCATGATCGTCAGGCTGGGGAGGTCGTGGCGGCGGCCGATCTCGAAGTCGTTGGGGTCATGGGCTGGGGTCACCTTGACCATGCCGGTGCCGAACTCGGGGTCGACGTGCTCGTCGGCGACCACCGGGATCTTCCGGCCGGTCAACGGGACCTCGACCTCGGTGCCGATCAGGTGCTTGTAGCGGGTGTCGTCGGGGTGGACGGCCACCGCGGTGTCGCCGAGCATCGTCTCGGCGCGCGTCGTGGCGACGACGACCTCGCCGGTGGCGGCGTCGCCATAGCGGATCGACACCAGCTCGCCGTCGTCGTCGGAGTGCTCGACCTCGATGTCGGACAGCGCCGTGTGGCAGCGCACGCACCAGTTGATGATGCGCTCGGCACGGTAGATCAACTCGTCGTCGTAGAGCCTCTTGAAGATCGTCTGGACCGCCCGGGACAGGCCGTCGTCCATGGTGAAACGCTCACGGCTCCACGCCACGCCGTCGCCGAGGCGGCGCATCTGGTCGAGGATCATCCCGCCGGAGCGCTCCTTCCACTGCCAGACCTTCTCGACGAACGCCTCGCGCCCGAGGTCATGGCGGGACAGGCCGTCCTTGGCCAGCTCGCGCTCGACGACGTTCTGGGTGGCGATGCCGGCGTGGTCCATGCCCGGAACCCACACCGCCTCGTAGCCCTGCATCCGGCGGCGGCGCACGAGGGCGTCGATGAGGGTGTGCTCGAAGGCGTGGCCGAGGTGGAGCGAGCCGGTGACGTTGGGCGGCGGGATGACCACGCAGAACGGCGGCTTGTCGCTGGTGGCTTCGGCCTCGAAGTACCCCCGCTCGACCCACCGCTCGTACAGCTCCGCTTCTACCTCGGCCGGCGCGAAGGAGGTCGGCAAGGCGGCATCGAGCGGGGCTTCGGGGCGGGTCGTCTCGGTCACGGCGGAAGTCTACGGAAACCCGGTCCGGCCAGGCGCGGCGCAGGTGGGTGCGCCCGCGTGCGGCGCCTCTGGTTGGTCACGAAAGGCTGCCGAACGTCCCACCGAAGCGCAGAATGGGACTGACCGGTTCATCCCGCTTGAATCGGTCGCAAGTGGGTATTCTTCCGGAAAGGTTGCGTGTCAAGGAGGCGGAAGCCAATGACACACGTCCGGTCCACGTCTGGTTCACCTCATGCTCGTACGACCTCTGCGGCCACCGTCCGTGCGCGCCTGCTCGGCCCGCACGACGAACTCCGGCAGCTGTTCAGCCATGCCCGCGACGCCGCGCCCACCCAGACCGACCCGCGTGGCCCCCTCGCGGCCTGCGACACCTTCCTCGCCACACTGAGTCGCCACATCGCCGCGGTCGAGGACGTCGTGTACCCGGCCGCCCGCCGACGGCTGCCCAGCGGGCCGAGGCAGGTGGCCCAGCACGTGCGGCTGGCGCGCGGGCTCGAGGTCACCATGCGCGCCCTGGAGGCATCGTTCTACGGCGACTCGTACGCGCCGTCGGGCTCACGCACTGTGCTGTGGCGCCGGATGGACCGGCTGCTCGCCCTGCACGTGGACGCGGAGGTCGCCCTCCTCGAGGCGCTGGTCCCCGAGCTCGAGCCGGCCGAACAGCACGCCCTGGCCGAGCGGTTCGAGGAGGCCGTGGTCCACGGGCCTACCCGCCCGCATCCGCACTCGCCGCACTCGAGCTGGCTCAGCCCGGTCCAGCATCGGTTCTGGGCCGTGGCTGATCGTGCGATGGACGTGATGGACAGTCGCGTCATCCCGGTCCGGCCGCGGAGACCTCGCGGCCGGCCGGGGAGCCTGCTGACGCAGTACCTCAGCGGGACTCCGACGTTCGTCACCCGCCGGTGAGCCCCGGCGGGGTGACCACTCAGCCGACTTGTGGTGCGTCGACCCGGAGGTCGGCGACGCCCCCGGAGCCGATGATCTCGAGCGCGACGTGGGGCGCCTCGAGCTCGGTGGCCGAGTAGACCGGTACGTCGATCAGCGCCCGGACCTCGTTGACCGCGAGGGGGGCGATGGTCAGCAAGCCGCTGACGGCCGCGGTGGGCAGCCCGGCCGAGCGCAGCCACTGCACGCCGAGAAGCGCACCGGCCGAGTCGGCCGCCGAGAAGATCACGGCGTCGGCCAGCTCACGCAGCGTCTCGCTGCCGAGGATCGCCCGGGTCTCGGGCTGGAGCAGGCCGTCGGCGATCTCGACCACGATCACCGCCGCCCCACGCGCCGCCAGGTGGGCGTGGAGGTGGAGCAGGCCCGTGAGCAGCCGCTCCGGCGGCTGCTGGTAGGTGGTGGGCATGCCGGCATCGGTGAAGTCGAGGACGTCGATCGCTCCGGCGTCGCGGTAGCGCCATGGGTCGTTGCCGGAAGCCGTACCGGTGATCTTGGCAGCGCCGACGGGCAGCCCGACCGCCGACAAACCCCGGATCAGCCCCGACATCGCCGTGGACTTGCCGGAGTTCATCGAGGTACCGACGACGAACACCGTGCGCGGGGCGTGCAGCACCGCGGGGGGCTCGCCCAGGGCGAAGTCCTCGAGGTTCAGCACCTTGCCGTCCGGAGTGGCGAGCAGCCCCAGCGGCCGGATGCGGGTGGGTGGCGCGACGGTGGCGTGGCGGCTGAGCACGTAGCCCGCCAGGCCGCTCTTGCCGACCAGGTGACAGTCGGTGAGGTTGTCGGGGACCTCGGCCTCGTACTCGTCGGGGGCGTACCGCGCGCCGTAGGCGAGGACGACCTCGTCGCCGGCGTACATGGCGGCACGACGGCCGTCGGGAAGTTCGAGGTGTGTGTGGAAGCCGATTTCGGTGACGGTGGCGAGAACGATGTCGCCGGCGCGCGGCCGGTACAGCCCCGAACCCACAAGGGTGACCGGGGTCTCTGGGTCGAACCGGCGCACGGCATAACTGAGCTTTGCGGTGCGCGGCTCTGGCAAGCGCAGGATCGTTTGATGCACAGGCACTCCCGGAAACTCACGAGAACGTGGAAACGTGGTGCCGGCCGATCTCGCGACGCCGGTGCGAGCATTCTGCGGCCGAAGCGGCCTGTTGCGCTAGTCCGCCTCGCCGAGTTCCTGCTGTTACCCCTTCTGACCTGCGGAGATGGTCGTCAAGCCAGCTGCCGAATCCGGCCGCCTAAACAGCGGCTACCACCGTCGAACCTGGGCTAAACATCGATCTTCGAGACCGCTCGTGCACGGCCTCTCAGGCGCTCTTCTCCCGGCGCTCGCGCTTGCGCGGCCCGACCTCGCGCGGAACCAGGGTGGGAAGCACGTTCTCGAGCACGACCTCGCGGGTGATGACGACTCGCTCGACGTCGTCGCGGCTGGGCACTTCGTACATGACATGGAGGAGCACTTCCTCCATGATGGCGCGCAGTCCGCGGGCTCCGGTGCCGCGCAACAGCGCTTGGTCGGCGACCGCCTCGACGGCGTCCTCGGTGAACTCGAGCTCGACGTTGTCGATCTCGAAGAGCCGCATGTACTGCTTGACCAGCGCGTTGCGGGGCTCGGAGAGAATCTGGATGAGAGCGTCGCGGTCGAGCGGACTGACCGTGGTGATGACCGGCAGCCGGCCGATGAACTCGGGGATCAGGCCGAACTTGAGCAGGTCTTCGGGCATGACGTCGCCGAAGGAGTCGGCGGTCTCGCGCTCGGCCTTGCTGCGGATCTCGGCTCCGAAGCCCAGCCCACGCCGGCCCACCCGCTGCTCGATGATCTCGTCGAGACCCGCGAAGGCGCCACCGACGATGAACAGGACGTTGGTGGTGTCGATCTGGATGAACTCCTGGTGCGGGTGCTTGCGCCCGCCCTGGGGCGGCACGCTGGCCGTGGTGCCCTCGAGGATCTTCAGCAACGCCTGCTGGACGCCCTCGCCGGAGACGTCGCGGGTGATCGACGGGTTCTCGCTCTTGCGAGCGATCTTGTCGACCTCGTCGATGTAGATGATGCCGGTCTCGGCCTTCTTGACGTCGTAGTCGGCAGCCTGGATCAGCTTGAGGAGGATGTTCTCGACGTCCTCGCCGACGTAGCCGGCCTCGGTGAGCGCGGTGGCGTCGGCGATGGCGAAGGGCACGTTGAGCAGCTTGGCGAGGGTCTGGGCCAGGTAGGTCTTGCCGCAGCCCGTGGGGCCGATCAGCAGGATGTTGGACTTGGCCAGCTCGACGGCGTCTTCCTTGTGCTGACCGCGGGTCGCGCCGGACTGCCGGGCCTGGACCCGCTTGTAATGGTTGTAGACCGCCACGGACAGCGCCTTCTTGGCGACGTCCTGGCCGATGACGTACTGCTCGAGGAACTCGTAGATCTCCCGCGGTTTGGGGAGCTCGGAGAGGCCGACCTCGGGGGTCTCGCTCAGCTCTTCCTCGATGATCTCGTTGCAGAGATCGATGCATTCGTCGCAGATGTAGACGCCAGGGCCTGCGATGAGCTTCTTGACCTGTTTCTGACTCTTGCCGCAGAACGAGCACTTGAGCAGATGGTCAGCGTCGCCGATGCGTGCCACGCGGTACGTCCTTCCGTCTCCCGGTGCCTACTCGACCGTTCGGCCGACGCCCGCGGGCGGGCACGCTCGGTGAGCGCCCCTCTCGCGGAACGACGTCGTGCTCGCGGACCCCCGTCAGTACCGCTTCTCCCGACGGTACAACGTCCGGGCGACAAACGGGCGACCACCCGCCGGATCGGGCGTGGCGAGTGGTCGCGTCCGTTCGTCAGCTCACGAGGCTGGCCTTGCGCGAGGTGGTGATCGAGTCGATCAAGCCGTACTCGAGCGCCTCGGTGGAGGTGAGGATCTTGTCCCGCTCGATGTCGGCGGCGACCTGCTCGACCGACTTGTTGGAGTGGTCGGCGAGCATCTTCTCCAGCAGCGCCCGCATGCGCAGGATCTCGTTGGCCTGGATCTCGATGTCGCTCGCCTGACCGTAGGTGCCCTCGGTGTAGGGCTGGTGGATCAGGATGCGGGCGTTGGGCACGGCCAGCCGCTTGCCGGGCGCGCCGGCCGCCAGCAGCACTGCCGCGGCCGAGGCCGCCTGGCCCATGCACACCGTGCGGACGTCGGGCTTGATGTACTGCATGGTGTCGTAGATGGCCGTGAGCGCCGTGAACGATCCACCGGGCGAGTTGATGTAGATCTCGATGTCGCGGTCGGGGTCCATCGACTCGAGGCAGATCATCTGCGCCATGACGGCGTTGGCGACGTCGTCGGAGATCGGCGTGCCGAGGAAGATGATGCGCTCCTCGAACAGCTTGGCGTAGGGGTCGATGCGCCGGAAGCCGTAGGAGGTGCGCTCCTCCCACTGCGGGATGTAGTAGTTCATCGAAGATCTCCTGAAGTCGGTGATGCGAGGACGATGGTCGCTGGAGGGGTGGCGATCACGCGGTGCCGCCACCGTCGGAGACCTGCGCGGCGCTCTCGACGACGTGGTCGACGAAGCCGTACTCGAGCGCTTCCTTGGCCGTGAAGTACCGGTCGCGGTCGGAGTCGGCCTCGATCTTCTCCAGCGGCTGGCCGGTGTGCTCGGCGATCAGCCGGGCCATCTCCTTCTTCGTCTGGATCATCGCCTCGGCCTGGATGCGGATGTCGCTGGCCGAGCCGCCCATGCCGCCCGAAGGCTGGTGCATGAGGATCCGCGCGTGCGGGAGGGCGTACCGCTTGCCCCGCGAGCCCGCGCTGAGCAGGAACTGGCCCATCGACGCGGCGAAGCCCATGGCGTAGGTGGCGACGTCGGGCTTGACGAACTGCATGGTGTCGTAGATGGCCAAGCCGGCCGAGACCGAACCGCCCGGCGAGTTGATGTAGAGGTTGATGTCCTTGTTCGGGTCCTCGGCCGCCAGGAGCAACAGCTGGGCGCAGATGGCGTTGGCGTTCTCGTCGCGGACCTCGGAGCCGAGGAAGATGATCCGCTCGCGTAGGAGGCGGTTGTAGATGTGGTCGTCCAGACCCATCGACGTGCCCGGCGTGGGCGCGTGGGCCTGCTCGGACTGGGCGAGACCGGACGTCTCGGGGCGTGCGCTCACCGTGATCTCCTCAGAGCAGTTCGGATGGTCGGTCGCGACCTGTAGGTGACTTCGTTGGTAGCACCGACATTAACCAAGACAGCCCGGTCGGCCATCCACCAGAGGCCCCTGTTCGCTGACGGCGTGGTTCGCTCAGGGCGTGCCCCTGGCCGGCCCCTCCCCCGGCCCCGTTCCGAATGATCACGTGGACGTGATCATTGCCCGCACCACGAGGCCTGCAGGCCTGGTGATGCGGGGAACACCGTGGGTGTCCACGGTCACGACCACCTTCCGCCCCAGACGCGCCGAGGGGCGACGCGCGCTCGGCACGTCGCCCCTCGGCGGTCTGGATCAGAGTGGTTCAGGACTTCGCGTCGTCCTTGGTGTCGGCAGCGGCTTCGGAGCCGGCGACCTCGGAAGCGTCCGCGGCGTCGTCGACGTCGGCTGCGTCGTCGTCGAGCTCGGCGAACTCGAACGAGCCGGCAGGGGCGCTGCCTGCGGCCAGCTCCTCGTCGTCCTCCTCGCCGGGCTGGGCCAGCGTGCCGTCCTCGCGCAGCAACGCGAGCTCGACCGGACGGCCGGAGGCGTCGACGACGTTGGCCTTCTCGACCACCATGGCCAGCGCCTTGCCGCGTGCGACGTCGGCGAACACCGACGGCAGGCTGCCGTCCTGGACCAGCCGCTGGGCGAGCTGGTTGGGGTCGCTGCCGGTCTGCATCGCCTGCTGGAGGATGTACGAGGTCAGTTCCTCCTGCGAGACCTGGATCTCCTCGGCCTTGACCAGCTCGTCGAGGACGAACTGCGACGTGAGGTTCTGGCGGAACTGCTGCTCGAACTCGGCGCGGTGGTCGTCGTCGCCGTGACCGTCGGCGAGGTGCTCCTCGACCTGGGAGGTGACAAGCTCCTCGGGCAGCGGGACCTCGCCGGCCTTCTCCAGCAGCACCTCGAGGACCTTGTCGCGCGCAGCCATGGCCTGCTGCAGCCGATTGCTGCGCTCGGCTTGCTCGCGGAGGTCGGCCTCGAGCTCGGGCAGCGTGTCGAACTCGCTGGCCAGCTGGGCGAAGTCGTCGTCGAGGTCGGGGAGCTGCTGCTCCTTGACGCCGGAGACCTTGACCTCGACGTCGACCTCCTCGCCGTCGTGGGTGCCGACGAGGGTGGTGCGGAACGTGGTGGTGTCGCCGGCCGAGAGGCCCGTGACGGCCTCGTCGAGGCCGTCGATCATGCCGCCCTTGCCGATCTGGTACGACACGCCCGTGGCCTGACCGCCCTCGACGGGCTCGCCGTCGGCCGTGGCGTTGAGGTCAATCTGGACGAAGTCGCCCTCGGCGGCCGCGCGCTCGACACCGAGCAGGGTGGCGAACCGCGAGCGCAGCGCGTCGAGACGCTCGGTGACGTCGTCGGCGGTGACCTCGGAGTCGTCGACCTGGACCTCGAGGCCCTCCCACTCGGGCAGGCTGATGGCCGGACGGACCGCGACCTCGGCGGAGAACTTGAGGTCCTGGCCGTCGCCGAACTCGGAGACGTCGACCTCGGGCTGGCCCAGGGGCTGGAGCTCGTTGTCGCGGACGGCGTCGCCGTACAGCTTCGGAATGGCCTCGTTGACGGCCTCTTCGAGGACGGCGGTACGGCCGATGCGCTGATCGATGACCAGCTGGGGGATCTTGCCCTTGCGGAAGCCGGGAACCGTCACCTGGGCGGCGATGCGCTTGTACGCCGCCTGGATGTTGTCCTCGAGCTCGGCGAACGGAACTTCGACCGCGAGCCGGACCCGCGTCGGGTTGAGGGTCTCGACGACGCTCTTCACGCTGACGTGTCTCCTGTGGTGGATTGGTGGGCACGGCCGCGGTGGCGCGCCCCGATCGTCGAGGTCAGCCACCGCAGCCGCGGGCTGGTCGGGGCGACAGGACTCGAACCTGCGATCTCCTGCTCCCAAAGCAGGCGCGCTAGCCACTACGCTACGCCCCGCGTGCCCGGACAAGTCTAGGGCAGAACACCAGGTACTCTGTCCACGCGGGGACGCACGTCGCTCGCGGGTGTAGCTCAATGGTAGAGCCCCTGCCTTCCAAGCAGGCGGTGCGGGTTCGATTCCCGTCACCCGCTCCACAGTCCGGATCGATCACGGCCGACCGGCTTCCGGCCGACCTCGCGCGGCGTACGCTGGCGAGCGTGGATCAAGAAGATCGCATCGCCCTCTTCCTCGACTACGAGAACCTCGCCCTCGGCGCCCGCGACCACCTCGGTGGCATGACCTTCGACATCCGCCCCATCTCCGACGCCCTGGCCGAGCGCGGCCGGGTGGTGGTCCGCCGGGCCTACGCCGACTGGTCGTACTTCGACGAGGACCGCCGGATGCTGACCCGTTCGCACGTCGAGCTCATCGAGATGCCCCAGCGCATGGGCGCCTCCCGCAAGAACGCCGCCGACATCAAGATGGCCGTCGACGCCATCGAGCTGGCCTTCGAGCGCGACTACATCTCCACCTTCGTCATGTGCACCGGCGACAGCGACTTCACGCCGCTGGTCCACAAGCTGCGCGAGCTGAACAAGCGCGTCATCGGCGTCGGGGTCAAGGACTCCACGTCGGCGATGCTGCCGCCCGCGTGCGACGAGTTCCTCTTCTACGACACCCTCGAAGGCGT
>DATCVR010000039.1:0-3596 GCA_036566745.1 Jiangellaceae bacterium | reverse complement strand
AGACTGTGGCCCGAGTGTGCGCTCGTGAACCAATTCACGAGCTGCCCGCGAGCACCGCCCGAACACCCAACTCGTGACCCGGGGAACAGTGATGAGCGCCAAGGCCACCGCCGCCGACGTGATCGTCGTCGGAGCGGGTCCGGCTGGTGCCACCACGGCCTACTACCTCGCCCGGGCCGGCCTCGACGTCCTCCTCCTCGAGAAGGCGTCCTTCCCTCGCGACAAGATCTGCGGCGACGGACTGACCCCCCGCGCGGTCCGCCAGCTCGTGCGCATGGGCATCGACACCGACGCACCGGGCTGGATCCGTAACCGCGGCCTGCGCATCATCGGCGGCGGCATGCGGCTCCACCTGCCGTGGCCGGAGCTGGCGAGTTACCCCGACTACGGCCTGGTCCGCACCCGGATGGACTTCGACCAGCTGCTCGCCCAGCACGCCGCCGCGGCCGGCGCGCGGTTGCACGAGCGCACCAGCGTCACGGGCCCGATCGTCGACGAGCGCTCCGGTCACATCGTCGGGGTCTCCGCGCGCGAGGTCGACGAGCGCGGACGGGCGGCCGGCGACACGGTCAGCTACCACGCACCGCTCGTGGTCGCGGCCGACGGCCCGTCCTCGAGGCTGGCCACCGCCATGGGCGTCCACAAGCGCGACGACCGCCCGATGGCCGTGGCCGTGCGCACCTACTTCACGAGCCCGCGCCACGACGACGACTGGATGGAGTCGTGGCTCGAGCTCTGGGCCGACAACCAGCGGGGCGGGCGCGACCTCCTGCCGGGGTACGGGTGGATCTTCGGCACGGGCAACGGCACCAGCAACGTCGGCCTGGGCATCACCAACACCTCCAAGGCCTTCGGCCGGGTCGATTACCGCGACATGCTGCGCCGCTGGACCTCGCAGATGCCGGCCGAGTGGGGCTTCACGGAGGAGAACCAGGTCGGCGGCATCCGCAGTGCCCCGCTGCCGATGGGCTTCAACCGCCAGCCGCACTACAGCCGAGGCCTCCTGCTGGTCGGCGACGCCGGCGGCATGGTCAACCCGTTCAACGGCGAGGGCATCGACTACGCGATGGAGGCTGCCGACCTCGCGGCCACCGTCATCGCCGACGCACTCGACCGCCACAGCGCGCCCGCGCGCGAGCGGGTGCTGCAGGGGTACCCGGCGGCGCTCAAGGCCGAGCACGGCGGATACTTCACCCTCGGCCGCGTCTTCGTCCGCCTCATCGGCGACCCGCGCATCATGAAGATCGCGACCAACCACGGCCTGCCGCGTCCGTGGCTGATGAAGTTCACCCTCAAGCTGCTCGCCAACTTGACCGACAACCGCGACGGTGACGCCTACGACCGCGTCATCAACGCCATGACCCGATTGGCCCCGGCCGCATGAACGCCGAAGCGACCCCCTGCGCGGGGACCACGACCAGGGAGCATGATGTGATCCGCTGCACACCTGTGGGGAGCGAGTTCGCGTGAACCCTTACGTCCCGATCATCGGGCTGATCGTCCTCGGGGCCGTCTTCGCCGTCGGCTCGGTGGCGTTCTCCGCCGTCGCCGGCCCGAAGCGCTTCAACCGCGCCCGGCTCGACTCCTACGAGTGCGGCATCGAGCCGACACCGCAGGCCGCCGGGGGCGGGCGGTTCCCGATCAAGTACTACCTCACGGCGATGACGTTCATCATCTTCGACATCGAGATCATCTTCTTGTACCCGTGGGCGGTGCGGTTCGACCACCTCGGCGTGTTCGGGTTCGTCGCCATGGTGACGTTCCTCTTCCTGATCACGGTGCCGTTCATCTACGAGTGGCGGCGCGGGGGCCTGGAATGGGACTGACCCGAGCACGCGTGGACTCCAGCCTGAGCACTGATCAGAGGGGCACTCATGGGCATTGAAGAGAAGCTACCCGCCGGCGTGCTGCTGGGCACCGTCGAAGGAATCGCCGGGTACGTCCGTAAGAACTCGGTGTGGCCGGCCACGTTCGGGCTGGCCTGTTGCGCCATCGAGATGATGGCCTTCGGCGGTCCGCGCCACGACTCCTCGCGCTTCGGCATGGAGGTCTTCCGGGCCTCGCCCCGCCAGGCCGACCTGATGATCGTCGCCGGGCGGGTGAGCCAGAAGATGGCGCCCGTGCTGCGCCAGATCTACGACCAGATGGCCAGCCCGAAGTGGGTGCTGTCGATGGGCGTGTGCGCCAGCTCTGGCGGCATGTTCAACAACTACGCCATCGTCCAGGGCGTCGACCACGTGGTGCCGGTCGACATCTACCTTCCCGGGTGCCCGCCGCGCCCGGAGATGCTCATCGACGCGATCCTCAAGCTGCACGACAAGATCCAGCACACCAAGCTCGGCGCCCACGCCGAGATCGCCCTCGACGAGGCCGAGCAGCGGGCGCTCGCCGCCCCCTCGACGCACGAGATGAAGGGGTTGCTCCGGTGAGTGACGACGAGCGCCGCGGCGACAAGGTCGAGCAGGCCGAGGCGTCCCGCGCCGACACCAGCCCGGTCGACCAGCCGGGCAAGGCCGCCGACGGACGCGCCCCCGGCTCCGACGAGAAGACCACCACCGGCGGCGACCCCACCCCCGAGGCGCCGGCCGACGACAGCCTCCCCGCCGAGCCCGAAGGCCCCCAGCTCCCGGGCCCCCACCCCACCCGCCGCGGCATGTTCGGCGTCGGCGGCACCGGCGACACCTCCGGCTACGGCGGCCTGGTCCCGCGCGACACCAACCCGGTGCGCGGCGACGGCACGCCCCGACCGTGGGGCCCCGACCTCGACGAGCTGGGCGACGACATCGCAGCCGCGCTCGAGCGGGCCGGCATCGCCTTCGACGACGCGATCGAGAAGGTCGTGGTCGACCGCGGCCAGATCACCTTCTTCGTCACGCGGGAGCGGCTGCCCGAGGTGGCCCGCACATTCCGCGACGACCCCGCGCTCCGGTTCGAGATGTGCATGGGCGTGAGCGGGGTGAACTACCCCGAGGAGACCGGCCGCGAGCTCCACGCGTTCTACCCGCTGCTCTCGGTCACCCACAACCGCCGGGTGGCGCTCGAGGTGGTGTGCCCCGACGACGACCCCCACATCCCGTCGATCACCGCCACGTACCCGTCGAACAACTGGCACGAGCGCGAGACGTACGACTTCTTCGGCATCATCTTCGACGGCCACCAGGCGCTGACCCGCATCCAGATGCCGGACGACTGGCCGGGCCACCCACAGCGCAAGGACTACCCGCTGGGCGGCATCCCGGTCGAGTACAAGGGCGCGACGATCCCGCCGCCCGACGAGCGGAGGGCCTACAACTGATGGACGCCACCGACCTCCGTCTCCTGGAGGTTTCCCCACCCTTGGGCGGGCCCGGAGACGTGAACAACCCTCCACAAGCGGCAGGGACGCAGTCATGACCGATGAGAACGTCACCTTCACCACCACCAGCGCCGACGACGTCGCCGACCCGTACGCCGGGGTCCGCGAGACCACCGAGGGCCCGGTCTACACCGTCACCGGTCAGGACTGGGACGACGTGGTCGGCGCGGCCGCGGCCGGCGAGGAACGCGTCGTGGTCAACATGGGTCCCCAGCACCCGTCCACCCACGGCGTGCTCCGG
>DATCVR010000038.1:0-13611 GCA_036566745.1 Jiangellaceae bacterium | reverse complement strand
GCTCCGCCGGACGGGTCGGTGTCGCTCACCGCGATCTCGTAGGTGCCCGGAGCGAGCTCGACCTCGAAGGTGAACGGCGAGAACGTGCAGCACTCGGCGGTGGTGGTGAAGTCGGACGCCACCACGGCGCCGTCGGCGTCGCGGACCTCCCACACGAGGTTGGCCTCGAACCCGGCGGCCTCGCCGTCGACGGTGACCGGGCTGGTGGCCTCGGCGCCTTCGGCCGGGTTCGTGATCTGGACGAGCTGCCTGACATCGAGCTGATCCTCGCGGGTGATCGGCGCGGACAGGTCGAGCGCGCGTAGCTCGGCGGCGGCGGTGTCGTCGAGGCGGATCTGGACCGGCAGTGCGCCGTCGGCGCCCTCGAGTGAGGAGGCGGCCGCCGTGGCGGTGTAAACGAGCTGCTGGACGGCGAGCTCGGGCGAGGCGAACTCGCCGTCGGCGCCCGCGAGCGAGCCGAGCTCGACCTTGATGGTGCCGGCGGTCACCTCGGCGGCGACCACCTGGGTGGTGGTGGCCCAGAGGGTGCGGTAGTCGGGGTCGGACGGGGTGGCCAGCATCTGGTCGAGTGCTGTGGCCACGGCGCTGCGGTCCGTGGAGACGGTGTGGAACTCGCGGACCAGTCGGTCGCCGTCGGGAGTGTCGGCGACGTAGTAGACCGGCACGGTCATCGGCTCGGGAGCAGGCGCCGAGCCGGACGGATCGGGCGGAGGCGCGACGGCGGTGCCGTACGTGCTGGGGGACTCCGTGGGTGGCGCTGTGGACTGGGGAGCCGAGGGCGTGGGCTCGGCGGAGCGGGTACCGCCCGACTCGTTCGAGGCGGACGAGTCGGCCGGGAGCACGACGGTGTCGTCGCCGGGGCCGCTGCGAGTGGCCACGGCGATCGCCACGACGGCGGCACTCGTGGCCACCGCGCCGGCCGCCACCCGAAGGACGAGCTGCCGGCGCCACCACGGCACCCCGGCCGACGTCCGCTCGCGGATGCGCGCCAGCCCACCCGGGGCCGGCACGATCTCGGCGGCGGCCGCGTTCAGGGCGGCGCTGAGGCGTCGCTCGTCGTCGGTTGTGGCGTCGTCGTCGTTCACGCTGCTCACCGCCGTTCCGTCCTCAAGCCCAGTCCTCCATGCTCGTTCGGAGCGCCGCCATGCCCCGCGAGGCGTGGCTCTTGACCGCCCCTCTGCTGATCTTCATGACATCGGCGATCTCGGCCTCGGAGAGGCCGCCGTAGTACCGCAGCACGAGCGCCTCGCGCTGGCGCCGGGGCAACCCGCCGAGCGCCACGACGACGGCTGAGCTCGCGGCGGCCCGCACCGCAGAGCTCTCGGCGCTGGGCTCGTCCAGCGGTGCGTCCTGGGGGTGGCGAGCGGCCACGGAGCGACGCCGCTGGACCGAGCGGGTGCCGTGGACCACCGAAGTGCGGAGGTAGCCCACCGCGCGCTCGGGGTCGCGCAGCGTGCGCCACCGCCGGTGGAGTGCGACGAAGGCGTCCTGGACGACCTCTTCGGCGACGGCTTGGTCGCGCAGGAGCAGCGTCGCCAGCCGGACCAGCCCGGCGTAGTGCGCCTCGAAGAGCTCGGTGACGGCGGTGTCGGCGTCACGCTCAGAGTCATCCACTCCATGCCCTCACGACGCGTCGACAGCGGTTTGGGTTTACCTGGTCGTCCGACCTCGTCGGAAAACCGTGTCGCCCACCGTAGACGATCGTGAACCCGCCGCAGGGGCATCGCCGATAGCCTGTGGACGGCCGCCGCGAGCGGGCGTCAGTTGACCTGTTCGCCGGTGACGAGGTCGGGGTTGGCCGCCAGGAAGGCGTCCATGTCGCCGTCGGCCATGGCCTTCCACAGCTGGTCGGCGCGCTCCGTGTCGTACACGACGATGCTCGCCCCGCCGTCCGTGGTGCCGGTGCCGTCGGTGGGCACGGTCAGGAAGGTGACGTTGTCACCGCGCAGCCCGCGCATCGAGAAGCCGAGCTGGGCCATGCCGGTGGCGCTGAGCTCCTCGTCGACCCGGGCCGCTTCGCCGACCGCGCCGGCCAGGTCGGTGACCGTGCCGAGATCGGTGAGCGTGCCGCTGGAGAGCATCTCGTTCATCAGGCCGCGCAGGTAGTTCTGCTGCCGCTTGACCCGGTCGAAGTCGCCGCCGGGGAGGTCCTTGCGGTCGCGGACGTACTGCAGCGCCTCGTCGCCGGACAGCACGTGGTCGCCCGCCGGTAGCTCGGTGCCGTCGGCGAGGATGGTGTCCTCGTCGAAGTGCAGCGGAACTCCGCCGAGCGCGTCGGTGAGGTCCTCGAACCCGCTCCAGTCGATCAGCGCGAGATGGTCGATGCGGATGCCGGTAAGCTGCTCGAGCGTCTGGACGAACAGCGAGGGGCCACCGAACGAGTACGCCGCGTTGATCTTGTCCTGGCCATGATCGGGGATGTCGATGTAGGTGTCGCGGGGGATCGAGACGACGAAGGCGCGCTCGCGGCCCTCCGGCACGTGGACCAGCATGATCGTGTCGGTACGCGCCGCGCCGGGCTCGTAGACGTCGACCTTGTCGGCACCGTCGAGCCCGCCGAGCAGGAAGGTGACGCTGCCGTCGTCGACCTCGGCCGGGCGGTCGTCCTCGGGGATGTCGAAGGCGTCGGGGATGCGTTCGATGTTCGACGAGACGCGGTTGACGAACCACCACGCCGTACCAGCCGCGCCCAGGACCAGCACCAGCAGGCAGCTCAGGGCGATGATCAGCGCCCGCCGGCCACGACGTGGGCGGCGGTCGCGGCGGGAACGGGTCTCCTGCTCGTCGTCGGAATCGGCGAAGAAGTCGTCGGAGCGGTTCGTCATGGGGGTCGAGGGTACGTGGACATCCGGCAGAAACGGGACCCCGTCCGGCGAGAGACGCTCCGCTGCGCGCTCCGGGACGGGGCTACGATGCACGCCGTGGAGACCGATCCCGACTGCCTGTTCTGCACGATCGTCGCCGGTGGCATCCCCGCGACGGTGGTACGCGAGACCGAACGAACGCTGGCCTTCCGTGACGTCTCGCCCAAGGCGCCGACGCACGTGCTGGTCGTCCCGAAGGAACACCATCGCGACGTCCCCGCTCTGGCCGCGGCCGATCCCCAGGCGCTGGCCGAGGTGGTCACCGAGGCCGCGGCGGTCGCGGCCGGCGACGGGCTCGAGGCGTTCCGTCTCGTGTTCAACACCGGGGCTGCGGCGGGTCAGTCGGTGTTCCACGTCCACGCGCACGTCCTCGGGGGCCGTGACCTGGCCTGGCCGCCGGGCTGACGCCCGAGCCACACACCCCGGCCGGACACCCCGGACGCACCGGAAATTCCACGTCGGCGCAGGCGGGTGCCCAGGTAGCATGACAGGCGACACGACACCGAAACCGGAGGGTAGGCGCGAGCAGGCCCGGAAGGGCCCCAGCCATGTCCGAGACAGAGCGGGCTCCGCAGCGAGCTCAACACACCATCGTCGTCCCGTCGAGCGTCCCCATGGTCAGCCTTCTCGGTTCCGGTGACGAACTCCTCCGCGCCGTCGAGTCGGCCTTCGCCGAGGTCGACATCCATGTGCGGGGGAACCAGATCACCCTCAGCGGGCCGTCCGAGGACATCGCCGAGGCCGAGCGCGTGCTCGACGAGATGGTCGCGGTCCTGCGCACCGGGCAGGGGCTCACCCCCGAGGCGGTCGAGCGCACCGTCGCGATGATCCGCGCCCGCACCGTCGAACGGCCCGCCGACGTCCTGACGGCCAACATCCTGTCCAATCGCGGTCGCACCATCCGGCCCAAGACGCTGAATCAGAAGCGCTACGTCGACGCCATCGACAAGCACACGGTCGTGTTCGGCATCGGCCCGGCCGGCACCGGCAAGACCTACCTCGCCGTGGCCAAAGCGGTGCAGGCGCTGCAGGCCAAGCAGGTCACCCGCATCCTGCTGACCAGGCCCGCGGTCGAGGCCGGCGAGCGGCTGGGCTTCCTGCCGGGCACGCTCAGCGAGAAGATCGACCCGTACCTCCGCCCGCTCTACGACGCCCTGCACGACATGATGGATCCCGCCTCGATCCCGCGGCTGATGACCGAGGGCACCATCGAGGTCGCCCCCCTGGCCTACATGCGCGGGCGCACGCTCAACGACGCGTTCGTCATCCTCGACGAGGCACAGAACACCTCGCCCGAGCAGATGAAGATGTTCCTCACCCGGCTCGGGTTCGGCTCGAAGATGGTCGTCACCGGCGATGTCACCCAGGTCGACCTCCCGGCCGGGACATCCAGCGGGCTCAAGGTCGTCGAGGGCATCCTCGACGACATCGAGGACGTCCAGTTCCTCCGGCTCTCCAGCCACGACGTCGTGCGTCACCGCCTGGTCGGCAAGATCGTCGACGCGTACTCCCGCTTCGACGCCGAGCAGAGCGCGGGACGCCAGGGCGCGCGCGGCCGCGACCGGCAACGACCGTCCGGGAGATCCGCGTGACCATCGAGGTCAACAACGAGGTGGGCGCCCAGGTCGACGAGAAGGCGCTCTCCGACCTGGCCCGCTTCGTCCTCGACCAGCTGAACATCCATCCGCTGGCCGAGCTGGCGATCCTGCTCGTCGACACCGACACGATGGAACAGCTGCACCTCCAGTGGATGGACGAGCCCGGTCCCACCGACGTGCTCTCCTTCCCGATGGACGAGCTGCGTCCCACCAAGGACGGCGCCGACCCCGAGCCCGGCCTCCTCGGCGACGTCGTGCTCTGCCCCGAGGTCGCCGCAGCCCAGGCCAAGACGGCCGGTCACAGCACCGAGGACGAGCTCCATCTCCTGACCACCCACGGCATCCTCCACCTGCTCGGCTATGACCACGCCGAGCCCGAGGAGGAGAAGGAGATGTTCGGCCTCCAGAAGCGCCTGCTCGGCGACTGGCGGACCGCGCGGAAGGAGCAGCGGTGATCGCGGGCGACACCGAACTGCTGGTCTCGGCCGTCGTCCTGGTCGTGCTGGCCGGCCTCTTCGCGATGGCCGAGGCGGCGATCGCGACGTTCTCGCGGTCGAGAGCCGACGAGCTGGTCGAGCGGCAACGCCGCGGCGCCGACCGGTTGCGGAGGCTGCTCGACGACGCCGCCCCCGCGCTCAACACCGCGCTGCTGGCCCGGATGGCCGCCGAGATCACCGCCGTCGTGCTGGTGGCCGTGGTGTGCGAGAACCATTTCCCGGCTCGCTGGCAGACGTTCCTGGTCGCGGCCGGCACGATGGTCGTCGTCTCGTTCGTGGTCATCGGCGTGGCCCCGCGCACGCTCGGCCGTCAGCACGCCGAAGGGGTTGCACTGGCCATGGCGGGGCCGCTGCTCACCCTCACGAGGGTGCTCGGACCGGTGCCGAAGGTGCTGATCATGCTGGGCAACGCGCTCACCCCCGGCCGCGGCTTCCGCGAGGGACCGTTCGCCACCGAGGCGGAGCTGCGCGAGATGGTCGACCTCGCCGAGGCCGGGCGCATCATCGAGTCGGGTGAGCGCGAGATGATCCACTCGGTGTTCGAGCTCGGCGACACCGTCGTCCGCGAGGTCATGGTGCCCCGCACCGACGTGCTGTTCATCGAGGGCACCAAGACGCTGCGGCAGTTCCAGTCGCTGGCCCTGCGCAGCGGGTTCAGCCGGATCCCGGTGGTCGGCCCGGGTGGGCTCGACGACGTGGTGGGCATCGCGTACCTCAAGGACGTCGACCGCAGGCTCTTCGACAACCGCGACGCCGAGTCGGTCGAGCGGGTCGGCTCGGTCGCGCGGCCGGCGTTCTTCGTGCCCGACTCCAAGCCCGCGGACGACCTCCTGCGCGAGATGCAGGCCCAGCGCATCCACGTCGCCGTGGTCGTCGACGAGTACGGCGGCACGGCCGGCCTGGTCACCATCGAGGACATCCTCGAGGAGATCGTGGGCGAGATCACCGACGAGTACGACGCCGACGGCGACACCGTCGAGGTGGTCGACGAGGCCACCCGGAGGGTCAGCGCCCGCCTTCACATCGACGAGCTGGGTGAGCTGTTCGGCCTCGAGCTCTCCGACGACGACGTCGACACCGTGGGCGGGCTCATGGCGAAGCAGCTCGGCCGGGTGCCGATTCCCGGTGCCGAGGTCAGCGTCGCCGGCCTCCATCTCGTGGCCGAGGGCCCGGCCGGGCGCCGCAACCGGGTCGGGCGAGTCCTGGTCAGCCGCGAGGGCACCGGCGACACCGCGTCGCGGCACGAGGAGGAGCACGCATGAGCACCCTGCCGGCCGGGGCGGAGCCCGCGCTCGACGCCGAGGACGCGAAGCTCGTCACGCTCGCGAGGGCCTCCCGGGCTCGCACCGGCGCGGCCGAGGGCGCCGCTGTCCGCGATCTGGACGGACGGACCTACGCCGCCGCCACGGTGTCGCTGCCGTCGCTGGCGTTGTCCGCTCTCCAGGTCGCCGTGGCGTCCGCGGCGTCCAGCGGCGCGCAGGGGCTCGAAGCCGCTGCCGTGGTGACCACGGGCTCGCCGGCGGGCGTCGAGCTGAGCGCCGTGGCCGACCTCGGCGGCCGCGGAACCCCGGTGTTCCTGGCCGCCCCGGACGGCACCCTCACGGCCACGCGCGAGGCATAACCCATCCACCCAGGTGCCCGCCGCGGCGGGGTGCGGACTTCGACATCGATCTCCGGTGCGCTACGGTTCGGCGCGTCCCCGATCACGCTTCGTGGACGATCGACCGACTGGAGACAGTGATGAGCTTCTGCGCGAATTGCGGCGCGCCTGCTACCGGAACCCCATACTGCGGCAGTTGTGGACGGCCCATGCCGGGCGCGGAGTCCGCGCAGGCCGGCGCCGCCACGACCCCGCCCGATCAAGCACGGCCGGAAGGGGTCCGCGCCGAACAGCCACAGCCGGGTGTCTCGGCCGCCGCGTCCCTGCTCGGAGCGGTGCGCGGTACGCCGTTCGCCGACATGCCGCCCAGCGACTACGTCCGCGACGCGATCGCCTTGGTCCTGTTGCTGATGTCCTTCGGGATGCCGTGGGACCGATTCGACTCGTCCACCGACAAGGTGTACGTGATCCTCGCGGCGCTGCTCTCGATCGCCTCGCTGGCGCTGCCGTACCTCAAGCGGGCCAATGTCCTGCCGGCCACCTGGGGCAACTCCCAGCTGCGGCTGGCGCGGCTGGCGGCCAACGCCCCGTACGTGCTGATCGTCGCGGTCACCATCGTCATCGACCTCGTCGACGGCGACATCGGCGGCGGGGACGGCGTGGGCGTCGGCATGGCGTTCGGGTTGGCCGGAGTCATCGTGGCTGCCCAGGCCAGGCGCTCCGAGTTCGAGCCCGGCCAAGGCGACGGAGCGCTCTGGCGGTTGGTCGCCCTGGGCACCGGAGCGGTCATCGCCGTGCTGAGCGTGGTCGCCCTCATCATCGTCCTGATCGACTCGAGCAGCCTCGAGTGGAGCGACGTCACGCTGTTCGTCCTCGGCCTGGCGTTCTTCGTGGCCATCCCGGGCATCGCGCTGCTGGGCTTCGCACGGCGCGACCCGTCGTGGCGTGACGTGCTGGTCGTCCTGGGCGCCACCGGGCTGCTGGCGGGCTTCTGG
Source organism: Jiangellaceae bacterium (assembly GCA_036566745.1). Taxonomy (GTDB): domain Bacteria; phylum Actinomycetota; class Actinomycetes; order Jiangellales; family Jiangellaceae; genus DATCVR01. Next base: position 6,057 of record DATCVR010000038.1, on the reverse strand, counting down.
CAGCTCGGCGCCGACACCTCTGTGGGCGACGCGTGGAGCGTGCGGCTCGCCGGACCCGCGGCATTGTTCTGGCCGGCGCTCGGCGCCATGGTCACCGCCGCCACGATGTCCGCGATCATCCCCACGGGTGGGGGAGCGGCCCGGTGGATCACCACGGCGGGGCGGCTGTTCCAGCTCACCGTGGTGTCGGCCGGCTTCGGCGTCGTCATCGCGGGCGTGTCGCTGGCCGCCGAGGAGACCGGGCGCGGCGCTCAGATCACCGTGCTCGTGCTCCAGCTCATCGTGGTCGCGGCCGCGCTGGTCGGCCGTAACGCCCTGACCCGCGACCCGAAGGCCGGACGGCAGGTGGCTCTCGTGGTCGCCGGCGTGTTCGTCGTGCTGGGCATCGTCCAGGCGGCCGTGGTGGGCAGCTCGGACACCTACCCGGTGGGGCTCTTCGACGTCGCGGCCATCAGCATCCTGTTCGCCTTCGCGGTGGCGATCGTCGTGCTGATCTCGGCGCCCAAGGCGGTTCGCGCCGAGTACGGACCGATCTCGACGGCTCAGCCCGCTGCCCAGGCGTCCGCGGTTCAGGCGACACCGGCCCAGGCGCCCTCGGCTCAGGCGGCACCGGTGTACCCGACGCCAGCCCAGCAGCCGACTCCCGCTCAGCAGGCCGCGCCCACCCACCAGCCCGCCCCCGCGTCGCCGGTGCCGGACCTGCAGGCGACGGTCGTGCAGGCCGCGCCCGTGCAGCCCGCCCAGGAGGACGCGGCCACGCACCAGCACGCCGCCGACCAGCAGGCCACGACGATCCAGCCGGTCACGCCCGCGCAGGCGGCCCCGGCGCAGCAGACGACCGAGCAGCCCGCTGCCACCCCGCGGTACGACGCCCAGGTCGCGGCCGACCCCAGCACTCCGCTGGCGGTGCTGGCCGACATCGCCGCCACCGAGGCGTCGCTGCGTCCGTACGTCGCCGCCAACCCGTCGACCTACCCCGAGCTGCTCGCCTGGCTCGGTGCGCTGGGCGACCCGGCGGTGGACGAGGCGCTGCGCGGACGGGCGTGACGACACCCAGGCCGCGCGCCTGGACAAGAGGCGTGCCCACGCTCGACGTCGTGGGCGTGGGCGCGCTCAACCTCGACTACGTCGCCACCGCGTCGCTGATGACCGACCAGGACCGGGTTCTGGCGGTGCAGCGAGCCGGCAAGGTGGTCGCCGACCGTGACTCGCCGATCGAGTGGGGCGTCGAGCAGGTCGTCGACGCCCCGACGATGCGGGCCGCGCTCGACGAGATCGATGTCGACACGCTCGAGGCCGCCCCGGGAGGTTCGGCCTTCAACGCCGTCCACGCGCTGGCGCGCACCGGCCTGGGACACCGGCTCGGCTATGTCGGTGTCTCGGGCCTGGCCCTCGACGGCGGCCTCGCCGCGCACGACGAGCTCGATAGGCTGGGCATCGAGCGCAGCCGGGTCGAGGTCGACTCGACCGGGTTCGGTGGGATCTGCCTGTCGGTCATGGGCCAGGGCGAGCGGACGCTGCTCATCCATCCCGGGGCCAACGCGCGGATGGCCGGGTACCTGTCCCACTCCGTCGCAGACATCGTCGACCACCTGTCCTCGGCTCGCGTCGTCCACGTGACCTCGTTCCTCGACGACGACACGCCCGCTGCGCTCGGCGCCGTCCTGGCTGCGGTCAAGCGGCGCAATCCCGGCGTCGTGGTCGTGGTCGACCCCGGACACGTGTGGTGCACGCGACGCACAGAGGACATCGACCGGATCGTGGCGCTCGGCGACTACGTGCTGCTGAACGACCGCGAGTTCCGCGAGCTTGCCGGCGCGGGCGACGTCGAGGTGGACACTGTCGCGCACAGTGCCGCGGCCGAGCGGCTACTCGACCGGGTGACCAGCCCGGACGCGACCATCGTGCACAAGCAGGCCGACGTCGTGTGGCTGTTCCGGCGCACCGCGTCCGGAACGGTCGTGGACTCCTGCCGGCACACGCGGGTGGCGGAGGAGCAGATCGAGGACTCCACCGGTGCCGGCGACGTGTTCGCGGCCGGGCTCCTGGCGGCACTGGGCGATCCGGGCCCTGGCCAGGACGTCCGGACCGGGATCCGGCTGGGCATGGCCCTGGCCCGCACCTCGATCCAGCACGCGGGCGCGGGCGGTCACGGGTACTTCGCGGGCATCGCCGCCAGCCACCGGCGGGCCTGAGCGCAGGGGCGGGTGTGGGCGGCTCAGCCGGGCCGGCACCGCTCGAGAACGATCCGGAGGCCCTCCGCCGCAGCCGTCCGTGCACCCGACGGCGACCGTCCCTCGGCCAGCGCGCCGATGACCGCGCCGTCTACCACGGCCAGGACCACGTCGGCCGGTAGCGTCGAGGCCCACCCCGAGCGCTCGAGAACGGTCGCCGTGTGGGCACGGGCGGCCGCGTTGGTGCGCTGGGCGGCGCCGGCGAGGAGCGGGTCGCGGGCGGACCGGACGTAGCGTTCGTACCAGGCGATCAGCTCTCGCGGGTCGGACGGGGTGAGCAGCGTGACGATCATGCGCGCGGTGGCGCGGGCGCCGCGCTCGCGGGTGGCGAGCCCCGAGGTGGCGGAGTCCATGCGGGTGATGTCGGAGGCGACCAACGCGTCCACGGCCGCCTGTCGCAGATCGTCGAGGGTGGCGAAGTAGTAGGTGGTGGCCCCGAGGGGGACCCCGGCGGCGGTCGCGACCGCGCGGTGGCTGATCGCCTCGATCCCGTCGGCGAGCAGGATGCCCGCGGCCGCGGAGATCAGTTCGGCCCTGCGGCGCTCGCCCTTGGTGGTGGCCATCGGGTCAGTGTCCCGCGCCGGCCAGGTTGAGCAAGATCACCCCTCCGACGATGAGACTGATGGCGAGCACCCGCAGCACGCTGACCGGGTCGTGCAAGAAGAGCATGCCGACGATCGCCGTGCCGGTCGCGCCGATCCCGGTCCACACGGCGTACGCGGTGCCGACCGGGAGCTCGCGCAGGCCGAGCGAGAGCAGGCCCAGGCTGATGACCATCGTGACCGCGAAGCCCACGGTGGGCCAGAGCTTGGTGAAACCGTCGGAGAACTTGAGGAAGAGCGCGAACGCCGTCTCGAACAGGCCGCCGACAATGACGAGCAGCCAGGCCATGGTGATCAGGTCCTCTCGGGCTCCTGGACGAATACTTGTACGATCGTACCAAAAAAGCAGTACATCTGTACAACTCACTCGCTCGGCCGTCCCGAGATGGGACACTCGTCGTCGTGACCACCGACGCGCCGACGTACCGATCCGGCTTCGCCTGCTTCGTGGGACGGCCCAACGCGGGCAAGTCCACGCTGACCAACGCTCTGGTCGGCGAGAAGGTGGCGATCACCTCCAGCCGCCCGCAGACCACCCGGCACGCGATCCGCGGCATCGTCCACCGCGCCGACGGCCAGCTCGTCCTCGTCGACACCCCGGGCCTGCATCGCCCGCGCACCCTGCTGGGCCAGCGGCTCAACGACCTCGTGCGCACCACCTGGGCCGAGGTCGACGTCATCGGCCTGTGCATTCCGGCCGACGAGAAGATCGGGCCGGGCGACCGGTACATCGCCACCGAGATCGCCGGCATCACCCGCACGCCCAAGATCGCGGTGGTCACCAAGACCGACCTCGTGCGGCCCGAGCGGCTGGCCGAGCAGCTCCTGGCGGTCGCCCAGCTGGGCACCGAGCTGGGCTTCGAGTGGGCGGACATCGTGCCGGTCTCGGCCGCGGACGGCAGTCAGATCGAGCTCCTGACCGAGCTGCTGCTGGCCCAGATGCCCGAGGGGCCGCCGCTGTACCCTGACGGCGAGCTCACCGACGAGCCGGAAGAGACCCTCGTGGCCGAGCTGGTGCGCGAGGCGGCGCTCGAAGGCGTCCACGACGAGCTGCCCCACTCCATCGCGGTGGTCGTCGAGGAGATGATCCCCCGCGAGGATCGTCCCGACGACCGCCCCATGGTTGACGTTCACGTCAACCTCTACGTCGAGCGCGACAGCCAGAAGGCCATCGTGATCGGCCGCAAGGGCGCGCGCCTCCGCGAGGTCGGCACCCGCGCGCGCACCCAGATCGAGGCCCTGCTCGGCACCCCGGTCTACCTCGACCTGCACGTCAAGGTGGCCAAGGACTGGCAGCGCGACCCCAAACAGCTCGGCCGCCTCGGCTTCTGACCGGACGCGGGTGCGATGCTAGGCTCGTCCGCGTGCGGCGCTTCGACCTCCTCCTTAGCTGCCGCGGTGGGGTCCGCTAGACCGGCTCCCTCGCCGCGGTGAGTTCGCGCTGCCGGTCGCGCCTTGTCGTCTCGACCGCTCCCTGGGAGTCCGTTCCATGAGCCAGCCCCGCCCTGTCACGTCCTGGCCGCCCGCGCAGCAGCCCTCCGGCATGCCGGCCCACCGGTATCGCCCGTTCCACGAGCTGATCACCGTCGACCTGCCCGATCGCACCTGGCCCACCGTCCGCATCGACCACGCCCCGCAGTGGTGCGCCGTCGACCTCCGCGACGGCAACCAGGCCCTGATCGATCCGATGAACGCCGAACGCAAGATGCGCATGTTCGAGCTGCTGGTCCGGATGGGCTACAAGCAGATCGAGGTCGGCTTCCCGTCGGCCAGCCAGACCGAGTTCGACTTCGTCCGCCAGCTCATCGAGGGCGGGCACATCCCCGACGACGTCGTCATCCAGGTGCTGACGCAGTGTCGCGAGCACCTCATCGAGCGCACCTTCGAGTCGCTGCGCGGCGCCAAGCAGGCCATCGTCCACCTGTACAACTCGACGTCGGTGCTCCAGCGACGCGTGGTCTTCGGCCTCGACCGCGACGGCATCACCGACATCGCCACCACCGCGGCGCGCTCGGCGCTGAAGTACGCCGAGGCCATCACCCCGGACACCGAGATCTACTGGGAGTACTCGCCGGAGTCCTACACCGGCACCGAGCTCGAGTACGCCGTCGAGATCTGTGGCGCGGTCATCGACATCCTCGATCCCACCCCGGATCGCAAGATGATCGTCAACCTGCCGGCCACCGTCGAGATGGCCACGCCGAACGTCTACGCCGACTCGATCGAGTGGATGCACCGCCACCTGCCCCGGCGCGAGTCGCTCATCCTCTCCGTCCACCCGCACAACGACCGCGGCACCGGCGTCGCGGCGGCCGAGCTGGGCGTCCAGGCCGGTGCCGACCGCGTCGAGGGCTGCCTGTTCGGCAACGGAGAGCGCACCGGCAACGTCTGCCTGGTCACGCTGGGCATGAACCTGTTCAGTCAGGGGATCGACCCGCAGATCGACTACTCCGGGATCGACGAGATCCGGCGCACGGTCGAGTACTGCAACCAGCTGCCGGTGCCCGAGCGCCACCCCTGGGGCGGCGACCTCGTGTTCACCGCGTTCTCCGGCAGCCACCAGGACGCGATCAAGAAGGGCTTCGAGGCGCTCGAGCGCGACGCCAAAGACGCGGGCACGTCCGTCGACGACCACGCCTGGGAGGTGCCCTACCTGCCGATCGACCCCAAGGACGTCGGGCGCACCTACGAGGCCGTCATCCGGGTCAACTCGCAGTCCGGCAAGGGCGGCGTCGCGTACATCATGAAGACCGAGCACCAGCTCGACCTGCCGCGACGCCTCCAGATCGAATTCTCCGGCGTCGTCCAGGAGGTCACCGACGGCGAGGGTGGCGAGATCGAGCCGGGTCGGATGGGGGAGATCTTCACCGCCGAGTACCTCGGGCGCTCCGCCCCGCTGGCGCTGAACTCCGTGCACACCTCGTCGGCCGCGGGCGAGCGCGACGTCCTCAAGGTCGGTGTGGTCGTCGACGGCGAACACCGCGTCCTCGACGGCACCGGCGACGGGCCCATCGACGCGTTCGTGGACGCCCTGCGTGGTGTCGGCTACGACGTGCGCGTGCTCGACTACGCCGAGCACGCGCTGAGCTCGGGTGCCGACGCCAAGGCGGCCGCCTATGTGGAGTGCTCGGTCGGCGGCGAGGTGTTCTGGGGCGTGGGAATCGACCCCAACATCGTCACGGCGTCGCTGAAGGCCGTGGTCAGCGCGGTCAACCGGTCGG
>DATCVR010000037.1:0-3849 GCA_036566745.1 Jiangellaceae bacterium | reverse complement strand
GAGCGGGTCCGCGGCTGGAGCGACGAGACCCTGATGAACGTCACGGACGCGTTCGCCCCGAACAACCTGGTCGGCTCGCAGAAGTACTTCCCGAGCCTGGCCGAGGCGAACGCGGCCACCCTGCGTGCCGGTGTAGACAGCTTCACCACCGACGACACGAACGCCACCCCGACTGTCAACTCTGTCCGCTCCGCCCTGGAGCGGGATCTCCTGCAGGAGGCCGACATCGACCGCGCGGTCCGTCATATCCTCACCGTCCGATTCCGCCTGGGCGAGTTCGACCCTGACGGCGGGCCGTACGACGAGATCGGCACGGACGTGGTGAACAGCCCCGAGCACCAGAGACTCGCCCGCAAGGCAGCCGCCGACGCGATGGTGCTGCTGAAGAACACCGGCGGGACCCTGCCGCTCGACGCCACCAGAACGAAGAAGGTCGCGGTCATCGGACCGCTGGCCAACACGCTCTACACCGACTGGTACTCGGGTCGGATGCCGTACGAGTCCACCCCTTTGGACGGTATCCGGAAGCAGTTGGGTGACCAGGCCGACGTGACGTTCAGCGAAGGCGTCGACCGGATCGCCCTGAAGGAGCGATCGACAGGGCGGTATGTCACCGGCGGCGCCGGTGCCGCCGGTGACGCGCTCCGTCTCGATGCCGCTCCCGCCGGGGCGACCGGGCAGTTCGACGTCTTCGACTGGGGCCAAGGCGTGCTGACCCTGCGCAGCGTTGCGAACGAACGGTTCGTCGGCTACGCCGGCGGCAAGCTCCGTAACGACCAGGAGCAACCCAACGGGTGGTTCGTGCAGCAACAGTTCAAGCTGGAAGAGGTGCCGGGTGGCGACTACGTCCTCCGGTACGCCGGCTACGAGACCGCCTATGACTGGTTTGGGCCCGACAAGTATGTGACCGTGGGCGACGACGGCTCGCTGCGCCTCGGCGCGTCCACGGCCGGGGAGGCCGCGAAGTTCGACCGCGAGGTCGTACGCAGCGGGACCGACAGTGCGGTGCAGGCCGCCGCGAACGCCGACGCCGTGGTCACCGTGGTCGGCAGCATGCCGTTCATCAACGGCCGCGAGGACCACGACCGCACCAGCATGGCGCTCGCCGAGGGGCAGCGGAACCTTGTCGAGGCGGTCCACCGGTCCAACCCGAACACGGTCATGGTGGTTGAGAACAGCTATCCGACCACCCTCGGATGGGCGGAGCAGAGTCTGCCAGCCATCGTCTGGACCACCCATGCCGGCCAGGAGACCGGCAACGCGCTAGCGGACGTGCTCTTCGGCGAAGTGAACCCCGCCGGCCGCCTCACCCAGACCTGGTACCGCTCCGAGGGTGAGCTGCCGGAGATCACGGACTACGACATCATCAAGAACCGGACGACCTACAAGTACTACCGCGGCGACGAGCTGTACCCGTTCGGTCACGGCCTGTCGTACACCACCTTCCGGTATGGCCCCGTTCGACTGTCGTCGCCCGCGGTCGGGCAGGGGGCCACGGTGACCGCCAGCGTGGACGTGACCAACACGGGGGACCGGGCCGGCGACGAGGTGGTCCAGCTGTACACGCACCAGCGAAAGTCGCGGGTCGAGACCCCGGTGAAGGCCCTGCGTGCCTTCGATCGAGTCCACCTTGGGCCGGGGGAGACCCGGACCGTTCGGATGCGCTTCCCGGCGCGCGACCTGGGACACTGGGATGTCACCCGGAACACCTGGGTGGTGGAGAGCAGCAAGCACGACGTCTGGGTCGGCGGCTCGGCCGATGACATCCGGCAGCGTGCCGTCCTGGGCGTCAGTGGAGCCACCATCCCCGCCCGCGATCTCACCAAACCGATCCGGGCTGCCGACTTCGACGACTACTCGGGCATCGAACTCGTGGACGAGTCGAAGTCGGACGGTGATGCCGTGGGCGGGACGGACGCGGGGGACTGGATCGCGTTCCGGGATGTGCGGATCGACGGTAGGAGCGACAAGATCAGCCTTCGTGTGGCGCGAGCGGCCGCTGGTAGTACGACCGTCCAGATCCGGCTCGACGACCCGGTCACCGGGCCAGTGGTCGGGAACGCAACGGTGCCGAGCACCGCTGATCCGTACAAGTACACGACGATCACAGCCCCGATCGCTGTGCGGCCCGGCAGACGCGACATCTACCTGACGTTCGGAGGCGAGCTGCGGCTCAGCCGACTGAGCGTTCGGTGATACGGGTGGGCCTCGCGTGCCGGTGGCGGTGCGCGGGGCCCACGCCGGGAATCAGCCGGACCGGTGGACAGGAGAGATGCTCGATCTGCCCGGCAGGCCGGCAAGCTGCCCCGCGACTGCGAGGTTCCTAATCGGCCGGGGGCGCTGCCACGGAGCCGTGCTCGACATATCTCGGGGAGAGCAGCTCGAGCCGTGGCTCGAGGGTCCCCTCGATCTGCTCGATCAGCAGATCGACGGCCCGGTCGCAGCTGCGCTCCGGCACCAGCGGGATCGCATCGATCGATGGGGTGAAGACAGTGGTGTCGAACGTGGCGGCGGCCGAGATCACCGAAACGTCGGTGGGCACCTCTAGTCCGAGGTCTGCCAACGTCTCCAGCGTCGCCGTGTGCTGGTCCTCCTGGCCGTGCAGGACCAACCCGGTGGGTCGATCGGGAGCGCTCATCAACCGCGCCACCTCCTGACGAACGGCCCGTGCCGAGGTGTCCGGCGTCAGCAGTTCCGCCTCGACGCCGAGCCGCTCGGACTCCCGGGTCACTCCCGCCAGCAGCCGGGGCGGAAAGTTCGACGATTCCGCGGTGTAGCTCTCCGCCGGGTGACCGAGGAAGGCGATCCGCCGGTGCCCGGCGGACGCCAGCCGCTGGACGGCCATCCGGCCGACGGCAGCGAAGTCGAGGTCGACACAGACCAGCCCCGACGTCTCCGCTGGTACGCCGACCACCACCGACGGGACCTGGAGCGAACGGGCAAGATCAACCCGTTCGTCGCGGGTCAGTACGTCGAGGATGATGATGCCGTCGACCGTGCCGGCCGCGGTCACCCGCTGCAGGCCGCCACCTGCCTCCTCCTGGGTCAGGAGGAGGACGTCGTACTCGTGCCGTCGGGCCGCCTTTGCCGTGGCCAGCATGAACGCCATATGCGCCGAGGTGAAGGTATTGGCCCGCAGCGGTTCAGTGACGGCGATGATGGAGGTCCGCCGTCGCGCGAAGGCCCGAGCACGGGCGTTCGGCTGGTATCCCAGCTCCGCGGAGATGCGCTGGATGCGCTTGCGGGTTCCCGGCGCGACCGACCGCTTGCCGGAAAGGGCGTACGACACGGTGCTGATCGAAACTCCCGCGGCGGTCGCTACGTCGTGAATCGTCGTCACAGTAGGACCTCTGTCGGTGTCGGTGGAGCGTGGAGTCGTGCTCGATTCTAGGCCACGCCCAATCTCGGTCCTGACTCGTCGCCGGGGTGTGACGTCGCCGGGTCATCTCCCGCAGCGACGCGGCGCGGGATCACCTGAGCCACCCTCGCCAGGCCCGCTGCTCCAATACGAAGGCCCGGACCGAGAGGTCCGGGCCTTCGTGGTTCTCGAGGCTAGGTGATTCGGCCGGCTACGAGCGGAACGGACCGCTGATCTCGTAGGTGATGCCGCCGCTGGACGAGCCGCTCGTGCCTCGCTGGGAGGAGAAGTACATGCGGTTGCCGGCAGGGTTGAACGCCACGCCGCACAGCTCTGACGCGCTCTGGCCAGTGACCCGGAGGAACGGCGCCACGACGTCGTCGGGGGTGATGATGCAGATCTCCATGTTGCCGCCGTCCTCGGCGACGTACAGGTCTCCTGCCGAGGCGCCGGTGATGTTGTCGACGCCGGTGAGCGGCGGGTTGCTGGTC
>DATCVR010000036.1:0-3661 GCA_036566745.1 Jiangellaceae bacterium | reverse complement strand
CGTGCCCCGATCGACGTCCTGACGATGTCGGCGGCGGCGCTGCGGACCTTCCGGTGGTCGGAGATCTCGATCGTCTTCCAGAGCGCCATGAACGCGCTCAACCCCGTGACCACCGTGTACGCGCAGTTCGACGACGTGCTGAGGGTGCACCGGCCGAAGATGCCGGCCAAGGTGCGGATGGCGCTGGCCCGCACGATGCTGGAGAAGGTGGGCATCGACCCGGATCGCGTGCACTCGTACCCGCACGAGCTGTCCGGCGGGATGAAGCAGCGGGTGGCCATCGCGATCGCTCTCGTACTGGACCCCGACATCATCATCATGGACGAGCCCACCACCGCTCTCGACCTGCTGGTCCAGCGCGAGGTGCTCGAGCAGATTATGGCCCTGCGCGACGAGTTCGGGTTCGCGATCATCTTCACCACACACGACCTCTCGCTGCTGCTGGAGATCTCCAACTCGATCGCCGTCATGCACGCGGGCCGGCTGGTGGAGTACGGCTCGGCGGTCGAGGTGTACCGCGACCCCACCCATCCCTATACACAGGCGTTGTTGCAGTCGCTGTCCGACCTGGGAGCACGGGTATGAGCGCAGTGGAGACCGATCCGGTGGTGATGCTGGAGGCACGGAACCTGGTCAAGGAGTTCCGTTCCGGCACCGGCGTGAAGCGCTTCGGCGGGACGAGCACGTTCCGGGCCGTCGACGACGTCTCGCTCACCCTGCGGCAGGGCCAGGTGACGGCCCTGGTGGGGCAGAGCGGATCGGGCAAGAGCACCGTCGCGCGGCTGCTCGCCCAGCTCTACCCGCTGACCTCCGGCGAGATCCTGCTCGAGGGCCGGCCGGTGCGAGCGACCAAGGGCCGGGCCTTCACCGACTACTGCGGATCGGTCCAGATGACGTTGCAGGATCCGTTCGCGTCATTGAACCCGCTGCACCGGGTCGGGCACATCCTCGGCCGCGCGTTGCGCATCCACGGCAAGGCCCGCGGTGGAGACGAGGTCACGGCGGCGAGCCTGCGCCTGCTCGAACGGGTCAACCTCCGGCCCGCCGAGCGGTATCTCGCACGTTTCCCGCACGAGCTGTCCGGCGGTGAACGGCAGCGGGTGTCGTTCGCGCGGGCGCTGGCGGCCGAGCCGAAGGTGCTGCTGGCCGACGAGCCGGTCTCGATGCTGGACGTCACGATCCGCAAGGAGATGCTCGACCTCCTCGACGCCCTGCGCCGCGAGGAACAGCTGGCCGTGCTCTACATCACCCACGACCTCGGCAGCGCGCGGTCGTACTCCGACGAGACGGTGGTGATGTACCACGGCCGGGTGGTCGAGTCGGGGCCGTCGCGCGAGCTCATCGCCGACCCACAGCACGAGTACACCCGGCGACTGCTCGCCGCCGCGCCCGACCCGCGCCGCCGCCTCACGACCTGAGCGTCGCCAGGCCGCCCGCGGCACACCGTCAGCGCAGCGACCTCACACCTCTCGGGGATCGGGTGAGGCTGTGGCACCCGGAACAAGCCGGGGCAGGCTAGCGTTACATGTCAGTCGTTTCTCCCGATGGAGTTGTCCCGTGACCGACGTCGAACGCGTCAAGCTTCCTGGTATCGGTGTCCTGCACAAGTTCTACAACGAGCAGGGCAGCAAAATCGGCGTGGTGTCGCACCGCGCCGGGTACCGAGACCTCGTCGTCGTGCCGTCGGTCGACGACGGCAGCGATGCGTGCAAGGTGACGGTCCGGCTCGAGGACGACGAAGCCCACGCCCTGGCCGAGCTGCTCGGTGGCACCACCGTCACCGAGGGCGTCCGCGCGCTGCAGAGCCTGCCCGGCGTGGCCATCGACTGGCTCGACGTCGGCTACAACTCCGCGTGTGCCGGCCAGCCGCTCGGTCACCGCAAGATCACCGGTGCCGACGGCGTCTCGATCGTCGCCGTGGTCCGTGGCGACGAGACCATTCCGTCGCCAGGCCCCGACTTCCGGGTGTTCCCGGGTGACACGCTCGTCGCGGTGGGCCGCCCCGAGGCGGTCGCCAAGCTGTTCAAGGTCCTCCAGGGTGGCCAGTTCGACGCGGCGGCGGCCGGCAGCACCGCCGCTCAGGACGCCCCGCCCGGCTCGGGCACCACCGACAGCGACTGAGGTACCTGCGTGGGTCACGAGCTGCTGGTCATCGGGGGACTCCTCGCGATCGCCGGTCTGCTCGGGCGGTTGGCTCGGCGCTTCGGGCTGCCCACGGTGCCCGTGTACATGCTCGTCGGCCTGCTGGGCAGTCCGGCGGTCAGCTTCTTCCCCCTCTCGATCCCGTACGAGCAGATAGAGCTGCTGGCGGTCCTGGGCCTGGTGCTGCTCCTGTTCGACCTGGGCCTCGAGTTCGATCTCGACGACTTCTTCGACAACGCACGGTCGCTGGTCCTGGCCGGGTCCGCCTACATCGTGCTCAACGTCGGGGCCGGTCTAGGGCTGGGCTTCGCCCTCGGATGGGGCACCCGCGAGGCCCTGGTGATCGCGGGCATCACCGGCATCTCGTCGTCGGCGATCGTCACCAAGCTGCTGGTCGAGCTGCAGCGCCTGACCAACGACGAGACACCGATGATCCTCGGCGTCATCGTGGTCGAGGACATCTTCCTGGCGATCTACCTGGCCGTGCTCAGCGGTGTGCTCGGCGAGGAGTCGTCGGTGGGCGCCACGATGCTGCGGCTCGGCGGCTCGTTCCTGTTCCTCATCGTGATGTTCGTCATCGCCCGCCGGGCCGGGCGGTGGGTCGGGCGGCTCATCCACACCCCGGACACCGAGCTGTTCACGATCGCCGTGGTGGGGTTGGCCATCCTGATGGCCGGCACCGCCGAGGAGGTGGGGGTCTCCGACGCGATCGGTGCCTTCCTGATGGGCCTGATCATCGCGGGCACCAGGTACCGCGATCGGGTCGAGCAGCTGGTGCTGCCGCTGCGCGACGTGTTCGCCGCCGTCTTCTTCCTCGCCTTCGGCCTCAGCCTGGTGCCGTCCACGTTCGGCTCGGTGGTCGTGCCGGTGGCGATCGCGGTCGTGGTCACCGTGGTGGCCAACGTGAGCGCCGGGCTGATCTCGGCGCGCTCGCGGGGGCTGGGGCTGACCGCCGGGCTCAACGCCGGGCTGACCCTCGTCTCGCGTGGCGAGTTCGCGCTGATCCTGGCGACGATCGCGATCGGCGCCGGGCTCGACGCCCGCATCAGCCCGTTCGCCGGCCTGTACGTGCTGGTCCTGGCGGTCATCGGGCCGATCCTGGCCTCCAACTCGCCGTCCATCGCCGAGTGGCTCCGCCCGCGGCTTCGAGCCGGACGATCCCGGATCACGCGCCGCCGGCAGGCGGAAACCCCTCAAGAGCCTGCGGAGGCGTAGCCGGTCCGGCGCGGCGCTACAGTCACCGGCCATGAGCGACGACACGGACGCCGACCTGCAGGCCGACCCGCTCCAAGGAGCTACGGTCGCGGGCTACTGGGACTGGGTCTACGACTACGACAGTGACTACGGCGGCGGCTTCGTGAGCGGGCAGTTCCTGTTGCGCAGCGATGGTGTCCTCCTGCGACGCAACGGCGGCAGCAGCACGGGCGCAGATGGCACCACCTACTCGTACCGCGACTGGGAGCGAGCCGGCACGTGGGAGCCCGGCGTCGACCCCGCCGAGGTGATGGCCTCGCTGAAG
>DATCVR010000035.1:0-4244 GCA_036566745.1 Jiangellaceae bacterium | reverse complement strand
GAGCCGCCGGCCCGGGCCCAGTCCGGGTTGCCCCAGCCGAGCTCGTCGCCGTTGTCGTCGAGCCAGGCGTAGACGTCGCTGCCGTAGGAGTCCGCACCGCACGCAAGGTCGAGGGCCAGCCCCCACCCGTGGTTGCTCGTGCCCGGCTGGGCGGCGAGATAGGGCTTGCGCGCCTTCAGCTCGACCTGCTCGTCGTAGCTGCGGTAGGAGTCGGTGACGCACTCGAGCAGGCCGTCGCCGGTGTCGGCCTGGTAGGCGGCGTCGAGCGCGAGGAAGGCCGCCGCCGCGTCGGGCCGCAGCTCGTGGCCGGAGCCGATGTCGCACAGGTGGTCATCGCCCAGCCGGCCGTTGGCGATGTCGCCGTCGTCCGGAACCGTGGCGTCACAGCCGGGGACCGGAGGGATGGCCGCGACCTCGGGCGTAGGGGTGGTGGTCGGCGTGACCAGGCGGTTCGGGGTGGTGGTGGGCGACGGAGCGGGCGACTCGACGGGCGTGGGCGCAGCCGTCGCGGCCGGTGACGGCTCCGCCTCGGGCACGTCTGGCGCGTCACGCTCGGCGTCGCGGGCGGTGTCGTCCAGCGACAGCTCGCGGAGATCGCCCACGGCCGGGATCTCGCCGGTGTCGGTGCTGACGTCGGCACTGCCTGCCGACGGCGAGCCCGGGCCCGAGCCGGCCCCGACGGTGGCGAAGGCCGCACCCGCGACCAGCGTCGCACCGAACAGCGGGGTGCCGACCCGGAGCAGCCGGGAGGCCTTGCGACGCGCGTGTCTGGACGATGAGCCGCGACCGGCGGCATGGCGAGCGGACGGCAACGCGGCGTTCCTCCGAGGGGCGAAATGATCACAGATCGGTAACAGCGGGCTCGACTCTAACCCGAAACGCCCGATTCGCCATACCCAGCCCCCGCGAGCTGGTCGAGCCGTCGCAGGATGACTCCCTCGCGCAGGGCCCAGGGGCAGATCTCGACCTCGTCGACGTCGAACAGGTCGAGCGCGGCATCGGCCACGATGGCGCCGGCCAGCAACTGACCGGCTCGGCCGCTCGACACTCCGGGCAGTTTGGCCCGCTCCGACGCCGACATGCCGGAGAGCTTCCCGACCAGCTCGGCGACGTCGTCGCGGGACAGCGCGCGCCGGACGTACGGGCCCTCGGCCGACGGCGCGGCACCGGCGGCCCGGGCGAGCGACCGGAACGTCTTGCTCGAGGCCACGGCCTGGTCGGGTGCGCCGTAGCGGGTGACGTCGCCCACGACCGAGGCGACCTCGGCCCGCACGTAGCGTCGCAGCGCCTTCACCTCGTCCTTGCCCGGCGGATCGTCGGTGAACCGGTCGCGAGTCAGCCGGGCGGCGCCCAGCGGCAGCGATACGGCGACGTCGGGGTACTCGTCGATCCCGGCCGCGACCTCCAGGGATCCGCCTCCGATGTCGAAGCTGAGCAGCCGCCCGCTCGACCAGCCGTACCACCGCCGCACAGCCAGGAACGTCAGCCGCGCCTCGTCGGGACCGGCCAGCACGGTGAGGTCGACACCTGCCTCGGCGTGGACCCGTTCGATGACCGCCTCGCCGTTGGCGGCGTCGCGCAGCGCGGACGTGGCGAAGGCCAGCATCGACTGCGCGCCCTTGTCCTCGGCGATCTCGAGTGCGCGGATGCAGTATTCGACCAGCCGGTCCGCGCCGCTCTTGCTGACCGCGCCCTTGTGATCGAGCAGCTCGACCAGCCGCAAGTCGATCTTGTCCTTGAACGCAGGCACCGGCCGCGCACCCGGGTGGGCGTCGACGAGCAGCAGGTGAACCGTGTTCGAACCGACATCGAGGACGCCCATGCGCATGAACCAGGACGCTACTCGCCCGCGGGCTCGTAGGCTCGGCGGATGGAGACGTCCCCGGACACCGCCCGCGGCTGGGTGGAGTTCACCGATCCGGCCGACCGCGACCAGGTGCTGCGCTGCGACCTCACCTGGCTGACGTCGAACTGGACGTGCATCTTCGGCCGTGGCTGCCCGGGCATCTACCTCGAACGACCCGACGACGGATGCTGCACCCACGGCGCCCACTTCTCCGACGAGGACGACGAGCAGCGGGTCCGGGGCTTCGCGACCCGGCTCGGGCCCGACGTCTGGCAGCTCCGTGACGACGGCCTCCGGGGCGGGGTCATCGAGACCGACGACGAGGGCGAGCCGAAGACGAGGGTCGTCGACGGCGCGTGCGTGTTCCTCAACCGGCCCGGGTTCGCCGGCGGCGCAGGGTGCGCGCTGCACGCGTTCGCGCTGGCCGAGGGGATGCACCCGCTCGAGACGAAGCCCGACGTCTGCTGGCAGTTGCCGCTGCGGCGGGCGTACCGCAACGTCGAAAGGCCCGACGGCTCCACGTACCTCGAGATCACCATCGGCGAGTACGACCGCCGCGGCTGGGGCCCCGGCGGACACGACATGGACTGGTACTGCACGGGCGCGCCGGAGGCACACGTCGGCGCCGCGCCCGTCTACGTGTCGAACGCTCCCGAGCTGAAGGCCCTGGTCGGCGAGGCCGCCTACGCCGAGCTCGCCCGTCACTGCGAGGCCTTCCTCGCCTCCCGGCTGCCGCTGCTGACCCATCCGGCGACGGCGGCGGCTGCCGCGACGACCCCGTCCCCGGCTCCGCCCCAGTCCCCGTCGGAATGATCACGTCCACGTGATCATTGCGCGCTCCACCATGCCTGCAGGCCTCGTGGTGCACGGCAACGCCTGGTGGTGTGACGTCATGACGCGGCAGCCGTGTGGAACGCTGACCGGGTGTCCGCGGAGGTCATCCCGAGCCCCAACATCTGGCGGCAGCCCGACGTCTACGAGACCGAGAACCGCGGCGTCGACCCGGACGGGGTGATCGAGGACGCCATCCGGAGCATCCGCGACTGGCGCGGCGGACACGTGCTCGACGTCGGCTGCGGCACCGGCTTCCACCTTCCGCGGTTCGCCTCCGAGGCAGCGCGCGTCGTCGGCGTCGAGCCGCATCCGCCCCTGGTCGCACGGGCCCGGCGGCGGGTGGCGGCACTCCCCGCCGAGGTTCGTTCGCGGATCGACCTCCGCCGCGGCACCGCGCAGGCGCTCCCGGTTCCGACCGCGTCGGTCGACGTCGTCCACGCCCGCTGTGCCTACTTCTTCGGCCCGGGCTGCGAACCCGGGCTCCGCGAGCTCGGCCGGGTCGTGCGCCGAAAGGGTGCGGCCTTCGTCATCGACAACGACGCCGGCCGATCGACGTTCGGCTCGTGGTTCCGGCGGGCCCTGCCCACCTACGACGTCGGAGGCGTGGAGCGGTTCTGGGCCCGGCAGGGCTGGCACCGGGAACCGCTGGACATCCGGTGGCAGCAGCCCGACCGCGCGTCGTTCGAGGCGGTGGTGCGGATCGAGTTCGCACCCGAGCTCGCCGACGCGATCCTCGCCGAGCACTCCGGAACGAGCGTCGACTACGCGGTCAACCTGTACTGGCGAGGCTTCCCGTGACCGTCGTGACCGGTTCTGTCAGGGGCGGCCGTTACGGTTCGGGACATGGCAAAGGCGGCTCAGGTCTTCCGGTGCGCTGAGTGCGGGTGGACCACGTCCAAGTGGGTCGGCCGCTGCGGCGAGTGCCAGGCGTGGGGCACGGTGGCCGAGGCCGGCACGGTGCGCGCGGGCACCACCACCGCGTCGGCCATCTCGCCGGGACAGTCGGCGCAGCCGATCGGCGCCGTCGGCGTCGAGGTCGCGCGCTCGCGGCCCACCGGTGTCGAGGAGTTCGACCGGGCGCTGGGCGGCGGGCTGGTCCAGGGCGCGGTCATCCTGCTGGCCGGCGAGCCGGGCGTGGGCAAGTCCACCCTCCTGCTCGACGTCGCCGCGCGGTGGGCCCACGATGCCGGCCGGGCGCTCTACGTCACCGGCGAGGAGTCCGCGGCCCAGGTGCGGCTGCGCGCCGAACGCACCGGCGCCATGGCCGACGACCTCTTCCTGGCCGCCGAGACCGACCTCGGCGCGGTCCTCGGGCATGTCGACGACACCAAGCCCACGTTCCTGGTGCTCGACTCCGTCCAGACCGTCTCCAGCAGCGATGTCGACGGCGCGGCCGGCGGCGTCACCCAGGTCCGCGAGGTCGCGGCCGCGCTGATCCGCACGGCGAAGGAACGCGGCATCGCCACCATCCTCGTGGGCCACGTCACCAAGGACGGCTCCATCGCCGGCCCGCGCGTCCTCGAGCATCTCGTCGACGTCGTGCTCCAGTTCGAGGGCGACCGCC
>DATCVR010000034.1:0-9580 GCA_036566745.1 Jiangellaceae bacterium | reverse complement strand
GGTCGACGCCGTCGCCGGCCGTACCGGGCGCGACGCCTCCGCGGTCGCCGAGCTGCTGGCCGGCGCCCCACCCACCGACGACGCGGGGCTCGTGCGCCTCGCCGATGCCCTGGACGAACTCGAGGAAGAGGTACGCGCGCCGTGACCGATGCGCCCACCACCACGCCCGTCGACGCCGACACCGCCCGCGCCGCCCTGACCGCCCTGCGCGCCGAGGTGGCCAAGGCGGTCGTGGGCCAGGATCCCGTCGTCACCGGGCTCGTCATCGCCCTGCTGTGCCGCGGCCACGTGCTGCTCGAGGGGGTGCCCGGGGTCGCCAAGACGCTGCTCGTGCGGGCGCTGGCCGCGGGTCTCGATGTCGACACCAAGCGGGTGCAGTTCACCCCCGACCTGATGCCGGGCGACCTCACCGGATCGCTGGTGTACGACGCCCGCACCGCCGAGTTCTCCTTCGCGGCCGGGCCGGTCTTCACCAACCTGCTGCTCGCCGACGAGATCAACCGGACTCCGCCGAAGACCCAGGCCGCCCTGCTCGAGGCCATGGAAGAGCGGCAGGTGTCGGTCGACGGCGCGCCGCGGCCGCTACCCGAGCCGTTCGTCGTCGCCGCGACCCAGAACCCGATCGAGTACGAGGGCACGTACCCCCTGCCCGAGGCCCAGCTCGACCGTTTCCTGCTCAAGCTCACCGTGCCGCTGCCAGAGCGCAACGACGAGATCACAATCCTCGAGCGCCACGCCGAGGGCTTCGACCCCGGCGACCTCGCCGCCGCCGGGGTCAGCGCCGTGGCCACCCCCGCTCATCTCCAGGCCGGCCGTGCCGCGGTGGGTGCGGTGCGGATCGCGCCCGAGGTGCTCGCCTACGTCGTCGACGTGTGCCGCGGCACGCGCACGTCGCCCTCGGTACAGCTCGGCGCCTCGCCCCGCGCCGCCACCGCCCTGATGAAGGCCGCCCGGGCGTGGGCGTGGCTCGCCGGCCGCGACTTCGTCACCCCCGACGACGTCAAGGCGCTGGCCAAGCCCACGTTGCGGCATCGGCTCACGTTGCGCCCGGAGGCCGAGATGGAGGGCGTGAACGCCGACGCCGTCGTCGACACCGTGCTGTCCACGGTCGCCGTTCCACGCTGATGGCGCTCTCCGGCCGGGTGGCCCTGCTGGCCGCGCTCGGTGCCGTGCTGGTGGCCGTGGCCTGGCCGTCCGCGGCGGGCGTGGCGGTCGTGACCGGCGTCGTCGTCCTGCTGGCCCTGCTCGACGTCCTGCTGGCCGGGTCGGTCGCCGACCTCGCCGTCAGCCGCGCCGGCGCCGAGACGGTCCGGCTGGGCACCAGCGCGAGCGTCGCGCTGATCGTGCGCAACGACGGACGCCGGGTGGTCCGGGGGGTACTGCGCGACGCCTGGCCGCCGTCGGCCGGAGCCCGAGGCGAACGCGCCACGATCGAGCTCCCGCCGGGCGACCAGCGACGCATCGAGGTCACCCTCACCCCCACCCGCCGCGGCGACCGGCACGCCGACCGCGTCACGGTGCGCAGCACGGGTCCCCTCGGCCTGGCCGGGCGGCAGCGGTCCCACCGCGTGCCCTGGACCGTGCGGGTCCTGCCGGCGTTCCACGCCAGGCGACACCTCCCGGCTCGGCTGGCCCGGCTGCGCGAGCTCGACGGGCGGTCCTCGGTGCGCATCCGCGGAGCCGGTACCGAGTTCGACTCGCTGCGCGGTTACGTCATCGGCGACGACACCCGCTCGATCGACTGGAGGGCGACCGCGCGACGCGGCGACGTCGTCGTCCGGACCTGGCGGCCCGAACGCGACCAGCACGTGCTGATCGTCCTCGACACCGGCCGCACCTCGGCCGGTCGCGTCGGCGACGCACCCCGCCTCGACGCCGCCATGGATGCCGCGCTGCTGCTCGCCGCGCTCGCGACGCGCGCGGGCGACCGGGTCGACCTCCTCGCCTACGACCGGCAGGTCCGCACCTCCGTCGAACGGACGTCGGCCACGGATGTGCTTCGGCGCATGGTCGACGCACTGGCGACCGTCGAACCCGAGCTGCTCGAGACCGACCACCGGCGGCTCAGCGCGGAGATCCTCCGCCGGGCCGGGCGGCACGCCCTGGTGGTGCTGATCACCGGGCTGGACGCCGCCACCGTCGAGGCCGGGCTCCTGCCCGTGCTGGGGCAGCTGACGCACCGGCACACCGTGCTCGTCGCGTCGGTGGCCGATCCCCATCTCGCCACCATGGCGGCCGCCCGCGGCGACGTAGGCGCGGTGTACGACGCGGCGGCCGCCTCGTACGACCAGCAGGCTCGCACGCGGGTGTCCGAGCTGTTGCAGCGCCGCGGAGCGCACGTGGTCGACGCCCCGCCCGACCAGTTGCCGCCCGCCCTCGCCGACGCCTACCTGGCGCTGAAGGCCGCCGGGAGGCTCTGAGGGTCGTCAGGCCGCCACCGGCGCCGTGTCGGCACGCTCGGAGTCCGCCACGTCGCCGACCTGGCCGGCGGCTACCGCGCGGCGCCCGTAGACCCAGACGTAGCCGAGGAACGCGAGCTCGGCCACCACCCCGATGGCGATGCGAGCCCAGGTCGGCAGCGGCGAGGGCGTGACGAACGCCTCGATCACGCCCGAGACCAGCAACACCCCGGCCAGGCCCACGGCCATCCCGGCGGCCGATCGCCCGGCGATCGCCAGCGCCTCGGTGCGACTGCGCGGACCAGGGTCGACGACCGCCCAGCCGAGCCGGAGCCCCGCGCCCGCCGCGACGAAAACCGCCGTGAGCTCGAGGAGGCCGTGGGGCGTGATGAGCCCGAAGAACACGTCGAGCCGGCCCGCCGCCGCCATCAGCCCGGCGGACACCGCGACGTTGAGCGCGTTCTGCCACAGGAGGTACACGACCGGGAGGCCGAGGAAGACGCCGAGCACGAGCATGCCCGCGGTGATCCACGCGTTGTTCGTCCACACCCGGGCGGCGAACGACGCCGACGGATTCTCCGAGTAGTAGTTCTCGAAGTCGTGCTCGACGAGCTGGCGGATCTCCTCCGGCGCGGCGATGGTCGCCTGGACCGAGGGATTGGCCGCGACCCACCCCGCGATCAGCACCGATACCACCCCGAAGGCGAGCGCCGCACCGATCCACCACCGGCGGCTGAGGTAGACGGCCGCCGGAAAGCTCACGGTCAGGAAGCGGACGACGTCGTTCCAGCCCGGATCGTGTGCACCGGCCACGGCCGTGCGCGCCCGGGCGACCAGCGTGGACAGCCGGCCCAGCACCACCGGGTCGGGCGCCGCCGATCGCAGGGTGGACAGGTGGGTCGACGCACGACGGTACAGCGCGACCAGTTCGTCGGCCTCGTCGCCGGTGAGCTTGCCCTTGCGCACCAACGCGTCGAGTCGTCGCCACTCGTCCTGGTGAGCAGCCACGAAGGCGTCGATGTCCACGCGGGATTCTCCCTGCCCCTGCCGGCGGTTGTATGTCCGAGACTAGACGTCCCCAGCCGGGGTCTGACCAGCTGGGCGAGGAGGAGACCGTGACACTTGAAGCCACCGGCGTAGGTCCGGACGAGGAACGGGTGTACCGCCTGCTGGTCAAGCTCGGCGACGCCGACGCACGACACATCGCCGACACCCTTCGGGTCCCGGTCGAGCAGGTCGACGACCTGCTCGACACCCTGCTGACGCGCGGGCTGGTGACGCCCCTCGGCGGCGCGACCCGGCGATTCGCCCCGATCCCGCCGGACGTCGGGTTCGGCCCGTTGCTCCTCCGCAGCCAGGAGTCGCTCGATCTGGCCAGGGTGGTCGTCACCCAGCTCACCGAGGCGCACCGCGCGACCTCACGCCGTCGCGACGCCGCCCAGCTGGTCGAGGTCGTCACCGGCACCGACGCGATCCGCCACCAGGTCCGCAACCTCCAGCTGGGAGCGCGCTCGGAGATGATGTGGTTCTGCCGAGCCGGTCACGTCGCGATGCCGTCGGACGACAACGACGAGGAGTTCGCCATGCTCGCGCGCGGCGTGCGCTATCGCGTCATCTACGAACGCGACCTGCTCGAAGAGCCCGGCATGATCGACAGCCTGGTCAGCGGCGTGCGTGCCGGCGAGCTGGCGAGGGCCACGCCCACCCTGCCGGTGCGGATGGCCATCGCCGATCAGTCGATCGGACTGTGTCCGCTCGTGCCGGGCCAGGACGGTGTCTCCGAGCCCACGGCAGCGCTGGTGCGCGACAGCAACCTGCTCACGGCGCTGATCGCGCTGTTCGAGAGCTACTGGGCGGCCGCGTCGCCGCTGCTGGTGGCCGAGAACGGCGTGACCGGCGGCGACCCGGTGGGTGGCAGCGCGCTCACCCTCGTGACCCCGGCTGATCCGGTCTCCGACGACGAGCGTCACCTCCTCTCGCTGCTGGTCGCGGGGGTGAGCGACAAGGCGATCGCGACCCGGCTCGGCGTCAGCATGCGCACGGTCCAGCGGCGGATCAGCGAGCTGATGACGCTGGCGCACGCCGAGACCCGCATGCAGCTGGCCTGGCAGGTGGCGCAGCGCGGGTGGCTCGGCGAGCCGGACGGGCAGGGTGCCCGTCCGGCTCGTCACGCCGCCGACGTCAGCGCGAACTGATGCCGTAGGCACGTTCGACGGTCTGGGTGAGCGTGTTGCCGTCTCCGTCCTCGGCCTGCACCCGCAGCGACACGTGGCCACCGGCGCCGGGATGGCGGACGGGCGCGCTGTAGGAACCTCGCCGCCCCTGGATCTCGAGCTCGACCCAGGTCGCGCCGTCGTCGAAGGACACCCAGGCTTCGAACCGCTCGACATCGAGGTCGCGGAGGCCGTCGGGCAGGCGGACCGTGAAGCCGAGCGTCTCGCGCCGACCGCCGCGCACCTGGTTCGCCAGGTCCACCGGGACGTCGTAGTCGACCTGGAGCAGCGGAAGCGCGGTGCGCTCGATGGCCGGCCGGGCGGAATCGAACTCCCAGGACGTCTCGGTGTGAGTGGAGAACTCCCAGTCCGGATCGTCGCGGTCGACCACGAGGTCGAGGCGGTAGCGGGCGGACTCCGCGGTCGCCTGGAACGTGCCCCAGGCGGAGTCACCCTCGGCCAGCAGTTGGTCGCCCTCGTAGAGCCGGGACGTGACCTGGTCGCCGGCTTGCCGCGCGGACGTGACCTCGCCGCTGCCGACGAACTCCGGCACCCGGATCGTCAGGGCGTCGCCCTCGCGATAGGCGACGCCGCCCTCCGGGACGGCGGGCCGCACGACCGCGCCGTACCAGGACTGCCGCACCGTCTCGCGAGGCCGATAGGTGCGCAGGGCGTGAGTGGCGCCTCCGGTGATCGGGTTCATCGTGTCCCAGCTGAAGAAGTGGAGGACGTGCTGACGCCAGAGCGTGTCGCCGGCCGAGACGATCTCGGTGCGGCGCTGCGGGGTGCGCAGCTCACGCTGGGTCTCCACGATCGTCGTCTGCTGCCACGGCCGCCAGGCGAAGCGCTGCTCCTTCGACCATTCCTCGCCGCCCATCTCGTGGTAGTCGGCGGTGATGGTGGCGCTGTTGCGAGAGCTGACCTCGTGCACCACCGTGTCGGGGACCCGCCCGCTCGACACCTGCACGACGTCGTAGAAGTACGGGCTGTCGGGCGCGCCGGACAGGTTCAGTGTCAGCCGTCCGGAGGCGAGCCGCGCCAGGACCGCGCGAGCCTCCGCCGGGGACAGCACCGCCGCCGGGATCGGCAACCGCTCCCCCCGACCGGTCCACTTCGTCCACCATTGACGGCCGTCGGGCGGGACGATGAGCACCATCGCCGCTCCGGCGGCCACGGCGGCGTCGATGTCCTCGCTGCCCTGCTCCGGTGGCGACACCAGCGCGATCTTGCCGCGCACGTTCACGCCGTCGTAGTCCTCCGGGCGGCCCTGACCTGCGGCGACGACCTCCAGCCTGCGGGTGCCGTCGATCGCCGGCGAGGTACGCAGGTAGTGCGGCCACGCCGCCAGCTCGCCGCGCCCGGTCGCCGACGCCACCAGCATGGGCGCCGCCAGTTGCCAGCGCGAAGTGAACTCGAACGTGCCGTCCTTCGCCTCCTCGGTCGGGGTGACCCACACCGACTTCGTCGTGTCGAACTGCATCGTGGAGTTGGAGAAGGTGCGCTCACCGATGTCGCGGTAGGTGATGAAGCCGAGATTGCCGCGCAGCTCGGCCGGCTGCGGGGTGTCGATGACCACCTGGGTGGCCGCGCGGGCGTCGAGCACGATGTCGGCGTCGCCGGTGACCTCGAGGTCGGGATCGGTGACGATCACCGCGGTGTCCGCGCCGTCGACCTCCGGCGTCATCATCGCGTGCAGGAAGTAGTCACCCTCACCCAGCGGGACCTCGATCGTCTCGCCGGTCCGGACGAAGGTCACCGTGTCGAACCGCGGATCCTCGCCGAACAACACGAGCGGGGTGACGAAACTCGGCTCGCCGTCGAAGCCGACGCCGGTGAACGTCACGGTGTGGATCGGCGCCTGCTTGATCAGGCCGAGCGTGGTGTGGACCGCGACGTCGCCGGCCGTGGCCGTGAGCGAACCGGCGTAGCGGCCTCGTTCGAGGGCCGCCGGATCGATCGTGACGGCCACCGATGCGGTGCCACCGGCCGGAACAGTCACCGCGTCGGCGGCGAGCGTGACCGCGCCCTCGGCCGGTGCTTCGCCGCCGAGCCCGCCCAGATCCAGGGCCAAGGAGAGCTCGACGCCGGTGTCCGTGGGGTTGGTGTAGGTGATCTCGCGGACGCTCGGCTCGACGTCCTCGTCGACATAGGACCCCAGGTCCAGCGTGCCGGTGCCGTGGACCTGCTGGGTCACCGCACGAGCGACGTCGACCCGCCCGCCGCCCTGCTCGAAGACGGTCAGATCGGCGGCCGCCGCGGCGGTGCTGACCAGGGCGTCCTTGAGCTGGGTGGCGGTCCAGTCCGGGTGCTGGGCGGCGAGCAGCGCCGCGGCGCCCGCGACGTGCGGCGCCGCCATCGAGGTGCCGCTCGCGCTGGTGTAGAGGTCGTCCACAGGGGTCCCGAGGGCGGTGCCGGCCGCCCGCGCGGCGACGATGCCCACGCCTGGCGCGGTGATGTCGGGCTTCACGGCGAGGTCACCGAGCCTGGGACCACGGCTCGAGAACTCCGCGATCGACTCGTCGCGGTCGACCGCGCCCACGGTGAGGGCGGCGTCGGCGCTGCCGGGCGAGCCCACGGTGGACGCACCGGGACCGTCGTTGCCGGCCGAGACGACGAACAGGGTCCCGGTGGTGGCGGTGAGCTCGTTCACGGCCAGGCTGAGCGGATCGGAGCCGTCGCTGGGCCCGCTGCCGAGACTCATGTTCACGACGTCGGCGCCGGTCTCGGTCGCCCACTCCATGCCGGCGATCACCCCGGACAGCGAACCCGTGCCGTCGTCGCCGAGTACCTTGCCGGAGATCAACGCCGCGCCAGGAGCGACACCCGGTCGCAGGCCGTCAGAGGCGTCGCCGGTGCCGGCGATCGTGGCCGCGACATGGGTGCCGTGGCCGAACTTGTCGTCGGTGGACGGGCTGCCGGTGAAGTCCTGCTCGGCGACCACCCGGCCGGTGAGGTCGGGATGGTCGGCGTCGACGCCGGTGTCGAGCACCGCGACGGTGACGCCGGTGCCGTCGAATCCGGCCTCCCACGCGGTGGGCGCCCCGATCTGGGCGACGCTGCGATCGAGCGTGGCCTCCACCCGCGCGTCGAGCCAGAGCTTCCCGATGCCGCCTCCGAGCGCGACGTCGGCGTCCGTGCCGTGCGCCGCGATCTCGGGCGAGCCTGGCGCGATGGCGGCCCAGAACGCCCCGGCGTCGGTCTTGTCGATCTCGATCGACCGCCCGTCGATGCTGTCGAGCGCCGAGCCTGTTCCGACGCCTGCGAGCGCCGCCCACGGCTGCTCGCCCAGCGCGGTGACCGAGTCGGCCGGAGCGGTGGCGATGACCGGGAGGGTGTCAGTGGAGGCGTCGTCGTAGCCCTGGGCGATGAGGCCGTCGACGTCGAACAACGCGCGATCGAGCTGCCCCGTGGCGATGAAGGGCACCGCGTCGAGCGGGATGACGTGCAGCCGGCCGTCGACCTCGAGCTGGTGCACGGCGATGTCGTCGCGGCCCTCGGCCGGCTGGATCGTCGCCGCGCGCCGGCCGTCCGGCTGGGTCTCGAGCGTGACGGTGTCACCGGTGACGAGGGTGACGGCGACCGTCTGGCCGGCGGCCGGATCGCCGGCGGCTCCCGCGGCTGCGGCGTCGTCGGCCGCTGCTGCGGGGATGCTCGTCATGGCCGTGGCGGTGACGAGAGCTACGACACCGCTCAGCGCTGCCAACTCGAACTTCAGGCGCATCTGCCAGCCCTTTCTCTCGGCCGAGCCGGTGCGGGAACGCTCCCCGCCCCTCACCGGACCCTCTCCCGCGGGCCCCGCGATGTCACTGGTTCGTCGGTGCCGTGGTTGTGCCATGTCGTGATGTCGACAACGACTGCGGCAGACTGGCCACCGTGAGCGAGCTGGTGACCGGAGAGGCCGTCCCCCTCGAACTGAGGCTGGCCAAGCTGCCCTCGCGCGCGCTGGCGTTCCTCGTGGACGTCCTCGTGCTCGGCGTCGTGGGACTGCTGGTGGTCCTCCTGCTGGCACAGGTGATTCCCGCGCTCGACCCGGCCGCCGCCGCGGCGCTGGCCCTGACCGGCATGGTGGCGCTCATCGTGGGTGTCCCCACCACGGTCGAGACACTCACCCGCGGCAAGTCGATCGGCAAGGTCGCCCTCGGCCTGCGGGTGGTGCGCGACGACGGCGGCCCGGTCCGCTTCCGGCACGCGCTGATCCGCGCCCTGGCCGGGGTGTTCGCCGACTTCGTCATCACCCTGGGCGTGGGCGCCGTCGTCTGTTCGCTGCTCAACGAGCGGGGCAAGCGGATCGGCGACGTCCTGGCCGGCACCGTGGTCATTCGCGAGCGCATCCCCTCGACCACGGCGCCGCTGCCACCGCTACCGCCCTTCCTCGCGGCGTGGGCCGCCGGCATCGAGATGTCGCGGCTGCCCGACGGCCTCGCGCTGGCCGCCCGGACCTACCTCGGCCGCACCCCTCAGCTGGCCCCGCACGTGCGCGAGCGGATGGGCGCCGAGCTCGCGACCCAGATCGCCGCGGTCGTGTCACCGCCGGCGCCGCCCGGCACGTCGGCGTACGCCTACATCTGCGCGGTGCTCGCCGAACGGCATCGGCGCGAAGCGCTCCGGCTGGCCCGGCGCGTCGCGTCGGCACCGCCCGCTGCCCCGGCTCCGGCGTCGCCGGTCGGTCCCCCGGCGACGCCGCCCGCCACGGCGGATCAGCCGGCACCCACGTCGAACACCGGCGGCTTCCAGCCGCCGGTGTGACGCGGAGCCGCCTCAGTAGCGGTAGTGCTCGGTCTTATACGGTCCGGCGACGTCGAGGCCGAGGTAGTCGGCCTGCTCGGGGGTGAGCTCGGTCAGCTTCACGCCGAGCGCGCCGAGGTGGAGCCGGGCCACCTTCTCGTCGAGGTGCTTGGGCAGGGTGTAGACGCCCACCGGGTACTCGGCCTGCTTGGTGAACAGCTCGATCTGGGCCAGCACCTGGTT
>DATCVR010000033.1:0-35925 GCA_036566745.1 Jiangellaceae bacterium | reverse complement strand
CCTGCCCGACCTCATCGTGCTCGACGTGATGATGCCCAGGGTCGACGGTCTTGACGTGTGCCGGATCCTGCGGTCGGAGAGCGCCGTGCCGATCGTCATGCTCACCGCCCGCTCGACCGAGGACGACCTGCTGCTCGGCCTCGACCTCGGCGCCGACGACTACGTCACCAAGCCCTACAGCCCTCGTGAGCTGATGGCCCGGGTGCGCGCCGTGCTGCGCCGCACCGACCGTCCGCTCCAGGGCGGGCCGGCGCATCACACGATCGGCGCGCTCGTCGTCGATCCGCTCCGGCACGAGGTCCACCTCCGCGGGAGCCACGTGGACGTGACGCCCGCCGAGTTCAAGATCCTCACCTGCCTGGCCGCCGCACCCGGGCGGGCCTTCACCCGGCAGCGGCTGCTCGAGGAGGCGTTCGGTTTCGAGCACTACGCCCTCGGGCGCACGGTCGACGTCCACGTCATGAACCTGCGCCGCAAGATCGAGACCGACCCGGCCCACCCGGCCTATCTGCTCACCGTCTACGGAGTCGGCTACAAGATGGCCGAGCACGTGGAGGACCGCCATGCGTCATAACATGCTCGTCCGTCTACTGGGGCTTTCGCTGACGGTCGCGGTGTGCTCCATCGCGGCGACCGCCTGGCTGACCACGCGCGACACCACCGAGCGGATCCGCGGCGAGTTCGACCGCACCCTCGAGGCGGACGGCTTCGTGTACCGCGAGCTCCTCGCCTATGCCACCACCCACGACTCCTGGACCGGCGTCGCCGCGACGGTGTCCGACCTGGCCGACCGGACCGGTCAGCGCGTCGCCCTCACCACCAGCGACGGCGACGTCATCGCCGACTCGGCGGCGTCGGGCACGACGTCACCCGAGCTCCCGGTCAGCCCGGCGGCCGAGATCGACGCGACGAATCCGCAGGCGTCCCTGTTCGGCGAGTCGGCCGTCATGTCGAGCGTGGCGCTGGCGCCCGGGTGGGGCATGACCGAGGCGGAGCTCGACCGGCGCGAGGACCTGGCCGCCGACGCCACCGTCTGCCTCCAGCAGGAGGTCGGTGCCGGTGCGGAGATCGTCCTCGACCCGTACGGCGCCTCCTACGTGTGGTCCAGCGCGGAGGCCGCACCGGGCACGGCGCCGACCGACGAGGCGAATGGCGGGACCGGCGCGGGCGGAGCGAGCGCGGAGGGCGAACCCGCCGCCCCGCCGCCGACCACCGAGGCCACCGTCATCGGCTCCGGTACGAAGTCCCATCCATGCATTCCGGCCGAGCTCTCCGAGCCCAGTGCCGCGGCCACCGCGCTGCACCAGAGCGAGAACTCCCTGATGGCCGAGTGCCTCGACGGCGCCTCGCTCGGGTACACCGAAGTAGAGACCGGGCTCGGGTGGGTCGCCGTGCTGCCGGAGCCCACCGACGCCGCAGCCGGTGATGCCGCCGTGACCATGTGCGCGCAGACGGCGCAGACCGAGGCGCTCGAGCCGTTCGTCGCCGATGCGGCAGTCCTCTACCTCGGATCCACGGAGCAGATCGACGCCTTCTCCGGCGACGGCGCCTGGCGCACGGCGCTCGTGGGCCTGGCGGTACTCACGGTGGCCGCCGGAGTCACCGTGGCCGCGGGGCGACGCTTCGTGCGGCCCATCCGGGCGCTGACGACCGCTGCCCACCAGATGGAGTCCGGCGACCGCACGGCCCGGGTGCCGGTCCGCGGGCAGGACGACATCGCCCGGCTCGGACACGCCTTCAACGCGATGGCGGAATCGGTCGAGGCCGGCGAGAAGCAACGCCGCGCGATGGTCAGCGACGTCGCCCACGAGCTGCGCACTCCGCTCGCCAACGTCCGGGGCTACCTCGAAGCGGCCCAGGACGGCGTGGTCGCCCTCGACCCCGAGCTGGTCGTCTCGCTCCTGGAGGAGTCGCGGCTGCTCCAGCGGCTGGTCGACGACCTGCAGGACCTCGCCCTCGCCGACGCCGGTGCGCTGCGCCTCCACCCCGAGGAGTGCGACGTCGCCGAGCTGGCCCGCCAGGTGGTCGCGGCGCACCAGACCAGCGCCACGGAGGCGGACGTCACGCTCACCATCGACGCCTCCGCCCCGGCGCTCGCGATCGCCGACGCGGTGCGGCTGCGGCAGGCGGTGGGGAACCTCGTGGGCAATGCCGTCCAGTACACCCCCGCGGGCGGCGAGGTGCATGTCAACGCCTCGTCGGACGGCGACCACGTCGTGGTGCGGGTCGAGGACACCGGCCCGGGCATCGAGGCCGACCAGCTCCCCCACATCTTCGACCGCTTCTACCGGGTGGACGCCTCCCGCAGCCGGGCCACCGGTGGCAGCGGCCTCGGCCTGGCCATCACGAAGCACCTGGTCGAGCACCACGACGGCTCGATCGAAGTCACGAGCGTGGTGGGCGAGGGCACCGCGTTCACGATCCGGCTACCGGTCGGCGTGCTCGTCTCGGCGTGACCGTGACCGGCGCGGGTCATTTAGGCCCGGCACCTATAGACATTTTGACCATGCCCTTATAGCGTGCGGCGACACCCACCCCGGAGGTCGCCGTGATCCCTCGCCGTCGTTTCCTCGAACTCGTCGCGGGCGCGGCCGCCGCCACCGCCCTCCCGTCCACCGGCGCTTTCGCGTCGACGACAGCTCCCGAGGGCACGCTCACCGACCTCGGTCCGGCGAGCGTCACCACGCCCCTCGGGAACGGCGAGTTCGTCGGCGGCGTGCTGTATGCGGGCACCCGCGGCCTGGCTCCCAACGTGGTCGGCGCCTACGACCTGGCCCAGGACGCGATCACCGCCCACGTCGACATCCCCACCGGCATCGGGATCTGGGCGATGTGCAAGGTCGGCACCGACGTCTACGTGGGCACCCACGCCCGTTGTGACCTCTACCGTCTCGACACCGTCGCCGGCACCGTGACGAAGGTCGGCGAGTATCCCGACCACTTCATCTGGACCATGGCGGCCTCCCCCGACGGCAAGGTCTACCTGGGCATGTCCGAGCCGGGCCGGGTCGTGGAGTACGACCCCGCCACCGGGACCAGCCGGGACCTCGGGCAGCCCGCCCCGGGCGAGGCCTACGTCCGGAGCATCCAGGCCGACGCGACCCACGTCTACGCCGGCATCGGGTCCAACGCCCATCTCGTCGCCATCGACCGGGCCACCGGCGCGACCGCGGACCTGCTGCCCGCCGAGGTGGCGGATCGCGACTTGGTGTCGAGCATGTCGATCTCCGACTCGCACATCGCTGGCGGCATGAACTCCCTCGGCGAGCTGCTCGTCCTCAGCAAGGCCGATCCACGCGACTACACGGTGGTCAAGGCCACGGCGCCGGGCGAGAAGTACATCGTCGCGGTGCTGATCCACGACGGCTACGTGTACTTCGCCGGCCGCCCGTCCGGGACGTTCTACCGGTACGAGCTGGCGACGAAGACGCTCGAGGTCCTCGGCGTGCCGTACTTCGAGGCGCTCACCCACCGGATACTCGCCCACGAGGGCCTCGTCTACGGGATCCAGGACAGCGCCGTGTTCGTCTACGACCCGGCGACCGGCTCGCTGGAGTACCGGAATCTCGTGCAGCGTGGCTTCAAGGCCGCCGCCGAGGAACC
Organism: Jiangellaceae bacterium; assembly: GCA_036566745.1. Classification (GTDB taxonomy): domain Bacteria; phylum Actinomycetota; class Actinomycetes; order Jiangellales; family Jiangellaceae; genus DATCVR01. The sequence continues at coordinate 32,322 of DATCVR010000033.1, read as the reverse complement.
GATGTCGGTGCACTCCGACGGCCGCCGCGTCTACGTGGGCGGCAAGAGCGGCGCCGACATCCACGACCTCAGCTCCGGCACGGTCACCCGGTTGGGCATCGCGGGCGAGCCGAAGACCATGCTCACCGTCGACGACGTCACCTACCTCGGCATCTACACCCAGGCGGCGCTGTACTCCCATCGTGCGGGCGACCCGGAAGCCACCCTGCTCGCCCGGGCCGGCAATCAGCAGGACCGCCCGCGCGATCTCGCCTACGACGCCAGGACCGGGCTGATCGTCATGCCCAGCCAGCCCGAGCCGGGCCACATCAACGGTGCCCTGTCGCTGTACTCGCTGCGGACCGAGGCGTTCGAGACGTACCGGCCGGCCGTCGAGCGGCAGACCGTCTACTCGGTCGCGACCCGGCGGGGAACGGCCTACCTGGGCACCCTCATCCAGGAGGGCCTCGGGATGCCTCCGGTGACCACGACGGCCCGCCTCGCAGCGTTCGACCTCAAGGCCCGCAGGTTGTCGTGGGAGCTGGAGCCGGTCGCCGGTGCCCGCTACATCTCCGGCCTCGCCACCACCGACGAGGCCGTCTTCGGCATCTCCAACACCGGCATCCTGTTCGAGTACCGCTTCGACCGGCGCGAGGTCACCCGGACGCTCGCGGTCAGCGCGCTCGGCGGCGACCTCGTCGTCACCGGGAACGTCGCGTACACGAGCGACAAGGACGCCGTCTACAAGATCGACCTGAGGGCGTTCACCGCCACGACGATCGCCAGCGGACTGGCCGGCCAGTGGTTCGGCGGCGAGCCCAAGCTCTCCCTCGACCCGTCGGGGCGGGCGCTGTACACGGTGCAGGGCCGCAACCTGGTCCGGGTGGCCGTCACCGGTCGTCGCTGATCCCCGAGCGGCGGCCATAGGCGAGCGGCGCCCGCCAGCCTCGACGCAGGGCCAGGACCCGCAGGAGGAAGGTCGCGGTCGATGCAGCCAGCCCGGTGATCGAGCTGAGCAGGTCCGCCTGCCAGAGCACGGCGGTGGCCACAGCTCCGACGACGGCCGGCAGTGCATAGATGTCGTCATGCCGGAACATCGATGGCACCTCGCGCGCGGCCACGTCGCGCAACAGGCCGCCGCCCACGGCCGACACCACCCCCAGCGCCACCGCCGAGACGACCGGGACGTCGTAGCTCAATGCCTTGGCCGTGCCGGTGACACAGAACAGGCCGAGACCGGCGGCGTCGAAGAGCAGCAGCGTGCGGCGGAACCGCGACACGTGCGGGAAGAAGAAGTACACGACCGTGGTGGCCACCAGGACGGGCACGAAATACACCGGCCGGGCCAGGGCGGCCGGCGGATGATCGCCGATGAGGACGTCGCGCACGATCCCGCCGCCCAGACCCGTCAACGCGGCGAGGAGGAAGCTCGCCACGACGTCGAAGCCCTGGCGCGCGGCCAGCAGCGCGCCGGTGACCGCGAAGAAGAAGACCCCCACCAGGTCGAGCGCGGTCTGCGCCTGCTCGCCGTAGATCTGCACGACGCCCAGCATCGCCGAATCAGTGAGCCGGGGGTGCGATGTCGAGCACGAGCGCGTCACCGTTCCCGCGCACGGCCCGGAAGCCGACGTTGGTGAAGTAGCCCCGTGCGTCGACCATCCGGTCGATGGGTGCGATCAGCCGGTGGAAGCCGCGCCGGGACAGCAGCCCGTCCTTGCGGTAGACGAACTTGCCCACGCTGAAGTCGCGGAACCGCGGGGTGACGTAGTCGAGTTCGACCCGTCCCGTCGTCCCGTCCGGCTGGGCTGCCCGGATCAACACCACCCCGACGGTCTCGGTGTCGCGCAGCACCAGGAAGGCCGTGCCACCCGGCGCTGCGCCGTCCCAGCCGAAGCCCGGATTGTGCCGGTCGATGTCGGCGGCGTGCGAGCGCAGGACGTAGTGGAGGAACTCCTCGTCCGGCCCGACCTCGACCACCTCGTAGGCGCGGTCGTCGTCACGCGTCCGGACCAGCCGGTTGATGTGGAAGACGTCGATCCCCGCGATCACCGCGTTCATCGCCACCATCGGCCACACCCCGAGCGCGGCGTTGTACCCGGTCAGGACGACGGAGGCGATCAGGTTGAGCACCCGGAAGCGCAGCACCCGCGCCTGCGCGAGCGACCAGACCAGGACGGCCGAGCCGGCCCAGCCGATCAGCTCCAGCCAGAAGTCCAGCGACAACTCCACGGACATGGCCGGATCGTAGGCCGCACCGGCCCGACGCGCGGCCATATCCGCAGATCAGCGGCACAGAAGCCATGACCGTGGGACGGAGGGCTCGCCCTGGCGTGCCTCGTCGTCCCGCCGGGCGGCGTCAGAACATCGTGCCGGGGTTCAGGATGCCGGCCGGGTCGAACGCCGCCTTGACGGCTCGGTGGACGTCGAGCGAGACGTCGTCGAGCTCGAGGGCGAGGGCCCCCCGCTTGAGCGCACCGACGCCGTGCTCGCCGGTGACCGTGCCGCCGAGGTCGAGGGCGGTCGCGACGATGTCGTCGAAGGCAGCCATCGCGCGGGCCGTCGAGTCCGGGTCGGCCGCGTCGAAGACGACCGTGGGATGCATGTTGCCGTCGCCTGCGTGGCCGAACGTGCCGATGAGGACGTCGTGCCGCGCCGCGATCTCCTCGATGCGCGCGACGAGGTCCGGGATCGCGCTGCGCGGGACGCAGACGTCGTCGAGCAGGGTGTCGCCGAGCCGCTCGAGAGCCGGGAAGGCGCCGCGGCGGGCGGCCAGCAGCGCCTCGCCCTCGTCGACGTCCGTGGTCTCGGCGACGAAGTCGGCGCCGGCCTTCTCGCAGACCGTGGCCATCGTGGCGATCTCGTCGGCGGCTCGGGCCCCGCCCGCGTCGGACTGCGCGATCAGCAGCGCCGCCGCATCGCGGTCGAGGTCCATCTTGAGAGCGTCGTCGACGACCCGGATCGTCGTGCGGTCCATCAGCTCCAGCATCGACGGCACGACGCCGGAGGCACTGATCCGGGCCACTGCGTCGGCCGCCGCGCGCAGTTCGGGGAAGAAGGCGACGAGCGTGGCGGCCTGACTCGGAGCCGGACGGAGCCGCACGACGATCTCGGTGACCACGCCCAGGGTGCCCTCGGAACCGACGAACAGCCTGGTCAGGTCGTAGCCGGCCACGCCCTTGGCGGTCCGCCGGCCGGTGCGCAGGACGCGTCCGTCGGCCAGCACCACGGTGAGGCCGAGGACGAAGTCGGAGGTGACGCCGTACTTGAGGCAGCACAGGCCGCCGGCGTTGGTGGCGACGTTTCCGCCGATGGAGCAGAACTCCTTGCTGGCCGGATCCGGCGGGTAGTAGAGCCCTCGCTCGGCGACCGCGCGGCCGAGGTCGGCGTTGAGCACGCCCGGCTGCACCACCGCGTACAGGTCGTCGGCCTCGATGGAGACGATCTCGTCCATCCGGGCCAGCGAGAGCACGATCCCGCCGTCCACGGCGTTGGCGCCGCCGGCCAGCCCCGACCCCGCGCCCCGAGGCACGACGGCGACGCCGTGCTCGGACGCCCAGCGCATCACCGTGACGACGTGGTCGGTGGAGCCGGCGTGGACGACGGCCAGGGCGGTGCCGGCCGCGACCGTGCCGGCCTGGTCACGGCGGTAGGACTCGATCAGCTCCGGATCGGTGACGACGGCACCGTCGGGCAGGGCGCTGATGAGGGTGTCGAGCTGGGTCACAGGGGTCATCTTCCCGCATGTCCGGCAGCCGAGACGTTTCGCCCCGGTTCATGAGACGGAGTTCGGATGTCGTCCGGCCCGGCGCACCAGGTATGCTCAGCCCCGACGTCGTCGATCAGGCGGCGCTCGCGGGTGTAGTTCAGTGGCAGAACTTCAGCTTCCCAAGCTGATAGCGCGGGTTCGATTCCCGTCACCCGCTCCACACACTGCGGCCCAGGTCATCGGCGGTTTCCCGACGACCTGGGCCGTTGTCATGAGTGGGGCTGGAAGCGGGTCGTGCCCGTCACGTGCAGCTCGAGCGACAGTGATCGCGCGGACCGCTCAGCGTCCTTCGCGGGCTTCACGTTCCCGGCGAGCTCGGGCCCTGTCTCCCCGACGGCGCAGCTCGGAGCGTTTCGTCCATTCGTAGAGCGCGTCATACCCCGCCATGCCGACCGCGATCAGACCCACGATGCCGACAATCACCGTGGCCGGGATCATGTCCAGCGCCCTGCACAATCCGGCCACGACCACGAGCCCGACACCGATGCCGAGGCTCCACTTTCCAAGGCCGCTCATGCCACCACCAGCTCTCCGGGCCGTGCACATAGCCCGTTCGTCCGACCAGCCGTCCTGCCCCTGTTCAGCAGAATCGGAGATCCACCCTAGAGCTAGCCGATCCACTGCGAGTCCAAGGTCCTGCCGGTGGCGCGGAGTCAGTCATGAGACGCGGCTTCTGATCGCTCACCGCCCGCTGTCCAGCGTCAGCGGGGCTCCGCGAATCGGCACAGGCAGCGCTACCGCGCCGAGGCCGACGCGGCCGCGCGGGCGAGGAGCAGGGCACGCTCGCGCTGGTTCAGCGTGAGCTCCGCCGCCCGCTCGAACTCCGCGCGCGCCTCGTCCGTCCGGCCGAGCTTCGCCAACAGGTCGCCCCGCACGCTCGGCAGCAGGTGGTAGCCGGCCAGCGTGGGCTCCGCCGCCAGCTCGTCGACGATGGCCAGGCCGGCCTCCGGCCCGAACGCCATCGACATCGCGACCGCGCGGTTCAGCTCCACGACGGGCGAGGGCTCGACCGTCGCCAGCGCCTCGTACAGCGCCGCGATCCGCCGCCAGTCGGTCTGGTCGGCCGTACGGGCACGCGCGTGACATGCGGCGATCCCGGCTTGCAGGGCGTACGGCCCCGGGGTGTCCGCCAGCTTCTCGACCTGCCCCAGCGCCGCCAGCCCACGGCGGATGAGCACCTGGTCCCACCGGCCGCGGTCCTGGTCGAGCAGCAGCACCGGCTCACCGGACGGGCTGGTCCTCGCCGGCAGTCGCGACGCCTGCAACTCCATCAGCGCGACCAGCCCGTGCACCTCCGCATCGATCGGCACCAGCCCGACCAGCACGCGCCCCAGCCGCATCGCCTCCTCGCACAGCGCCGGCCGGATCCAGTCGTCGCCCGCGGTCGCCGAGTAGCCCTCGTTGAACACCAGGTAGATCACCTCGAGGACCGAGGAGAGCCGCTCGGCCCGATCCGCGCCCTCCGGAACCTCGAACGCGGCCCCGGACTCGGCCAGGCTCCGCTTCGCCCGGACGATCCGCTGGGAGATCGTCGACTCGGGCACCAGGAACGCCCGCGCGATCTCGTCGGTCCGCAACCCGCCGAGCAATCGAAGCGTGAGCGCCACTCGCGCGTCGGTGGACAGCACCGGATGGCACGAGATGAACACCAGGCGCAGCAGGTCGTCCTCGATGTGGTCGTCGACGACGGCCTCGAGCTCGGCGGCCGCGCCCTCCCCCTGGAGCTCGAGGTCGCGACCGATCAGCGCGAGCTTGCGGTCGTACGTCTCGCGACGACGGATCAGGTCGATGGCCCGGCGCTTGGACACGGCCATGAGCCAGGCACCCGGATTGCGCGGGACGCCTGACTCCGGCCACTGCTCCAACGCGGCGACCATCGCGTCCTGGGCGAGCTCCTCGGCCAGGCCGACGTCGCGCACGAGCCCGACCAGGCCGGCGATCAGCCGCGGGGCCTCGATCCGCCACACCGCTTCGATCGCCCGGGGCGTCTCGGATGCCGTCACGAGCACCAATCAGAGCATGCTCGCGGGCCGGCTCGGAACACCCCGGGCGCCGGATCGTCAGCTGTACTGGTCGCGCAGGGTCTGCTCGCGGTCGCGCTGCTCGTCGGTGACGTCGGGGAGGTCGGTCATCTCGGCCACCTGCCGCACCTCGACGACCGCCTCGAGGTCGTCGGGCAGACCGACGTCCACGGGGCAGCGCGAGGCCCACTCGACGGCCTCTTCCTTCGAGCCGACCTGGATCAGCATGTAGCCGGCGATCAGTTCCTTCGACTCCGCGAACGGGCCGTCGATCACGGAGCGCCTGCCCTTGGAGTGCACCACCCGGGCGCCCTGGGAACTGTCGTGGAGTCCTTCGGCGGCGAGCAGGACTCCGGCCTTGGCGAGGTCCTCCTGGTAGGCGATCATCGCGTCGATGAGTTCGGGGCTGGGCATCGCGCCGGGGTCGGGGTCGCCCTTGAGCAACAGCATGTACCGCATGACGGAGTCTCCTCGGTGCTCGACGTCGTTCGTCTGACACTGACGCGTCGAACGAGTATCGACCGGATCGACTCCGTGGTGGAGCGAATCCGGGCCTAACTCAGACGATCTGTTCGAGCAGACCGGTGTCGACGTCGTACAGGAAGCCGCCGACCGTCACGGCGTCGCCGATGAGGGGATGGGCCCGGATCTTGCCGACCTCGTCGACGATGTCGGCCCGCTGGTCGGTGATGGCGCCGAACGACATCCACGAGGCGTCCTGGACGCTGGCGGCGCTGACCCGCGCGCGCAGCTCGTCCTCGCTGGAGGCCGCCATGGCGCATCGGGTGTGCTGGACGACGAGGATGCGGTCGACGTTGAGCAGGTTGACGCCGAGCACGAGCGCCACCAGCACGTGGTGGTCGACCCGGCCGCCCGGATTGCGCAGGATCTTCGCGTCGCCAGGCACCAGGCCGATCATGCCCAGCGGATCGATACGGGAGTCCATGCACGTCACCATGGCGACCCCGGCCCGAGCCACACCGTCGAACCCGGCGAGGTCGAAGTGGCGGGCGAACGCTCGATTGGCCGCCAACAGGTCGTCGAACGCGGTGAGGGAACGTCGTTGGCTCACGTTCGAAACGCTATCGCCCGCGATGCACCACCTGACACGACTCGCCCATCAGGAGAGACGCGCAGGTCACGGTGATCATTCGTCGACCTCGGTGTCGCGTGTGACGTCTTCCCAGGTCAGGAACTCCGTGCGGGCCGCGTCCAGGTGCGCGGCGATGGCGTCCGCGGCGTCGTTGCCCAGCGGGAGGCGCAGCGGCGGCTTCTCCGCGTCGAGCGCGGCCAGGATGGCGCGGGCCGCCTTCGCCGGGTCGCCGGGCTGCTTGCCGTGGGTGCTCGGCAGGGTCTCGCGCACCGGGCCCACGATGTCGTCGTAGGCGGCGAGGGGTGCGGACTGCAGAAGCGCGCCCGAGCCGGCGAACGAGGTCCGGAACGCCCCCGGCTCGACGACCATCACGGTGATCCCGAACGGCGCGACCTCCGCCGCGAGTGCCTCGCTCAGACCCTCCAGGGCGAACTTGGTCGCCGAGTAGGCCGAGACGCCGGGGAACGAGAACCGCCCGCCCATGCTGCTCAGCTGCACGATCGCCCCGGAGCGCTGCCGTCGCATGTGCGGCAGCACCGCACGGGTCAGTGCCGCCGGGCCGAAGAAGTGCAGGTCCATCAGGTCACGCAGCTCGCGATCGGTGGTCTCCTCGACTGCACCGACCAGGCCGCGGCCGGCATTGTTGACCAGGACGTCCACGCGGCCGTACCAGAGGACGACGTCGGCCACCACGCTCGTGACCCGCGCGGTGTCGGTGACGTCCAGCTCGACGGCGATCGCCCGGTCCGGGTAGGCGGCCACCAGAGCGGCGAGGGCCTCGGGACGGCGCGCCGTGGCGACCACGGTGTCGCCCGCGGCGAGAGCGGCCTCCGCGATGGCCAGGCCGAAGCCCGAGGACGCCCCGGTGATCAGCCAGACCCGTCCGGCGGCGCGCTCGGCGGGGACGGCGGGAGTGGTCTCGGTGGTCATGTCGGTCTCCGTCGGGTTCGCGGATCGGGGTCCATCCAGTTGTGCCAGACGGTCGGTCCCACGGTCCAAGACAGAAGATCGCCGAGTCCATAAAGGAGCCTTATGATCGCTGGGTGGAGCTGCGTCAGCTGCGATATCTGGTCGCCATCGCCGACACCGGCCACGTCGGCCGGGCCGCCCAGCTGCTGTACGTCAGCCAGCCGGCGCTCTCGTACGCGCTCAAGAACGCCGAGTCCGAGTTCGGCGTGCGACTGTTCGTCCGGCACTCCGGCGGGGTGACCCTCACCCCGGTCGGCCGCGACCTCGTCGACCAGGCACGCGAGGTCCTGCTCCGGGCCGACCGCCTCGCCGACCGGGCCGAGCAGCATCGCCGCGGCGAGATCGGCACCCTGCGCGTTGGCTTCGAGGCCACCGGAGCCGGCACCCTCACCACCCGGGCCCGGGCCGAGTTCTCTCGGCGCCATCCCGGCGTGCGAGTCGAGCCGAAGCGTTTCGACTGGGGCCAGGAGGTCGACGCGTTGCGCGACGGCCGGGTCGACGTCGCGTTCGCCTGGCTGCCCGCCGACCTGTCCGGGCTCCACGCCGAGGTGGTCCACACCGAGTCCCGGGTGGTGGGGTTGCCGTCCGAGCACGCTCTCGCGGGTCGCGACAGCGTCTCCGTGCTCGACGTCAACGACGAGCCGTTGATGTGGACCGAACGCGCGCCGCGGGCGTGGGTCGACTGGTGGGCGGTCAACCCGCGGCCGGACGGGTCCGAGCCGCGGTGGGGTCCGACCAACGACAACGTCGAGGAGATGCTCGAACAGGTCGCCGAGGGCGTGGCGATCTGTTTCGCGCCGGCGAGCATGGCCGAGTACTACGCCCGCCCCGGCCTGCGCTGGGTGCGGCTCACCGACGCCGAACCGTTGCAGGTGGCTCTCACCTGGGTGAACGGCGCAGAAACTCCGTTGGTACAAGGATTCGCGGAGGTCGTTCGCGACCTTGCGAACAGCGCGGCGTGACTAGCGTTCGACGAGACATGAACCGCATCCACCTGCCCGACAACGTCGTCGACGCCGTCCATCGCCGCTGGCCCGATCTCGGCCCGGCCTGGTCGGCGCGGGTCGTCGACGAGCTCGACGACGTCTGCCGCACCGTCTCCGCGACCACGCGGCGGGTCCTGCCGGCCAGGTACGGTCTGGTCGTCTCGGTGGCCACGCCCGACGGCCCGCTGGTGCTGCGCGCGAGTGCCGACCCCGACGGCTGGGCGCAGCTGACGGTGTCCAGGACTCTCGCCGAGCTGGGCGCGGGCCCGGCCATCCACGACTGGCGGGCGACCTCCACCGGCAGCTGGACGATCATGGACCAGGTCGTGCCGGGGACGACGTTCTACGACGCGCGCCTCACCCCGCACCGCATCGCCGGGCTGGCGGCGACCCTCGCAGCGATGGTGGGGCGCCGCCCTCCCGAGGGGCTCTCGCGCATCGGTGACTGGCTGTCCGACCGCCTGACGACCTGTGCCCGCAACGACCTCGCACCCGGGCTGCACGAGGCGCCCGACGGCGAGCGCGCCAAGGCCGCCGCGATCCTGGCGGAGTTGCTGGCCACCGGGCACGACGGCCTGTGCCACGGCGACACCTCGCTGGGCAACGTACTGGTCGGACCCGATCACCGGATCATGCTGGTGGACACGCGTGGGATGTCCGGTGAGGTCGCCTTCGACGTGGCCGTGGTGGCGATCAAGGCGGAGGTCAACGGCGCCCCGCTGGACGTCGACGGCCTGGCCAGGCGAGTGGGCGTGGATCCCGAGCGGGTGCGCGCGTGGGTGTCAGTGGCGATCGCGGCCCGCGTCTAGGACCCGTCTCACAGTGGGTCGAGGCGGGCCCTGAGCAGGCAGAACTCGTTGCCTTCGGGGTCGGCGAGGACATGCCATGGCTCTTGGCCTGTCTGGCCGATGTCGGCCGGGCGTGCCCCAAGCTTCAGAAGGCGTTCGAGCTCGGCGTCCTGATCGCGGTCGGTGGGGTTGACGTCGATGTGCAGCCGCACTTCCCCTTCTCCGGCTCATCCCTGCGACTGAGGAAGATCGTCGGCTGCGGACCACCGAACCCTTCACGCGGCCCGATCTCCACCGAGCCGTCGTCCTCCCGATCGAGCACGACGAAGTCCAGAACCTCGCACCAGAACCGCGCCAGCACCTCGGGGTCGCGGCAACCGAGCACGAGCTCACCGACACGACATGCCATCACGAAACCTGCTCTCAGCCTGGGACCTGCCGGGGAGACCACACGCGAACCTCATGGGCTCCCAGCTGTGGAAAGCAATCCCGCGACCGTACCGGACGAGACGAGCACGGGCGAAATGACTTCAGGGCCGACGCCGTCCGGGTTGCCGGGCACGTCCGTTGACCACGCAGCTAAGGGAAGCAGCCTTCGAGGCTTGCGTCGACGGCGCACGTCAAGCGGCACGCGTCCAGCGGCACGGGACGCGCTGCCCGCGAGCCGCGTGTCATGGCGGGGCGATGGATCACCGTACGGTAGAAAGGTGAAGGCCCCTCGGAGTATGAGTCCGAGGGGCCTTCTGGTGACCGCCGGTCGAAAAGGCTCGGCGAACCGAACCTCCGACACCGCTGCGACGATGCGGCCGGCGCGACGGCTCGGCGGTGACCCGACGAGAACCTCGTGCCCTGGCGATCGATCGGCCGGTCCGTTCAGGCTCCCGCGCGTCGTGTGCGGCCACCGAGCGAACTCGGCGAGACGGCCTGCCGTTCTCCGGTCGATCCGTCCTCCCGGCCACCGGTGCGTCACCCGAGTCGCCTCGGATTCTGCTCCGGCCCGTGAAGGGCGATGGGTCAGGTTTAGTCCTCCCGCGAGCACGCCGCAAGAGGTTCGCACCAAGATCTTCCTGGTCAGCGACGGCCCACAACCCTGTCCACAGCAGACCCCGCATGAACGATCAGCTGTGCACAGGGGTGTGGAAGAAATCTGTGGACAGGGCCCGCGTCAGGGACTCGGCGTGACGTCGTCCGTGGCCGCGAGGGCGAGGGTGTCGCCGCTGGCGTTGGTGAGCGTCATGACGTCGCCGGCGACCTCGAAGGTGACCTCGCCCCGCAGAACCTGGAGCATCGCGCTGTCCATGGCGCCGATGTCGCCTTCGCAGGCCATCTTGGTGGAGATCAGCGGAGAGAAGGTGATGGCCTCCGAGCCGACCTCGGCGGTGCCGCCGAAGCCGTTGCACCCGGTGTTGCCCTGGACCTTGCCGTCGTCCTGGATCTGCAGATAGGCCTCGGCGTCGGCGGACGCCGCGATGGCGGCCTGGGCCACGTTCACCTCGGACACCGCCCAGGTGGTCCCCATGACCGGAGCGCCCGCCGCGCCGCTGGAGGACGAGCCGGTGCTGCCCTCGGGCACTGCGGTGGTGTCGTCGTTGTCGCCGCCGCCACAGGCCGCGAGGACGCTGACACCGGCCACCAGAGCGAGATATCGAAGTCGTCGCATGCCCATCGGACGTCGGACGCGATGATTCCGTTCCACGGTGGCGTTCAGTTGTCGGTCTGGTCGTCGACCTCGGCCTCGGCGGCCCAGCGGCGTACCGACTCGATGCCGTTGAGCGCGGAATCCTTGCGCTTGTATCCCTCGCTGCTCGCGACGACCTCACCGTTGCCGGCGACGAGATTGAACCGGTACTCCCCGGCCTTGTCCTGCTTGAGAACGAACTTTCCAGCCATGGCGGTGACGACTCCTCAGCGAGTGTGTGTGATGCCACATGATCGGGCGTGACGAGTATGACGGTCAACGATCTGCGCCGGGTCTTCGGGCGGACGTCACCGCCGGTTCAGCACCCGCGTCACCGCGGCGAGGATGGTGGTGGCGAGGACGGCACCCGCGAAGATCAGCCCGTACGCCACGACGAGGTCGGCCCCGGTGGGGTCCCATGCGAGGTCCTGCCCCAGGCTGACCAGCGGGATCAGCAGATCGAGGGTGTATCCGAACGGGTTGAACGTGGGGTGGACCCCCACCTCGACGGGGGCGATCGAGCGCCCCCAGAAGTACAGCGTCCCGACCGCGAGGAGGCCGACGAACCACACCGCGGCCAGCCCCGGCCGGTATCCGTAGCCCACGGTGGCGTCCTGCAGGTATCCCCAGCCCTTGGTGAGGATCTGCCCGAACGACGAGCTGCGCAGCAGGTCGCGACGGTGACGCTGACGGGCCAGCAGCACGGTGCGGGCGTCCGCCTCGGCGCCGAGCCGGCGATAGTGGGCGGCGAGCTGCTCGTAGGCCTGGTGTTGGTAGCCGGTGGGATCGCGGCGCAGCCAGGCCAGCGCGGTGTCGACGTCGGCGCCTCCCGGATCGTCGAAGCTGAGGCCGGACAGCAGCACGGTCGTTGGGTCGGTGAGGTCGAGCAGCAATGACCGGACCTCGCCGTCGCGCAGGTCGATCGCCGCCTCGCCCTGGGGCAGCTCCACCGAGCCGGCGCGGATGCCGGACAGGTCGATCGTCCCTGGATCGCCTCCCCCGGCAGGCTCGAGGACGTCGAGACCGTCCAGCGACAGCCGGCGCGAGACCTCCGCGTCGCCGAGGGTGACCACCGGGTCGTCGGGATCGGCGACGCCGTCGCCCGAGCGCACGCTGCCGCGCGCGGCCTCGACGGACACGCTGTGGAACCAGATCTCCCCGACGTGGACGCGATCTAAGCGGACGTCGCCCACCACGGCCACGTCGTCGGAGTCGTCGGCGTCGTGGTGGCCGAGCTCCACCGCGCCAGCGACCCGGAGGCCCGGCGCGTACAGCGCCGTCCGGCCCGGGTTGCGCAGCATGCACCCGCCGCGCATGATCAGCCGCCCGGTGACCACCGCGTCGCGGAACGACACCAACCCGACGGTCACCAGCTCGCGGCACTCGATGTTGCCCTCGACCTGCAGCCCGGCGGCCGCCACGGCGAGACCCTCGGTGGGACTCCGGGACCCGTTCGGATCGGTGCCCACGGCCACCCGCACCGACGTCATGAGCACGGCGAACCCGACCGTGGCACGGCGCAGCAGGAGGGTCCCCACCAGCTGGACGTCGGACACCGATGCCGTGCCCGCCACCACCATCTGCGACGCGTCGAAGGCCGGGAGGCCGGGGTTGCGGTACCGCCCGCCCTCGACCACGAAGTCGCTGCCGATCTGGCCGCCGGTCAACGTCACCTCGCCCGATACGTCGAGATCGGTGAGCCGCAGGATGCCGCAGGTCAGGTCGGCACCGAGCAGCGCGACCCCACCAGGCGCGGTGATCGAGGCACCCCGGATGCTGGCGCCCACGGCGAAGCTGGAGCCGGTCAGGCGGAGCACCCCGGCGAACCTCCCGCCGTCGACGAGCAGCTCGTCGGAGATGGTCTGCAGGGCGCTCAGCACCACGGGACCGTCGGCGGAGCCCACGCCGTGGCCGGTGAACTCGGCGTTGCTCACCACGATCCGTCGCAGCACGTGGGCCTTGTCGAGGGCGGCCGTGCCGTGGACCACGGTGCGTTCGAGGGAGATCTTCCCCCCGACGTGGATGCTGGTGACGTCGAGCGCGCGGTGTCCGGGGCGCGACAGCACCGCGCCGTCGAAGATGAGGTCGCCGCCCACCCGCGCGTCGCGCAGCACCGCCCGCCCGGAGGCCCGGAAGCCGCCCTTGTCGCGGGAGTACGGGTCGTCGCCGATGATCAGGTCGCCGCGGACCTCGAGGCGCGAGGCGATCAGCGCGTTCGCGCCGGGGTTGTGGATCTGTGCGCCGGTCAGCACCACAGCGTCGGCCACGGCGGCCGTCAGCCGCACGCCGCCGTCGCACACCATCCCGCGGGCGGTGAACCGGCCGTCCACCCGCAGCCCGATCGCATCGACCCCGATGCCCGGCGCTTCGATGTAGGTGCCGCGCAGCAGGACGTCGCTGCGCACGCGGGCCTGGAACAGCCGGATCGTTCCGCGCACGGCCGCGCCGTCGATGGCCAGGCTCTTGCCGATGTCGGCGTGGGCGAGATCGAGGTCGCCGTGGGCGAACGAACCGGCGCCGAGGACGAACCGCTCGCCCACCACGCAGCGTGAGGCGGCCAGGGCCCGGCCTCCGCCTCCGCCGTCGAGGTGGGCACCGCCCAGGAAGATCGCGGCGCCGACCCGCACGCCCTTGATGTCGAGCGTGCCGTGACAGCGCAGGTTGGAGCCGTTGAGGTCGCGGCGGATCGTCGCGGCTTGGAACGAGATCGACATCGCGTCGTCGGCGTTGCGGACGGTGACGTCGGTGAGCCGCACGGACGTGGCCTCGACCTCGTCGAAGACCACGCGGCCGCTGAAGAGCGCACCGTCGGCGACCAGCGCACCGATGGACGCGCCCGTGGCCAGCACCGCCTGCCGACCGGGGTTGCGGATCTCGACACCGCGCAGCGCGAGCGTGTCGCGGACGACCCCGCGGGGCAACGACATCCGGCCCAGGATGCGGGCGCCGTCCTCGGCCTCGAACCGGTCGGCCTCGATGTCTCCCGCGAGCAGGGCGTCGCCCGTGGGGTTGGCGAGCCGGGCTCCGTCGAAGCACACGCTGCCGGCGATGGTGGCGTGGCGGAGGTCGAAGCGGCCGGTGCATCGCAGGTCGCGGGCGCGCAGCCCGGCGGCCACCAGGTGCTGGGCGTCGAACGCGGTCTGGCTGCCGTTGCGCAGCACGGCGTCGGTCGCGTCGACCCGACCTCCCACCGAGGCCCCGGACAGCACGACCCCGCCCCGGGCCCGCAGGCCCACCAGCCCGAGCCCGCTCTCGACCCGCAACCGCTCGATGTGGACCGCCTCGTCCTGCTGGGCGAAGACGCGGGCGCGGTTGAGCAGGAGGTCGCCACCCACGACGAGGTTGCGCGCGATGAACGGCGTGGTCTCGCCCTCGCCGACGATGCGGCTGTCCTCGAACGACGCCGAGCGATGCACCCGCGTGTCGACCATGACCACCGAGCCGGTCGCGCACTCGCGCATCGCGAACGCGCCCTCGACGTCGACGGACTCGGCTCGCACCGCCCGGACCCGGCACCGCACCAGCTCGATGCCGGCGGTGACGAGGTCGACCAGGGACACGATGTCGTCGATCCAGCACAGGTCGAGGCGGAGCGGCCGGGTCAGCCGGCCGTAGTGAAGGCGCAGCCCGCCGGTGATGCGGACGCCGGTGAGCCGCACCGCGGCGCCGTGGGACCGCTCGCCGCCGCGCAGGAGCTGCTCGAGCACGTGGGCCCGGACGGTCCGGCCGTGGTCCCACACCGAGGCGTCGGGGGCCGAACGTGGATCGATGTCGCGGCCGAGGTCGGCCTCGTCACCTGCGGCTACGGCGGCGGTCAGCACGGACTCCGCGGTGCTGAGCCGTTCGCGCACGAGGACCTCCCCAGGGTCGATCGATGATCAATGTAGCGATATCGGCACCGGCCGGCGGCTTGCGCAAAGTTACCCGCTGGTAGCACCATGGGGTTACTCGCCAGTAGCGACCGGTCCGCAGCGCCGCACGGAGGAAACAGATGGGTCATTACAAGTCCAACCTTCGCGACATCGAGTTCACCCTGTTCGACGTGCTCGGCAGCGGCGACTTGCTCGGTCGCGGTCGCTACGAGGACTTCGACGTCGACACCGTGCGCAGCATTCTCGGTGAGATCGACCGGATGGCCCGGGAGGAGCTGGCCGAGTCGTACGCCGACTCCGACCGCACTCCGCCGGTGTACGACCCCGAACACCGCACACTCACCGTCCCCGACTCCTTCCGCGCGAGTTACGAGGCGCTCATGCAGTCGGAGGTGTGGCGTTTCGCGCTGCCCGAAGGGCTGGGCGGCACGCCGCTACCGCCGTCGGTCTTCTGGGCCGGCGCCGAGCTCATCCTCGGCTCGAACGCCGCGGCGTGGATGTACTCGTCCGGTCCGTCGTTCGCCAGCGTGGTGTGGAAGAACGGCACCGAGGCCCAGAAGCGGATCGCCGAGCTCATGATCGAGCGCCGGTGGGGGGCCACGATGGTGCTCACCGAGCCCGACGTCGGCTCCGACGTGGGCGCCGGACGCACCCGCGCGCATCCTCAGGACGACGGTACCTGGCACATCGAGGGCGTCAAGCGCTTCATCACCTCCGGCGAGCACGATCTCGCCGAGAACATCATCCACCTCGTCCTGGCACGCCCGGCCGGCGTCGACGGGGTCGGCGGGCCGGGCACCAAGGGCCTGTCGCTGTTCATCGTCCCGAAGTTCCACTTCGACCCGCAGACCGGCGAGCTGGGCGAGCGCAACGGCGTCTACGCCACCAACGTCGAGAAGAAGATGGGGCTGAAGGTCTCGTCCACATGCGAGCTGACGTTCGGCCAAGGCTCTCTTCCCCGGCAAGGCCGCGATGGGGCCGGCGACGGCGAGCCGGCCGTTGGCTACCTCCTGGGTGAGGTCCACGACGGCATCGCGCAGATGTTCCAGGTCATCGAGTACGCCCGGATGATGGTGGGCACGAAGGCGATCGCGACGCTGTCCACGGGCTACCTCAACGCCCTCGAGTTCGCCAAGGAGCGGGTGCAGGGTGCCGACCTCACCCAGGCCACCGACAAGGCCGCGCCACGGGTCACCATCACCCACCATCCCGACGTCCGCCGGTCGCTGATGACCCAGAAGGCCTACGCCGAGGGGATGCGCGCGCTCGTGCTGTTCACCGCCACGATGCAGGACCGCGTGGCCGAGGCCGAGGCGGCCGGCACCCGCGACGAGCTGGCCGAACGCGTCAACGACCTCCTGCTGCCGATCGTGAAGGGCTACGGCTCCGAGCGCTCGTGGGTGCTCCTCGGCTCGGAGTCGTTGCAGACCTTCGGTGGCTCCGGCTTCCTCCAGGACTACCCGCTCGAGCAGTACGTCCGCGACGCCAAGATCGACACCCTCTACGAGGGCACCACGGCTATCCAGGGCCAGGACTTCTTCTTCCGCAAGATCATCAGGGACCAGGGCCAGGCCATCGGCTGGCTGTCCCAGCAGATCCAGGAGACGTTGGGCGCCGAGGCCGGCGGCGACGCGCTCAAGGCCGAGCGCGAGCTGCTGGCCAAGGGCCTCGAGGACGTCCAGGGCATGCTCGGAACGCTGGTGGGCTTCCTGATGTCGGCGGACGCCACCAGCGAGGGCGGCGACGTCCGCAACGTCTACAAGGTCGGGCAGAACACCAGCCGGCTGCTTCTCGCCACCGGCGAGGTGGTGGTGGCGTGGCTGCTGCTGCGGTCCGCAACGGTCGCGCTGGAGAAGCTGGACGGCGACGCCCCCGAGCGCGACCACGCCTTCCTCGAGGGCAAGGTCGCGGCCGCCCAGTTCTTCGCCCGCCAGGTGCTCCCCCGCATCACGGCCGAGCGGGCCATCGCCGAGGCCACGGACAACGCGCTCATGGACCTCCCCGAGGACGCGTTCTGAGCGCGTGAGCTCAGAACTGTGAGCGGACCCAGCCCTCGGCGGCGAAGATCCGCTCGACCTCGGTCGCGACCGGCCGGCCGCCCTCGCGGACGGTCCGGATCCACGCGGCCGGGGTCGGCCCCATGAGCTCGCGCAAGCGCGGCGAGCGGCTCAGCAGATCGGTGAGCAGCGCGGTCTGGTCCGGCGGCAGCGCGATCGGCTCGTCGGCGTCGTCCACCAGGTACCCAAGGGTCGCGACGTAGCCGAAGCAGCGGCCGAGGGACGCGCCGGAGGGCAGCTCGACCGACACGTTCCGGCCGATCAGCTCGCGGCGGTCGTAGGCACGCTCGGTGCGGTCGAGCGCGTCGAGCTGCGCGGCGTCGAGCCACTGGACGAACATCATGGCGCGCGCGGCCGGGTCGAACACCGGAGCGGCCGGGACGTAGCCCGGCGCGAACACCTTCGGCGCGACACCGACCATGACTCCACGGACCTGCGCCCGCAGCATCGGGACCACCGGCGACATGTCGGTGGACTCGGCCTTGTGCCGGAGCTGGGCCGTGGAGGCGTTCGACCCGACGGCGAGTACCGGCTCGCGGTCGGCGATCGGAGCCACGCCGAGCCCGAGCAGCACGTCGTCGAGGGAGCGCCCACCCGGTCCGTCGTCCACGAGCGCGGCGCCGACGCTCGAGCCCGGAGGCAGGTCGACGGCCCATTCGTGATCGCCGGCCACCAGCACCGACCGGTCCGGCCATGCGCCCGGGTACGTCAGGGGACGGCGTCGCGGGGCGTCGGTGGCGGCTCGACCAGGCGGCGGGCCGTCCGGCGCCCGCAGGCGGACGTCGTGGTGCGGGGTCGCGCTGGTCTCGCCGGTTTCGCCGGTTTCGCGCACCCGCCGGAGGCTATCGGCACCGGATCGCCCGCGTCGGACGGGGTTCGCCAGGCCGAAAGATGGCGCGGAATCTGGTTCCGTGTGGATCCGTCACACGTCGCGGCAGGTGCCGGCCGGGGTGGGCGAGTCGGGTGATCCGCGTCTCACGATTGGGTAGCATCCCCGACGAGCAGGATGATCGCGAAGCCTGGCCCCCTGACCGAGGAAGTCACCAGTGGGAGCACTGTTCGATCTCAGCTTCAAGAAGTTCGTCGCCCCGACCATCGCCCGCATCGTCTACGGCTTGGCCATGGCCCTGGTCGTCATCTCGTACCTGACCTCGGTCATCGTGGCATTCAGCCAGGACGCCGGGACCGGCTTCCTGGTCCTGCTGATCCTCGGGCCACTGGTGTCGTTGATCTCCCTGGCGTTCATCCGAGTCGGGCTGGAGTCACTGCTGGCCTCGATCCTCACCGCCCAGAACACCGCGGAGCTGGTCCGCATCCAGGGCGGCACGCCCCCGAGCCTGAGCGGTTGGGCCGCGGGAGGCGGCGCCGGCCCCGCCGGGCCGGCCCCTGGCTATCCCGAGCCCGGCTACCCGTCGGCCAACCCGGGTCCGGCCGCTCCGCCGCCCCCGAGCGCTCCGCCGGCACCCTGACGCCAGGGCTCGCCCACTGATCCTCATCGGCTGCACGACAACGACCGCGGGCGACCACCAGAAACTCGGTGATCGCCCGCGGTCGTCTGTCTGCGGTCGTCTGTCAGCCGTGCGGGGTCAGCTACGCGGGAAGTCGCGCCGCGAGCCTCCGTAGCGGGTCTGGCTGCCACCCGAGCGGCCACCGTGCGGGCGTCCACCGCCGGAGCGGCGAGGGCCACCGTGGCCACGTCGGCGCGACTGGTCACCACCGCGCGACGGCGGCGGCGCGGCCATGGCCGGAGCCTCGGCCAGCGCCTCGGCGGTGATCGGCCCGTCGATCGAGCGAGCGTCGACGTTCTTGGCCTCCACGCCCGCGCGACGGAACAGCTCGCCGAGGTGGCGGGCCTGGCCCATCGACGCGACGGTCACGACCGCGCCGGAGGCACCGGCTCGCGCCGTGCGTCCGGAGCGGTGGAGGTACGCCTTGGACTCGCCGGCCGGGTCGTAGTGGACGACCAGCCCGACGCCGTCGACGTGGATGCCTCGGGCGGCCACGTCGGTCGCCACGACCACCTGGGCGCGACCGCTGCGGAACCGGTCGAGGTTGCGCTCGCGCACCCGCTGCGACAGATCGCCGTGCAGGTCGACGGCCGGGACACCGGCGTCCTCGAGGTCCTCGGCCAGCCGGGTCGCGCCGTCCTTGGTGCGGGTGAAGACGATGCTGCGCGGGTTGGCGCGGACCAGCGCGGTGGTGACGTCGAGCTTGTCGTGGGCGCCGACCACGAGGACGTGGTGGTCCATCGTGGTCACGGACCCGGCGTCGGGGTCGATCTCGTGCCGCGCGGGGTCGTGGAGGTGACGGCGGACCAGGCGGTCGACGTCGCCGTCGAGCGTGGCCGAGAGCAGCAGGCGCTGCCCGCCGTCGGGGGTCTGACCGAGGAGATCGTCGACGACCGGGAAGAAGCCCAGGTCACAGAGGTGGTCGGCCTCGTCGAGGGTGACGACCTCGACGTTGTCGAGCACGCACGCGCCGCGGCGGACGAGGTCGTCGAGGCGGCCGGGGGTGGCCACCACGATGTCCGCGCCGCGATCGAGTCGGCGGATCTGCCGGTCGTACGGCGCGCCGCCGTAGACCGTGACCATGCGCAGGCGCAGGGCGTCGGCCAGCGGCTCGAGCGCCGAGGCGACCTGACCCGCGAGCTCGCGGGTCGGGACGACGATGAGGGCCCGCGGGTGGTTGGGCTCGCTCTTGGCGCCGGCCAGCCGGGTCAGGATCGGCAGCCCGAAGGCGAGCGTCTTGCCCGAGCCGGTGCGGGCCCGGCCCAGCACGTCGCGGCGGCCGATGGCGTCGGGGATGACCGCGGCCTGGACGGCCGTGGGCTCGGTGATGCCGTCGACGCCGAGGATCTTGACGACCCGCTCGGGCACGCCGATGGCGGTGAAGGCGGAGCCGGCCGGGTCGAAGGCCTCGATGGCGGCGCGGCGGGCGGGGTCGAAGGTGCGGCGTTCGGTGGCGGGACGGCCCTGACCCTTGCGGTAGGGCTTGCGGCGCTCGAACGGGCGGCCGTCACGGCGAGGCTGGCCGCCGCGCTCGGGCCGACCCGACCGGGCAGGTCGCTCGGAACGGCCGGATCGGCCGGGACGGTCGGAACCGTCGGAGGACAGGGTGGAACGGTCGTACGACATGCAGAAGCTCCGGTTCATCGGGCTCGTAGCGCGCCCTGCCACGCCCGCGGGTGCGGAGCGCGATGAGCCTGAGAGGCGCGCGTACCCGACTTTCCCTCGACGTTCCAGCGTCATAGAACCCGGGCACTGAAACGGCCTCGCCGTTTGAACACGATGCGAGGCCGTGGCTGTGCATCAGTGTAGCTTGCCCGGCCGGGTCCGTCGCAATCCGGCCAGGGAGACGCTGGACACGTCCGGAATCGATCACGGCGTCGGCGACGTTGGCCCGGCCATGAGCGACCACGCCCTCCGCACCCTTCTGGCCACCTCCGACCTCGGCGTCCTGGCCACGATCCGGCGCAATGGCCGGCCCCAGCTCTCGGTGGTCAACTACGACTACGACGACGCCCGGGCACTCGTCCGGATCTCGATCACCGACGACCGCGCCAAGGCCCGCAACCTGCGCCGCGACCCGCGGGCCAGCCTGCAGGTCACCTCGCCCGGCGGCGGCGCGTGGGCGGTGGCCGACGGCATCGTCGAGCTCACGCCGGTGGCCGCCGACCCGCACGACGACACCGTCGAGGCGCTCATCACCCACTACCGCGACGTGCGCGGCGAGCATCCCGACTGGGACGACTTCCGACGCGCGATGGTCGCGGACGGCCGAGTGCTCGCGCGGTTGAAGATCGACCACGTGTACGGCCAGCCGCCCGCCTGACCCCTTCCCGTCCGGACCGTCCCGTTGATCTTGGAGAAACTGCTCCATCAATCGGACATCTTGGGTGACATTCCCGCGATTTCTCCAAGATCAACGAGGCGGGGCGGGTCAGCCGGAGAGCACCAGCTCCACGTGGGTGGCTCCGCCGGGCACCACGCGGATCGGCACGCCCCAGTCCTGCTGATGCATGTGGCACGCGGCGTTGTCGCCACCCTCGTCGCACGAAGCCGCCATCGCCGCCACGTGCAGCACCCCGGCCGAGACCGTCGGGGTGACCTCGACGGTCCGATTCAGCTCGACGTCGCGACCGGCGCCGTCGGCGAGGAGCTCCGGCGGACTGGACGACACCACGAGGCGACTCGCCGGCCCGAACCGGTCGTCCAGCTTCTGACCCGGAGGCGGGGTGAACACCACGCTCACCTCGACCGGGCCGGGTGCGACGTCGAGGGCGGGCCGCTGGGTGCGATGGGACGTTCCGGCAGCCGCGGCAGCCGCGCCGAGCGGGACCCGGACGAGTCGATGCGCCGCCGACTCGACGACCACCAGACGGTCACCGTCGACGACCGCGCCGCTGGGCTCACGCACCCCTGTGACCAGCGTCGACACCTCGCCGGTGGCGACGTCGAGGCGACGGACGGCGTCGTTGTAGGTGTCGCACACCGCGACCGAGCCGTCCGGCAGCACCGTCACGCCGAGCGGGTGCTGGAACAGTGCGGCGTCCGCCGGGCCGTCGCGGAAGCCGAAGTCGAACAGCCCGGTGCCCACGGCGGTCTCCACGACGCCGGCCCGGAGACCCTCGAACGTCACAGCCCGGACCGACGACGTCTCCGAGTCGGCGAGCCAGACCCGCCCGTCGGCCGCGGTGGCCAGCCCGGACGTCTGCGCGAACCAGGCCTCGGCCAGCGGCCCGTCGACCAGCCCTTCGTTCGTCGTCCCCGCCAGCGGGCCGGTGGTCCGACCCGCCGGATCGAAGAACCAGAGCTGATGGATGCCGGCCATCGCCACGACCACCGCGTCGGCGGCAGGAGACCACGCGACGTCCCACGGCGAGGACATCGACACCGCGCGCGGGTCGCCGGTGCCGTCGCCGACCGGGTCGCCCTGCATCCACTGCCGCCCGCTGCCGGCCAGAGTGGTCACGCCGCCGGTCGCCAGCTCGACGCCGCGCAGGACGTGGTTGACGGTGTCGGCCACCACGACGTCGTATCCGACCTGGTCCCGGACGTCGTCCGGCAGCAGCAGGAGGCCTTGGGGCTCGTTGAACCGCGCGATGGCGGCGGCTCCGTCGAGCAGCCCGCGCTCGGTGGTGCCGATGCGCCGCACGACGGTCTCGAGGTCGTTCGCCAGCTCGACCAGGCTGTGGTTGCCGGAGTCGCTGACCAGGAAGGTGCCGCCCGGCAGCGCGATCACCTTGCCGGGGAAGCGCAGCGTCGTCGGCTCCGGCTCGGGCGGGACGTACGGCGAGTCGCCTCGGTGCAGCGTGCCCCGGCGGTCGTACTCGCCGACCAGCTCGTCGAGCAGCGCCGTCAGCGCGTGGGCGTGCCCCTCGCCGGAGAACTGCGCCACGACGTAGCCCTCGGGATCGACCAGCGTCAGCGTCGGCCAGGCCCGCACGGCGTAGGCCTGCCAGGTGCTCAGGTCGGGATCGTCGAGGACCGGATGGTGGACGCCGTAGCGCTCGACCGCTGCGACCACGGCGTCGGGATCGGCCTCGTGGACGAACTTCGGCGAGTGCACCCCGACGACGGTGAGCACGTCGGCGTACTTCTCCTCCAGCGGACGCAGCTCGTCGAGCACGTGGAGGCAGTTGACGCAGCAGAAGGTCCAGAAGTCGAGCAGGACGAAGCGGCCGCGCAGCCCCGACATCGACAGCGGCTCGCCGCCGGTGTTCAGCCAGGCACGACCACGGAGTTCGGGAGCGCGAACGCGAGTGCGGGTGCTCATCACGACAGTGTCTCTCGCCGGCCCGAGAGCCCACAGCGCGGCCCAGAAGGGCGGCCGGGGCCGCGCCTCTCCGGGCCGCGCTCCCCAGGACGCGCCACGTCTCCGGGTCGGGTCAGGGTCGGGTCAGGGGTCATCCCCGATGCGCCGCCGCCCAGATACTCAGACTCTCTATATGTAGC
Source organism: Jiangellaceae bacterium (assembly GCA_036566745.1). GTDB lineage: Bacteria > Actinomycetota > Actinomycetes > Jiangellales > Jiangellaceae > DATCVR01. Next base: position 9,159 of record DATCVR010000033.1, on the reverse strand, counting down.
TATTCGACATATAGAGAGGCGACACCATGCCCACCACCTCGCACCACACACCTGCCCAGTCCCCCGAGCACGTCGTGAAGCCCGGTGTGGAGGAGCGCGTCCTCCGGCTGCTCCGCGCCACCAGCCTGCCCGCGCTGCGGGTCGCGCTCGGCGTGGTCTTCGTCTGGTTCGGCGCGCTGAAGGTCAGCGGCGACACCCCGGTAGGCGACCTCGTGGCCGGCGTCGTGCCCTGGCTGCCGGCCGAGCTGTTCGTGACCGGCCTCGGCGCCTTCGAGGTCGTCCTGGGCGCCGTGATCATCGCGGGATACCGCCTGACCTGGGCGATCGGCGTGATGGTCGCCCATCTCGCCGGCACGTTTCTGGTGTTCGTGACGCAGCCGGAGGTCGCGTACACGAGCAACCCGCTGATGGTCACGATGGAGGGCGAGTTCGTCGCCAAGAACCTCGTGCTCATCGCCGCGGGTCTCGTCGTGGCGGCGTTCTCCCCGCGCCGCAGGGAGAACGCCGCGTCGTGAGGCCCGCGCTACCGCAGGATGGCGGGCGTGACCCACTCCTCGTCCAGCACGTGGTGGTCGAGGAAGGCGAACACCGTCTGATACCAGACCTTCGCGTGCTGGGGCGAGAGCACCCAGTGGTTCTCGTCGGGGAAGTAGAGGAACTTGTGCGGCATCTCGCCGTCGTCGGCCTCGGCCCGCGAGGCCACCTCGAACCAGAGCCGAAGCGCCTCGCCGATGGGCACACGGTAGTCGCGGTCGCCGTGCACCACCAGCATCGGCGTGGTGATCTCATCGACGTGGCGGTGCGGCGAGTTGGCCTCGGCCATCTCGGCGGTCATCTCGCGGGCCCAGTACCACGCGGCATCCGTGGTGGGGCCGAACTGGTCGAGGGCCCACAGACTGGCGTGGGTGACGATGGCGCGGAATCGGTCGGTGTGGCCGGCCACCCAGTTGGCCATGTAGCCGCCGAACGAGCCACCCATGGCCGCCGTGCGAGCGTCGTCGACGTCGTCGCGACCCACGGCCGCGTCGGTGACCGCCATCAGGTCGGTGAACGGCGCCGAACCCCACGACCCCCAGCCCCGCCGGATGAAGTCGAGGCCGTAGCCGGTGGACAGCGCCGGGTCGGGCAGCAGGACGGCGTAGCCCTGAGCCACGGCCAGCCACGGGTTCCACCGCCACGACCACGCGTTCCAGGAGCTCAGCGGACCGCCGTGGATCCACAGCAGCAGCGGAGCAGGCGACGTGGCCGAGGCGTCGTCGGGCAGGGCCAGCCAGGCCCGCACGCGCACGCCGTCGTCGGCCTTGGCCTCGACCTCGACCAGGCGGCCGGGCAGTTCCGGAGCGGGCGCCGGAGCACGCAGCGGCACCGACTGCTGGTCGGCGACGTCGGCCGCCAGCCGGACCGGCTGGGGCGGCTCGAGATAGGACGTCCGCTGCGCGTAGACGATCGCGCCGTCGGGTGAGACGGCGACGTCGCTGTAGGCGTAGTCGTCAGCGGTCAGCCGGAGCACCTCGCCGGTGGCGGCGTCGATGCGGAAGATCGGCGCGCGGCCGTTCTCGTCGGCCACCACGATCAGTGCCGATCCGTCCGGAGTCCACTGCGGCGTCAAAGGCCACCGGTCCCAGTCGGTGGCCAGCTCGCGCAGCGCACCGTCGGCCAGCGAGACCACGGCCAGGTGCTGGTCGACCGGCTGGGTAGGGCTGGACCGACGGCCCCGGATGACCGCGACGGACGCGCCGTCGGGGCTGATCGCCGGGCTCTCGTACTCGTAGTCGGCCTCGTCGGCCAGCACGCGCCGAGTGCCCGTGGCAACGTCGATGGCCACCAGGGCCTGCCGGAGCCCGCCGCGTTCGGGGATGTTCCACGTGGTGACGACCGTGGAGCCGTCAGCGCTGAGGTCGTAGCCCACGCTGTAGAGGGCGCGGCCGGCGTCGGGGGTGAGGTCGCGCAGCTCGACGACCGGATCGGCGAGGGCGTCCTCGCCCGGCTCGAGGCCGCCGACGTAGAGGCGCGGCGCGTCCGGGCCGAGATCGTGGTCCCAGAACCGCACGGGAAAGCGCTCGTGGAGGATGGCCGAGACCTTCTTCTCCTTACGCTGCTTGCGGGTCTTCTCCTCGGACTCGACGTCGGTGGAGGACGGGAACGTGTCGGATCCGACGAGGATCGTCCCGGCCTCCTTCGCCACGACGACCCCGCCCACACCGCCCGGGCGCTTGCCCACCACCCGGGCCTCGCCGCCGTCGCTGGGCAGGAGCCACAGGAGCGGGACGTCGTCGTCGCCGTTCGTCGCCGCCGGGTCGGGGCGCGCGGAGCCGAACAGCAGCGAGCCGTCGGGCAGGAAGGCCGCGCCGCTCTCGCCCTTGGCGCTGCGGGTCAGCCGGCGCGCCGGGCGCTCACCTGCGGGATCGACCTCCCACAGGGCGGAAACGTAGGCGGCGTCGTCAGGGCCCAGGGTGGTCACGGAGGTGACCAGGCGGGTGCCGTCAGGTGACAGCGCCAGGCCGCTGGACCGCGGCAGGGCGACGTAGGCATCCAGATCGTGGAAGGGGGTGGGCGGCTCGCTCTCCGGGGTCTCCGGCACGGTGTCGGTCACAGCCCTTCTCTATCACGCCGCCCCGACGGCACGGACAGCCACGGACGACGACACCTCGCCGACGGCCGGACGCGCGTCGGCCAGGGCCACCACCTCGACGGCCGCACGCTCGATGCGGGCCTCGAGCTCGGTGTCGGGCCGGAACTCCGTCGCGCAGTCCTCCTGGGTGGCGAACACCCCGGTGGGCGCGGTCGCCGCCCGGAAGAACGCGAACAGCGGCCGCAGCTCGTGGTCGACGACCAGAGCATGGCGCAACGATCCCCCGGTGGCCGCGAGCAGCACCGGCTTGCCGGCCACGGCCCCGGTGTCGATGACGTCCAGGAACGTCTTGAGCAGGCCGGTGTAGGAGCCGCGGAAGACCGGCGTGCCGACGACCAGCACGTCGGCCCGTCCGATCAGGTCGAAGACCTCGCGCAGCCGGTCGGACACATCAGCGCCGATCATCACCGCCGTGGCGTCCTCGGCGTACTCGCGCAGCTCGACGACGTCGGTGCGGACCCGGTGGCCGTGCGCCCTCAGCTGGCGCTCGACGGCGCCGGTGAGGTGATCGACGAGGCGCCGGGTCGACGAGGGCGACGAGACGCCTCCGGACAGGGCGGCGACCCGCACGGTCCGAGTGGTCGAGTCGATGAGGTTCATGGTGGTTCTCCTCACGAATGGCCGGAGGAACGATCGGGGATGTCGGGTTGGGCGAGGCGGAGGGCGTCGCAGAGCTCGGCGAGCCGGCGCAGCTCGGCCTCCGAGAGCGCGCCGCCCACATAGCGGTCGATGGTCCGGACGTGCCGGCGGCCGATCTCCCGCTGCAACCGCAGCCCTTCGTCGGTGAGGGCCACAACCGTCCCGCGCCCGTCGTCGGGCGAGGGCTCACGGCGGAGCAACCCCCGCGCCTCGAGCCGTTCGACCAACCGGCTCAGGCTCGGCTGGCTCAGCAGCACGTGCTGGTTGAGCTCGCCGAGGCGCAGCTGCCGGTCGGGGCACAACGAGAGCGTGAACAGCACGTCGTACTCGCGCAGGCTGACCTCGATCCAGATGTCGTCGCGCTGGAACCGCCGCATCAGCGCCACCTGGGCGCGGAACAGCGACTCCCAGGCCTGCGCCGACAGCCGGGCCGCAGGCGTCAGCTCCGACGTGTCCGTCATGGCCGGGTCGGCTCGTCGGGAGTGACGTCCGCGGCCGCCTCACCGGGCTGGCCGGAAGTGTGGCGCGCGGCGTCGCGCGCGGCGACGAGCCCGGCGTGGGTGGGCGCGTCGGGCACGTCCGCCGGCTTGCGTGCGGCGAACTCCCGGCGCAGCACCGGCACGACCTCCTCGCCGAGGATGTCCAGCTGCTCGAGTACGGTCTTCAACGGCAGCCCGGCGTGGTCCATCAGGAACAGCTGTCGCTGGTAGTCGCCGTAGTACTCGCGGAATGCCAGCGTGCGCTCGATGACTTGCTGAGGGCTGCCGACGGTCAGTGGCGTCTGGGCCATGAACTCCTCGAGCGAGGGCCCGTGGCCGTAGACCGGCGCCACGTCGAAGTACGGCCGGAACTCCTTGATCGCGTCCTGGGAGTTCTTCCGCATGAACACCTGTCCCCCGAGGCCGACGATGGCCTGCTCAGGCGTCCCGTGGCCGTAGTGGGCGAACCGCTCGCGGTACAGGTTGATCAGCTGGATGTAGTGCTCCTTCGGCCAGAAGATGTTGTTGGCGAAGAAGCCGTCACCGTAGAAGGCGGCCTGTTCGGCGATCTCCGGGCTGCGGATCGAGCCGTGCCAGACGAACGGCGGCACGCCGTCGAGCGGCCGCGGAGTGGCGGTGAAGCCCTGCAGCGGAGTGCGGAACCGCCCGTCCCAGTCGACCACGTCCTCGTCCCAGAGCCGCCGCAGGAGGTGGTAGTTCTCGATGGCCAGCTCGAGGCCGTGCCGAATGTCCTGACCGAACCACGGGTAGACCGGCGCGGTGTTGCCGCGGCCGAGCATGAGGTCGACGCGACCGTCGGCCAGATGCTGCAGCATCGAGTAGTCCTCGGCGATCTTCACCGGGTCGTTCGTCGTGATCAGCGTCGTCGATGTCGACAGGATGATGCGCTCGGTGCGCGCGGCCAGGTAGCCGAGCATGGTGGTGGGCGAGCTGGGGACGAACGGCGGGTTGTGGTGCTCGCCCGTGGCGAAGACGTCCAGCCCCACCTCTTCGGCGTGCTGGGCGATCGTCATGATCGCCTTGATCCGCTCGTGTTCGGTGGGCGCGACGTTGGTGTGCGGGTCCGGCGTGACGTCGCCGACTCCGAAGATTCCGATCTGCACGGCAGGCTCCCAGGTCCCGAAGTTCATGCGTTTGCATGAACAGTGGCCTCAACCACGGTGCGCCTCAGCGCATTCCCCGGGGCGGCGCCGTGGTCGAGCGTACGACCAGCCGGGTCTCGACCGTGGTGACTTCGGGCGCACCGTCGGTGTCGGAGCGCAGCCGGTCGAGCAGCGCGCGGGCGGCCAGGCGGCCCTGCTCGCGCACCGGCTGGCCCACGGTCGTCAGCCCGAACAGCCAGGACATGTCGTGATCGTCGACGCCGATGACCGACAGCTCCTCGGGCACCCGAACCCCCACCCGGCGGGCCGCGTGGATGATCCCCATCGCCACCTCGTCGGAGACCGCCACCACCGCGGTGGGCAGCTGGCCGAGCCGGCGCAGCAGGGCGAACGCCGCGACGCCGGCCTCGGCGGTGAACTTCGCGGGCACCACCAGCGACGGGTCCGGTTCGAGGCCGGAGGCGCGAAGCACCTGTTCATACCCGAGCCGGCGCTCCGGCGACACCGGGAAGCCGAGATGGTCGTCCGGGTTGCCGCCGGCGAACGCGATGCGCTGGTGGCCGAGGTCGATCAGGTGCCTGGTCGCGATCCGGCCCACCTCGACGTCGTCGATCCGCACGGTGGACAGGCCCGGCACCACCGGCCCGACCACCGCCACCGGGCGGTGCATGGCCACCAGCGCGGCCACCTCGACCGGGGTGAGCGGCAGGCTCAGCACGAGCAAGGCGTCGACCCGCTTGCGCAGCAGCTGCGTGTCGACGACCCGGCGCCTGGCGGACTCGACGTCGTGGAGGTCGTAGCGCAGGACGTCGTAGCCGGCGGCACCGAAGATCTCCTGGGCGCCCTCGGCCACGGCCGTGAAGTACCAGCCCTGTGCCTCCGGCGACACGACCCCCACGGCGCCGGTCCGGCCGGTCGGCAGACCCGATGCGATGGGCGAGGCGACGTAGCCCATCTCGGCGGCGACCGCCTGGATCGACTCGCGGGTGGCCGCCGACACCCCGGGCAGGCCGCGCAGCGCGCGGGAGACGGTCGCCACAGAGACTCCCGCACGCGCGGCGACGTCCACGATCCCGGTCATGGGATCAGCTTCACAGGTCGGGCCCTCAGCCCTTGACGCTGCCCGCGAGCAGACCTCGTACGAAGTACCGCTGGAGTGCCAGGAACACGACCACCGGGATCACCATCGACACGAACGCACCCGCGGAGAGCAGGTGCCACTCGGTGCCGCGGCTGCCGGCGAGCTCCGCGATCCGCGCGGTCAGCGGCGCGACCGCAGGGGTGCCGCCGGCCATGGTGATCGCCACCAGCAGGTCGTTCCAGACCCACAGGAACTGGAAGATGCTGAACGCCGCGATCGCCGGCGCGACGAGCGGCAGCATGATCTTGGTGAAGATCGTGACGTGGCCGGCGCCGTCGACCCGCGCCGCCTCCATCAGCTCTCCGGGCACTTCCTTCATGAAGTTGTGCAACAGGAAGATCGCCAGGGGCAGCGCGAAGATCGAGTGCGATACCCACAGCGGCCAGAAGGTGCCGTTCACGCCGGCCCCCACGTAGATGCGGAGCAACGGGATCAGCGCGATCTGCAGGGGCACGATCTGCAGCGCGAACACCGCGACGAACAACGTGTCGCGGAACGGGAACTTCATCCACGCGAACGCGTACGCGGCCAGGCAGGCGATCGTGACCGGGATGACCACCGCCGGGATCGTGATGACGATCGAGTTCACGAAGTAGGTGGACAGCGCCGACCCACCGAAGAGCGTCTCCTCGTAGTTGGCGAGGGTCAGCTCGGGGTTGGTGAACCAGGTCCACCAGCCGCTGGTCTTGATCGACAGTTCCGGCCGGAACGAGGTCAGCAGCAAGCCGAAGGTCGGGATAGTCCAGAGCACCGCGATGAGCAGGGCGGCGAGCGAGGCCCACCGCGACGTCACGCGCTTCTTGGCTCGTCCGGCCATCGTGGCGGCATCGACACGGCCGAGATCCTCGCGGGCGGCCGGGGTGGTGATCGCGGCGCTCATCGGTAGTCCGCCTTTCGCATCTGGCGCACGTTGTACACGACGATCGGAATGACGAGGACGAAGAGGAACACCGCGAGGGTCGAGGCGATGCCGGTGTTCAGCAGCCGGAAGCCCTGGGTGTAGAACTCGTTGGCGATGACGCTGGTCTCGAATTGGCCACCGGTCATCGTCCGGACGATGTCGAACACCTTGAGTGTGCCGATCGCGATCGTCGTCAACACCACCACCAGGGCCGGGCGGATGCTCGGGACGGTGATGTAGCGGAACATCCGGATGCCGGTGAGACCGTCGAGCTGGGCCGCCTCGGTGATGTCGGCCGGAATGGCCTTGATGGCGGCCGCGAGGACGGTCATCGCGAACCCGGCCTGGACCCACACCATCACGACGATGAGGAACACCGTGTTCAGCGGCGAGCCGATCAGGAACTGCTGCGGCTCGAATCCCAGCCACACCAGGATCTGGTTGAGCAACCCGATCTGCTGGATCCCCTGCTGGTCGGGGCGGTACTCGTAGACGAACTTCCAGATGATCGAGGCGCCGACGAGCGAGATCGCCATCGGCAGGAAGATGACCGCCTTGGCGGCCGCCTCGACCCGGCTGCGGTCGACGAGCACGGCGTAGATCAGTCCGATGAACGTCGACAGGATCGGGGTGAGGATCACCCAGATCGCGGTGTTGCGCAGCACCGTCAACATCGCCGGATCGGTGAACACGGCGGAGTAGTTGTCGAGGCCGACGTAGTTCTCGCTGGTCCGGTCGAAGAACGACTGGTAGATCGTGCGGATCGCGGGATAGATCAGCCCCACCGCGAGCAAGGCGAGCGCCGGCAGGATGAACGCCAGCGACTGCCACAGGTCGGCTCGCCGCTTGATCCGGCCGACGCCCAACAGAATCACGCCCATGAGGGCGACGAACAGGGCGATGGCGAGACCCATCTGCCCGAACTTCTCGAGGTTGTTCACAGCAGCGCCCTCCGATGCTCTGCGATACCGCGGGTACGGGTGCCGGTGGGCGTCGGGGCGAGCGCTCCGCCGGCTGTCTGGCGGTGTGGCGATGAAGCCTTGCCACACCGCCAGCCCTGAGGCCGGCTACGCACGCACCCCGACGCCCTCGTCGCGAGACGTCACGACGCCGCGACTACCACGCGGTCATCACGGCCAGGCAGCCTCGATGGCGTCGACCGTGTCCTGAGTGCTCTGGCCGGTGATCCAGTTGACCATTCCGGTCCAGAAGGCGACAGTCCCGACCTCGGCCGGCATCAGGTCCGACGCGTCGAACCGGAACACCGCCTCGGGATCCTGGAAGATCTCCGCCGAGAGCCGGTTCACCGGGCTGTCGTAGCTGTCCAGCGGCACCGTCTTGTTCGCCGAGACGAAGTTCCCCAGGCTCGCCCGCTCGGCGTGCCAGTGGTCGCTCGACAGGTACGTCTGGAACGCCTGCACCTCGGGACGCTCGGCGAACGCGGCCACGAACTCGCCACCACCGAGCACCGGGTTGCCGTGCTCCTCCTTGATCGAGGGGAGGTAGAACGCGAACACGTCGCCGTCCTCGGCCACGGTCACGCCTTCACCCCAGTTGGCTGCGTAGAACGAGGCCTGGTGGTGCATCCAGCAGTTGCCCTGCAGGATCGGCAGGCCGCCGTCCTCGAAGCGGGTCGTGGCGATGCTGGAGACGTCGCCCAGCCCACCGTTGACGTAGTCCTCGTTCTTGAGGATGTCGCCGACGATGTCGACGGCCTCGGCGACCTGCGGGTCGTTGAACGGGATCTCGTGCTTGTACCACTGGTCGTAGACGTCGGCGCCGGCGTTGCGGAGCATGACCTCCTCGACCCAGTCGGTGGCGGGCCACCCGGTGGCGTCACCCGAACCGAGACCGGCGCACCACGGCTTGCCACCGTCGGCGACGATCTGGTCGGACAGCGCGAGCATGTCGTCCCACGTCTCGGGGACCTCGTAGCCGGCTTCCTCGAAGGCGCCGGGCGAGTACCAGACGAACGACTTGATGTTCGCACCGAAGGGTGCCGCGTAGTAGGTGCCGTCGACGGTGCCGTAGTCGATCCACGACGAGTCGAACGATGCCTCGACATTGGCCTTGACCTCGTCAGGCGCCGGGATGACGGCGTCGTAGTCGCGTACGAGCGTCGCGAGCAGACCCGGTTGCGGGATGATCGCGATGTCCGGCGGCGTGCCGCCCTGGATGCGTACCGGCAGCTGGGCCTCGAACTCGTCGGAACCCTCGTACACCACGGTGGCGCCGGTGCATTC
>DATCVR010000032.1:0-8065 GCA_036566745.1 Jiangellaceae bacterium | reverse complement strand
CGTCGATGGCCCGGGCGTAGGGGTCGACCAGGAGCTTGGCCGGCTCGAAGCGCAGGCCGCGGGCGGGATCGTAGGGGCCGTGGACCCGGAAGCCGTAACGCTGCCCCGGGCCGACGCCGGGCACGGCACCGTGCCAGACGTCGAAGGTGCGGTTGATCAGCGTGTGGCGGGTCTCGGCACCGGACTCGTCGAACAGGCAGACCTCGACCCCGGAGGCATCCGGCGCTCGCAGGGCGAAGTTGGTGGCTTCGCCGCCGACGGTGGCGCCGAGTGGGCTCCAGTGACCGGGCCAGGGAATGATCGCTTCGCTCACCGCTGCATTGTGGCGGGCACCTCGGACACGCCGTCGCTCAGGGGAGGTATGCCGCGCGGACGGTGAAGGCCGCGGACGTTCCCGGCGTGATCTGGACGAAGACCTCCACCCGGTCCACCTGCGCGAACTTGCCGAATTCGTCGGCCTTGAAGTGCGGGCCGGACTCGCGCGGGCGCAGCGCGAAGCGCCGCTCCGGCCGGGCCTCGAGCTGGGCCGACGTGGGCCGCCAGATCCACCGCCCCACCCGGCGGCTGCCGCGGTGAGCGTCGACGTAGACGCGTCGGACGTTCGCGAAGTCGAGCATCTCCAGCCCGATGCGCATCGCGGTGAGACCGTCGACGGCGAACGCCACACCGCCGTACTGACCGGCCTCGCCGGCCGTCTCCGGGTCGTCACCGGCCACGGTGCAGAGCACGTGTTCGGTGTCGGTCGCCTCGACCGAGCAGCTCGTCCGGGTGACCCAGTGGCCGGCCTCGATGGCTGCGGCATCGACGTCGATGAAGGCGCGCGCGTCGGTGAGCGGCACGGAGACATCGACGTCGGGACGTCGGCGCGCCTCGCGAACGCGGACGCTGGGCTCGGGATCGCGGGAGGCGACCACGAGCGTCCAGGTGTTGGCGAGCGGCTCGACGTGGTGGACGTACAGCCCGGCCGCGCGGGCCATCGACTTGAGCCGGGCGACGTCGAACACCGTGAGATGGCCCCACACCGACTCGAGTCGTCCGTTGAGCGGCACGGAGAAGAGCAGCTCGCCGTGGGGCGGGAGGGCGTCGGCGAGCACCGCGAGCGCGCGCTCGGCGTCGGGCACGTGCTCGAGCACCTCGCAGCAGACGATGAGGTCGGTGTCGGTGGACGCGACGTGCTCGGCCGTGAGGTCGTAGAGGTCACCGATCTCGAGCCCGATGTTGGTGTCCTGGAACTCGTTGACCTCGAGCATCTCCTCGGTCGCCGTGCGGTTGTAGTCGAGGATGTCGATGCCGTGATAGCTCGCCACCTCGCCGTCGCGCAGCAGGACGCCCAGCAGGTAGCCACGGCCGAAGCCGACGTCGAAGACGTGATCGCCCGCGCGCACGAAGTCGAGCACCCGCCGGAAACGCAGGCGGTTGTTGTCGTTCTCGTACGCCGACAGGTGGGCCTTCACCGCGGGCCAGGTGCGGAGGTTGGGCACCGTGGTACGGGCGTAGTCGTGCCACGCCGCGAGCTCGTGGCCGAAGACCCGGCGCGAATCCTCGATGCCGAGGCGCTCATGGGCGTCGACCAGCAGCCAGCCGGCCCGCACGGCGGCGGCCTCGAGCTGGTCGGAGCCGGCGCAGTCGTCGAGTTTGGCAGCGCCGGAACCGCCCTCGGACGCAGAGGCCGGGTCGGGTGCCGCGGTGGTCAGGACCGTCATGCGCGATACCGTGCCACAGATTCACTCGTTCGTGCGACGGCGACATCGTCCCGTCGGCTGGGAGGTTGGCATGGCGGACGCGCAGGACGAACGACCGGTGCATCTCGAGGTCAACGGCGCCGTGGCGACGATCCGGCTGCACCGGCCTCCGATGAACGCCCTCGACGCCCGGCTCCAGGACCGACTGGGCGAGCTCGCGCGTGAGGTGTCCGACCGCCGCGACATCCGTGCGGTCATCGTCTATGGCGGCGAGAAGGTCTTCGCGGCCGGCGCCGACGTGAAGGAGATGGCCGGGTGGTCCTACACCGACATGGTCGACCGCTCCTCGGCGCTCCAGGCGGCGTTCACGGCGGTCGCCCGCATCCCCAAGCCCACGGTCGCCGCCGTCACCGGGTACGCCCTCGGGGGCGGCTGTGAGCTGGCCCTCGCGTGTGACGTCCGGGTCGCTGCCGACGACGCCAAGCTCGGCCAGCCGGAGATCCTGCTGGGCCTGATCCCCGGCGCGGGCGGCACCCAGCGCCTGGCCCGGCTGATCGGCCCGGCCAAGGCGAAGGACCTGATCTTCACGGGCCGGATGGTCGGCGCGGCCGAGGCGCTGTCGATCGGCCTGGTCGACCGCGTGGTGGCGCCGCCCGACGTCTACGGCGCGGCGGCCGAGTGGGCGGCGCAGTTCGCGGCCGGCCCCGCCTACGCACTGCGCGCGGCCAAGGAGGCGATCGACCGCGGGATCGAGACCGACCTCGACACCGGCCTCGAACTCGAGCGCCAGCAGTTCGCCGGCCTCTTCGCCACCGAGGACCGCACCACGGGGATGCGCTCGTTCATCGACGAGGGCCCCGGCCGGGCCAGCTTCGAAGGACGGTGACGATGACCGAACCCGCCGCCGCGCCGACCGCCGGCGCCCCCGCCGGTGTCGCTTCCGCCGCGTCCGCCGACGACGTCGAACGGGCCTGGCGCGACACCAAGCTGGCCCAGGTGCTCTACCACGACTGGGAGGCCCAGACCTACGACGAGAAATGGTCGATCTCGTTCGACGAGCGGTGCATCGCCTACGCCCGCGACCGCTTCGTGGCCGCGGCAGGTCGCGACGGCTGGCCCTACGGCAAGGCCCTGGAGATCGGCGCGGGCACCGGCTTCTTCTCGCTGAACCTGCGCCAGGCCGGGGTGTTGGACGAGGTTCACGTCACGGACATCTCGGCCGGCATGGTCGAGGCGGCCCGGCGCAACGCCGCGCGGCTGGGGTTCCAGATCGACGGGCGGGTCGCCGACGCCGAACGGCTGCCGTACGACGACGCCAGCTTCGACCTCGTGGTCGGGCACGCGGTCATCCACCACATCCCGGACGTCGAGCTGGCCTTCCGCGAGATGCTGCGGGTGCTGCGGCCGGGCGGCCGTCTGGTCATCTGCGGTGAGCCGACCCGCTACGGCGACCGCGTCGCCCGCGCGCTCTCCCGAGCCACCTGGTGGACCGCCACCCGCGTCAGCCGCCTGCCGCTGATCGAGCGGCGCTGGGCCCGCCCGGCCGAGGAGCTGGACGAGTCCTCGCGGGCCGCGGCGCTCGAAGCGGTGGTCGACCTCCACACCTTCGACCCCGACGTGCTGGCCGCCACCGTGCGGCGAGCCGGGGGAGCCCACGTCCACACCGTCACCGAGGAGCTCACCGCCGCGTGGTTCGGCTGGCCGGTGCGGACCTTCGAGCACGTGGTGAACCCGGAGCGGCTGGGCTGGCGCTGGGCGATGTTCGCCTACCGGAGCTGGCTGGGCCTCTCGGCGCTGGACCGAGCGCTGTCCCGGGTGGTGCCCGACGAGCTGTTCTACAACGTGTCGGTCACCGCGGTGCGTCCCGCCGAGGGCTGATCAGGCGGCAGCGGAGGCAGCGGATGCCGCCGCAGAGGCACCCGCGACGGACGCCTCGGCAGGGGCGCCGGGCGCCGGAAGCTCGGTCGGCAGGGCGGCGGGAGCCTCGCGCAGGGCGAGCCGGATCGACACCTGACCGGCGCCGGCCTCGACGCTCGCCGGGCCGAAACGGGTCAGCGAGTTCCGGCACCACACGTGCCCGGGCAGGCAGACCGCATACACCTCGCCGTAGCCCACCAGACGAGCCATCGTCACGAGGTGGCCGAGCATGGCCGTCCCGATGCCGGCCCCCTGCCAGCCGTCCTCGACCAGCACGGCGAGCTCGCCGACGTCGCCGGTGTCGCGGCCGAGGTTGGCCATGGCGACGATCGCCCGGTTGGGCGCCTCGGCGACGAGGGCGACGTCCGTGCTGAGCAGATGGGTGAGGAATCGTCCGGTCAGCGCCGGCATCGAGTGGTAGCGCTGGTACACGGTGTCCGCCGAGCACCGCGCGTGCATCGTGGTGAGCCCTCCCGCGTCGGAGGGCACGGCCGGACGGATGACCACCGAGCGACCGTCACGCAGCCGGGCCGTGGTGCCGAGCCCGGCGAACAGGCGGGCTGCTGTGGTGAGTCGCGTAATTCTCATGGAAATCAGATTGATCGGGCGATGTTTCCGGTTGGTCTCCTGACCGTAACGGCGCCGTTGAGCTGCCCTCGGGCTACCGTGTCGCTGGTGAGCCGCCGTCGCCGCGACCCCCGACAGGCCCGACATCTGTCCGTGGCCAGCCTGCGCTGGGTCGTCCGGCACCGCGCCTGGACGCCGTGGTATCTGGTCCGCTATGCCCGCCTGGTCCGGCTGCGCCTCAGTCACCCGGAGGTGGTGACCGAGGGGATGGTGTTCCTCGGGCGCCGCACGGTTATCGAGGGCCGGCCCGGGCGCGGGCGCGTCGTGCTGGGGCCGTGGGTGCACATCGGTGACGACACCGCGCTGCGAGCCCACGAGGGCACGCTCCGGGTGGGGGAGAAGGCCGTGTTCGGCCGCCACGACACCGTCAACTGCTACCTCGACGTCGAGATCGGCGCCTGCGCCCTCGTGGCCGACTGGGTGCACATCACCGACTTCGACCACCGCTTCGACGACCTCGGCCTCCCGATCAAGGACCAGGGGATCGTCAAGTCGCCAGTGCGGGTCGGGCCGGACTCGTGGCTGGGCGTGAAGTCGAGCGTGCTGCGCGGATCGGTCATCGGGCGCGGTTGCGTCGTGGGTGCGCACGCGGTCGTGCGGGGGATCGTCCCGGATCTCGCCGTGGTGGGCGGGGTGCCGGCGACGGTGCTCAAGAACCGGGCACCAGGAGTCGCCGCCCGCAGCAAAGATAACGATTAGATCACCGTTGATACTGGCAGGTTTAGACCATTGGTTCACAGGCACGCCGAGGCCGGTGGGGCGCCATGTCGCAAATGCACTGGTCAACCGAGTCGGGTTGAGCGGGTGCGGCGTGCAATGCCGTTCATGCGGGTGATGTCCTAATCGTGATGATCAAGCGTGTTGCGATGAATCGTGCAAGATCGTCAGTGATCGGCTTCGCCGCTCGTTGACGCGACAAGATCACCAGCTGGCGCTACGGTCGTGCGCTGGTGTCGTCTTCGCGTACGCGGTCCCGACACATCATCGGCCAGGGCCGTACCGGGGAGAGGGCAGTGTCGGGCATTTCCACTCACGACGTGTCCGGCGCGCGCGCTGCCCACGCCCCTCCGAGTCGCCGCCCGTGGTGGATCTCCGCACTGGCCGGCGTGCTGACCATGGGCCTGGCGATCCATCTCCTCGCCACGGCGATCTTCGTCGGGCCGGACAACATCGCGAAACAGGAGCTCGGCGCGCAGCTCACCGGCTACATGGAGCCGATGTTCCAGCAGGAGTGGAGCCTGTTCGCGCCGAAGCCGATCAGCACCGAGTACGCGCTGTGGGTGCGCGCCCGGCGCGACGACGGCACGTCGACGGAATGGGTCGACGCCACCGGGCTCGAGGTCGAGGCGAACATCCTGCACAGCCTGGCGCCCTCACGCGCGGGCATCGTGTCCCGACGTGTCGCCGGCTTGATGCGAGGCCAGTACCGCAAGCTCACCGAGACCGAGCGCGACGCCCTGGCCGCCGACTTCGAGACCGACGCCTGGGCCCGCCTCGACGAACGGATGACCGCGGCGGCCGACCACAGTCCGCCCGCGCGGATCTCCTACGTCCTGCGCCTCGACCGTGCCATCACCGCCTACGCCACCCAGTTCGCCTGGGCGTGGTGGGGCCGCGACGCCGACCTGACGCACGTCCAGGTCAAGATCGTCGATACGAAGGCGCCGAGGTTCGCCGACCGCGGCGGAGCCCCGACGGAGGCCGAGTCGGTGTTCGGGCTGCGGCCCCTCTACGTGTACGACGGTCAGGACAGCACGGCGTTCGCCGAGGCCATCGAGAGGTTCCGAGGGTGATCAGAAAGGCACTCGGGCGCGCCGCCGACCACGGGGTCGCGTGGGCGCGCGCCAGCGAGGACTGGCTGCTGGGGTCGCGCAAGGCCACGTACGGCGTCTCTGTCGTACGGATTTTGTTCGGTCTGACCGCCCTGTGGTTCCTGGCCGCCAACTGGAGCAACCGGCACTACCTGTGGGGCGACGCCGGCCAGTGGATGTCGCCCCTGGCGCGCAACGGCGGCTTCGAGTGGCCGTTCACGTTCTTCGCGGGTGGCGGGAGTGAATTCGGTCTCACCGCGAAGCTGGTCCTGCTGGTGGGGCTTCTGGTCGCCTTCGTGGTGGGCTGGCGGACTCGGATCATCGCGCCGGTCGTGCTCGTGCTCTGGGTGAGCCTGATCGAGTCGAATCCGGTATACGGCGACCAGAGCGACAACATCGTCCGAATCCTGTTGTTCTACCTGTGTTTCGCAGACCTGTCCGGGCGCTGGTCCCTCGATGAGCGGCGCCGACGGCGCAAGGCGAAACGAATTCACCCGAATGTCGCCACTCTCGGTACTCTGTTTCACAATCTGGCGGTTCTCGCGGTAGGTGCGCAGATCTGCATCATCTACATTGCCTCCGGCCTGTACAAGGCTCAGGGTGAGACATGGCAGGACGGAACTGCCGTCTATTACCCGTTGCAGGTGAGCCATTACCAACCGTGGCCCGAACTCAACGACATCCTCGGTTCGAACCCGCTGGGCGTTCTCGCGGTGTCGTACTTCTCGGTCTTCATCCAACTGTTCTTCCCGCTGATGTTGCTGCGCAGAGCCACCCGGATCGTGGCGCTACTCGGCGTCTCGGCCATGCATCTGGGTATCGCGGCAGCCATGGGCCTGCCGTTCTTCTCCCTGTTCATCATGGCTGGCGACCAGATCTTCATCCGCGACAGCACCTATGTGGGCATCGCTGGTGTCGCGCGGCGGAAATTGCGTGAATGGCGAGGCCAGAGGCTCATCCGGGAGCCCGATGAAGGAGCCGACGTTCAGTCGAATGACGTGCCTTCTGGTGCCAATTCAGAAAAGCCACAAGTCTCGGCGGGGGCCGGATAGGCGGCCGCCCATCGTCCGAACGGACGATGACGAATTACGGGTGGTCGTGAAAGCCACCCCAGGTGTCACACGAAGGGTCCGCGGCATGAGATAACAATTCCGTCACGGTCGGTCACCCCGGGGTTTCCGGGGTGCTGCGCCGTGGTGGCCGGACCAGGCCGAGAACGTGTCCGAATTCACCGTGATTGCTACGGTGGGTAAGGTGCGGAAGAGGGTTTGTGGGTGACTTCCTCGCCAGAACGCCGTTGCGAATGTGCCTGAATCTTCAGTAAGTCCGAACTGTCCGAATTGCAAGTTCCGATCGTGATTGACCGTGGCACCCGAAAACTCGCTGAAGATGGCTTGAGACAAATGGACTTACTGGCGCTACGGTCAGGGTCACGCTCTGCTGGGCCGTCACGTTGGCCGCAGAGAAAATCCGAATCATCCCTAGGGGAGAAGGCATGGCAGTAACACCTGCACGACGCCGACCGCGCGTGGCGAGGAAGCTCATCGCTGTCGGTCTGGCCTCGGTCTGCGTGGGCGGCGCATGGTTGACGCCCGCGTCGGCGGCCGAGGTCGACGAATCGCGCGCCTCGGCGCGTCAGCTCTCCGGTGAGTTGCTGGGCACCAACCTCGACGAGATCGCGGAGCTCTCGGGCGCCGAGGTCGAGAACCTCGGTGGCACCGAGGACGTCATCGAGGCCAACCCGCTCGAGCTCAGCGTTCTCGAGACCACTCTGATCGACATCCCCGGCGGCCTTCAGGTTCCGCTGAAAGACATCATCGAGGTCGGTGCGGCCAACCAGTACGGCGCAGCGCACCCCGGTGGCACCTCTCACGCTGGTGTCGGTGCTGTCTCCGACAACGGCGGCGTGGGTTCGGGCACCGACGCCGGTTTCCCGTCCAACGCGAACTTCGACCTGACCAACCTGCTCGGTGAGGACGTCACCGACGTGCTGGCCGACGTCGAGCTCGAGCTCGGCGCGCTGTCGGC
>DATCVR010000031.1:0-5473 GCA_036566745.1 Jiangellaceae bacterium | reverse complement strand
ATCCGGGGACGGCCAGGCAGGACCGGCGGGCACGATTCGGGCGGGCCATCGCTGCGCCTTTCGAGGAGGGAGACGTCGACGTGCCCGTGAGCGTACCCAGTGGCAGGTGCCACGAGCCGACCAGCGGCCGCGATGTGCGCGTGGTCACACCGGACGGGCGCGGGTCAGCCGGCCGGCACCTTGGTGACGTCGACGATGTCGTCCGGGGCCAGCTCTGGTACGGCGACATCGGCACCGAAGTCGGTGAACTTCAGCACCCCGGACCCGGCGGACGCGCCCTTCTCCTCGAACCGCAGCGGCAGCGGATCGCCCGTGGCGGCGACCCACAGCGTGCCGCCGGTCTCGGGGAACACCAGGCCCACGGCCGGCAGGCCGTCGACGTCGGTGACGCCGGTGATCTCGCCGGGCCCCTGGGCGCCGAGGACGGACTGGGCGAAGGTCTTGCCGTCGGCGAAGATCGCGAAGCCGGACGTGGAGTCGGGCGAGATCGCCAGCCACTTGCCGGCGATGGTGGAGTTGACGTCGGCGCCGACCTGGGCCGCGATGCTCTCGGGGTCGCCCGTGACGTACACCGCCCCGCCGGTGGAGGTCAGCGTCACCGGTGTGCCGGCCGTGATGGTGCCCACGGACCCCACACCCACCCGGAACGAGATGTCGATGGCGCTGCCCGAGGAGGTGGTGCCACTGACGCGGTAGGACCCGGTGGCCTCCATCGTGTCGATGGCGCGGGTGAGGGCATCAGCGGGCGAGAGGGCGTCGATGCCGTTCTGGGCGGGAGCCGACTCGGCCTCGGCGGCGATCTGGGCCAGCGGCGTCACGCCGGGCTGCTCGGGCTGGCCACTGCAGCCGGTCAACGCCGCTGTCACGATCGCGATGGCGAAGCCCACTGGGAGCCGTCGGGCGACCAGGGACATCAGCGGCGGACCTCATTCTGGTGATCGTCGTGCTGACGCACGAGTGCGGCCCCGTGGCGAGCCGCAATCGATGATGCTACCTCCTTCACCTCCCGGCGTCACCGCTGCGATACCGGTAGCCTGCGAAGCATGAGCGGGACGCTGACCCGGGTGTATCTCGCCAGGCTCGCCGGAACTGCGGTGTTCGACCCACACGGCGACCGCGTGGGCAAGGTCCACGACGTCGTGGTCACCCAGCCCGCTCCGGGCAAGCTCCCGCGCGTGCTCGGGCTGGTCGTCGAGGTGCCCGTCCGGCGGCGCATCTTCCTCCCGATCACCCGCGTGACCAGCATCGACGCCGGCCAGGTCATCTCCACCGGTGTGGTCAACATCCGGCGGTTCGAGCAACGCCACGGGGAGGCCCTGGTCCTGCGCGAGCTGCTCGACCGCCGCGTCACGGACGTCGCCACCGGCGACGAGGTCACGGTCACCGACGTCGCCATCGAGCAGCAGCGCACCCGCGACTGGGTGGTGACGAAGGTCGCGGCCCAGCGACGCGGCGCGCGCTTCGGCCGTCGCGGCGAGACCCGTGTCTACGACTGGGACGACCTCACCGGCTTCGCGGTGCCCGAGGACGGCCAGGGCGCGGCCAGCCTGCTCGCCGCGTTCGAAGGGCTGCGGGCCGCAGACTTCGCCGAGTCGCTGCGCGAGCTGTCGACCAAACGCCGCGCCGAGGTGGCCCAGGCCCTCGACGACGACCGCCTCGCCGATGTCATCGAGGAGCTCGACCCGCGGCTGGCCGTCGAAGTCATCGGCGGCCTCGACCACGACCGCGCCGCCGACGTCATCGAGGCGATGAATCCCGACGACGCCGCCGACCTCCTCGCCGACCTCGGCCCCGACCAGGCAGAACGCCTGCTGACGTCCATGGAGCCCGACGAGGCCGAGCCGGTGCGCCGCCTGCTCACCTACGCCGAACGCTCGGCCGGCGGGCTCATGACCAGCGAACCGATCGTCCTGCCGCCCGACGCCACCGTCGCCGAGGCCCTGGCACGGATCCGCCAGGCCGACCTCTCCCCCGCGCTCGCCGCGATGGCCTACGTCTGCCGGCCACCCCTCGACACCCCCACGGGCCGCTACCTCGGCGTCACGCACTTCCAGCGGCTGCTGCGCGAGCCGCCGTCGTCGCTGGTGTCCGCCGTGATCGACACCGACATCGAGCCGCTGCCTCCCCACGCCACGCTCGAGCAGGTGGCCACGGTGTTCGCGGTCTACAACCTGGTCGCCTGCCCGGTGGTCGACGACGAGGGGCACCTCGTCGGCGCGGTCACCGTCGATGACGTCCTCGATCACCTGCTGGGCGACGAGTGGCGCACCCGGACGTCACACGAGGGGAGCGCGGATGGCGCGTAGGGGGCTCGACCAGCCACGGGAGGCGCGCGGCCTGCGCGCGCCGTCGGTGGACCCCGAGGTGATCGGCCGGCTCTCCGAGGGCATCGCCCGCTTTCTCGGCACCGGACGCTTCCTCGCCTACCTGACCGTCTTCATCGTCACGTGGATCAGCTGGAACGCCTTCGGCCCGCCCGACCTGCGCTTCGATCCGTATCCGTTCATCTTCCTCACCCTGCTGCTGTCGGTGCAGGCGTCCTACGCCGCGCCGCTGATCCTGCTGGCCCAGAACCGTCAGGACGACCGCGACCGGGTCAACCTCGAGCAGGACCGCGAGGTCAACGCCCGGGCGCGAGCGGACATGGAGTTCCTGGCACGCGAGGTGGCGGCGCTGCGGATCGCGATGGGCGAGGTCGCCACCCGCGACTTCCTCCGCTCGGAGCTGCGCGACCTGCTCGACGAACTCGACGGCAAACACCCGCCGAGCTGAGCCTCAGCGCGGCGCCGCCGACCCTGGCCAGGCACGGTCGAGCATCTCGATCGCCAGCCTGAGGCCCTCGGCGCGGTCCAGCGGGGTGACGTCGCCGCGGCGAGCCCCGAGCTTGACGCCCGAGAAGTCGACCGCACTCAACGCCGAGCCGGCCGCGGCCAGGGTGGCGACCATCTCGGACTCGTCGAGCAACGACAGCGGCTCCATCGGACGTGGCGGGAGGTGGGCGTCGGCCCAGGCACCGGCCGGGTGCTCGGCCGAGGACGCCACGCCGGAGAACACCACGCCGGCCAGGAGCCCGGCGGCCGCGATCTCGCGGATCTGGACGACCGGGGTGTGGACGTCGCGGCCCTCGATCACCGAACGCGCCCAGTTGACGGCCAGGCCGACGTTCGCGCCGGAGCGGTCGTTGGCGCGGCGGACGGCCTCGATCTCGAGGGCCAGCGGGAGAAAACCCTTCTCGGGCCGGTGTGGGCCGACCGCGGCGTCACAGTGCTCGACGACCAGGCGGGCCCCACACCAGTCCCACTCGGAGAGCTCGTCCAGCGAGTCGGCGAACCGCGCACCCGAACCGGCCGGGCCCTGCGTGGAACCGCTCGGCGCGGAGTGCAGCTCGACCGCCACCACAGCCTTGCGGCCGGCGTGCTGCACCACGCGTTCGACCGCCTCGCGCAGGCCCGCGGCCAGGTCGATCGCCCGGCGTCGTCCGTCGGCGTCGGTGGAGGCGAGGCCGAAGGAGCGGTCGGTGCGGGCGGCCATGGCCGTGGCCGGGACCGCGGTGACGACGTGGACGCCGTGGTCCGGGAGGTGGTCGAGCAGCCAGCCCTCGTCCTGTCCGTGCAGCCCGGGCGCCCCGAGATACGGCAGTTCGAAGCCCGTGATGCCGGCGATGCTTCCGACCGCGGCGAGGAACTCCTGCTCGGCGGCGGCATCCCAGGGGCCGGCTGGCGGTGCTGCGGGGTAGGCCCCGACGACGTGCGACATGTCCATGACCTTCGTTCGAGCGGACAGGGCAGCAGACGTGATCCTAGATGGAATTCGATTTCATGTCGATCGGTGTAATCTCGGCTACCAGGACAATTCAATACCCACGACAGGGGAGCGCTGCAGCGCTGAGAGTGCGGATTCTTCCGCAGACCCTCGAACCTGATCCGGGTCATGCCGGCGCAGGGAGTCGACACCTCGACCAAGCTGCGGCGCGCCCACGGGACTCTCCCGTGGGCGCGCCGTCGTCGTGGGCGGGGCTCTCCTGGTCGAACGACGAGAGGAGCACCCCCGTGAGTTCGTCCACACCCCCCGCCGGCGCAGGTCCCGAGGCCGGCCGACCCCACGAGCACGCCGTCGCGCCCGCGCCGACGTCCATCACCCGCCGCGGCTGGCGGACCGCCGACATCGTGGTGGCCGCCGTCCTCGGTGTCGCCTTCGGGCTGCTGTTTATGGCCTGGAACAACCTCGTGTACCCGACGATCAGCGCGCCATTGTCCGGGTCGCCGTTCGGCCCGGTCCTCGCCGGCGTGTGGTTGCTGCCGGCCGTGGTCGGCGGGCTCGTCATCCGCAAACCCGGCGCGGCGCTGTTCACCGAGGTGGTCGCGGCCACCGTCTCGATGCTGTTCGGCTCGGTCTGGGGGCTGTCGGTCTTCATGTCCGGCGTGTTCCAGGGGCTCGGCGCCGAGGTCGTCTTCGCCCTGCTCGCCTACCGCCGCTGGGGCCTCGGGCCCGCGCTGCTGGCCGGTGCCGGCGCCGGGCTCGCCATGGGCGTCTACGAGAGCTTCGTGTGGGTGCCCACGTACTCGCTGGGCAACAAGGCGATCTACGTCGGGTCGGCCGTCGTCACCGGCCTGGTCGTCGCGGGTGCGCTGGGCTGGTTGCTGGTACGAGCCCTCGCCCGGACCGGCGCGCTGGCTCCGTTCGCGGCCGGGCGGGTCCAGGAGGAGGTCTGATGACTGCCTCCGGTGATCGCCGGCGC
Organism: Jiangellaceae bacterium; assembly: GCA_036566745.1. Lineage (GTDB taxonomy): Bacteria > Actinomycetota > Actinomycetes > Jiangellales > Jiangellaceae > DATCVR01. The sequence continues at coordinate 735 of DATCVR010000031.1, read as the reverse complement.
GAGGTGGCCGCTCTGGCGACCACCTCGCGCCGGCGATCACCCCGGGGCGGCGCGGACATCGACGTACGGGGCTGGGGATGGCGCTACGCCGGTCGCAAGGCCTGGGCCTGCCGGGAGATCGACCTGCACATCGGGGCCGGTGAGCGGGTGCTGGTGGTCGGGCCGTCGGGCGCCGGGAAGTCCACGCTGCTGCGCGCGCTGGCCGGTTTGCTCGACCCGGAGACCGCCGCCGAGCTGGAAGGCAGCGTGGAGGTCGGCGGCCGTCCGGCGGCGCAGGCCCGCGACGACATCGGCATGCTCCTCCAGGACCCCGAGGCCTCCCTCGTCATGTCGCGGGCCGGTGACGACGTCGCGTTCGGCCTGGAGAACGCCGGAGTCCCGCGCGAGGACATCTGGCCGCGGGTCGACGCCGCGCTGCGCGACGTCGGCTTCGGCCACGGCCGCGATCGTGCGACCAACGCGCTGTCCGGCGGCGAACAGCAGCGCCTCGCTCTCGCCGGAGCCCTCGTCCGCGAGCCGCGGGTCCTCGTCCTGGACGAGCCCACGGCGAACCTCGACCCGGACGGGAGCCGGCTCGTCCTCGACGCCGTCGAACGCGCCGTGGCCGCTTCGGGCGCCACGCTGGTCGTCGTCGAGCACCGCGTGTCCGCGGCTGTCGACCTGGTCGACCGGGTCGTGGTGCTCGGAGCCGGTGGCGGCGTGATCGAGGACGGCACACCGGCCGACGTCTTCGCC
>DATCVR010000030.1:0-6127 GCA_036566745.1 Jiangellaceae bacterium | reverse complement strand
CCGGCCGGGGCAGGCGATGAGGATGTCGACGCCCTCCCGCAGCGCGGCGACCTGCGGGCCCTGGCCGACGCCGCCGAAGACGGTCGCGGTGCGCAGCCGCATCGCGGTGGCCAGGGGCTTGATGGTGGCGGCGACCTGGTTGGCCAGTTCACGGGTGGGCACCAGGACGAGTGCACGGGGCCGGCGAGCCTGCCGAGTCCGACGTGACCGGGCCAGCGCGCTGACCGTGGGCACGGCGAAGGCGACCGTCTTACCCGAGCCCGTCTGGCCGCGGCCGAGGACATCGCGTCCGGCCAGGGTGTCGGGCAGGGTCGCCGCCTGGATCGGGAACGGCGTGACGATGCCGGCCGCGGCCAGGGCGGAGGCGATCTCCGACGGAACGCCGAGTTCGACGAAGCTGCGGGTGTCAGTGGCGCCAGCGGCAGTGGTCACGCCGGTGGTGGTGCGGGTAGCGCGCTCGCCGGATTCGGCGCGCGGCGCGCGGGGCGTGGTCTCGCGAGGCGCGCGGGGCGTGGTCTCGCGGGGCGCCGAGCCACGCTCGGGGCGACGGTTACGAGGGCGGCGGCGCGCAGAGTTGCCCGCCGTGGGGTGTTCAGTGGACACGGACGTCCTTCCAGGACGACGAAGTGGATGGCCGGTCACGATCGGACGCCCACTCGTCATCAGAAGGGGAACCTGCGCTGTCTCAGCGCGTCGCACTCGACCTCGGGGACACGTCACACCGTGTCCCGTCGTCGATCAGTATGCCTGACTCACCATCTCCGTGCCGGATCCGGGGGTGGGGCGCCGACGTGAGCTTCGACACGGCGGACGCCTGCTCCACGTGACCGCTCGCCGGCACGCCCCGGCCCGCGCCATCGGCGTTCCCCCTGCCCAGGACGCCCGGTCAGGGGCATGATGGCAGCCAGCAGACGGGACCACGGGGGGCCGACATGACTGCTCAGTTGCGGGCGTACGAGTCCGCGCTCGACCACGCACACGCGCACGCCCGAGACTGGCTCGACCAGATTCCGGACCGCCAGGTGCCGGCGCCGGCCAGCTCTGACGACGTACGCGAAGCCCTGGGCGACGTGCTGCCCGACGCGCCCACGGACCCGGCCGAGGTCGTCGACGCTCTGCACCGCGCGGCCGCGCCAGGGCTCGTGGCCACCCCGTCCGGGCGGTTCTTCGGCATGGTGATCGGCGGCACTCTGCCGGCCGCGCTCGCGGCCGACTGGCTGGTGAGCGCGTGGGATCAGAACATCGGTCTGCGAGTGCTCAGCCCGGCGGAAGCCGCCATCGAGGACATCGCCTCCGAGTGGCTGCTCGACCTCCTCGGCCTGCCCACGGGCGCAGGCGTCGGATTCGTCACCGGTGCGACCATGGCCAGCTTCACCGGCCTGGCGGCCGGCCGGGGCGCCGTACTCACCCGGGCCGGCTGGCCCGCCGACACCGGGCTCGCCGACGCGCCCCGGGTCCGGGTGCTCGTCGGCGCGGAACGCCACGACAGCATCGACCTCGTCCTGCGCTACCTGGGTCTGGGCGCTCCGGAACAGGTGCCGGCCGACGACCAGGGACGGATCCGGGCCGACGCCCTCGCGACCGCGCTGGCCTCGGGCGAGGGACCGGCGCTCGTGTGCCTCCAGGCCGGCAACGTCCACTCCGGCGCCTTCGACCCGTTCACCGAGGCGATCGCGATCGCCCACGACGCCGGCGCCTGGGTGCACGTCGACGGCGCGTTCGGCCTGTGGGCGGCGGCGTCGCCGCGCGGACGGACGCTGACGCGGGGGATCGCCGACGCCGACTCGTGGTCCACGGACGCCCACAAGACGCTGAACGTGCCCTACGACTGCGGGCTGGCGATCGTGCGCGACCCGGGGGCCGCCCGTGCGGCCATGGGCATGCACGGCGACTACCTCATCAACGACGACACCCACCTCGACCCGTACGAGCTCGTGCCCGAACTGTCCCGGCGGGCGCGGGCCGTGCCGGTCTGGGCGGCGCTGCGCGCGCTGGGCCGATCCGGTGTGGCCGGCCTGGTCGACGGCCTGTGCCAGCACGCCCGGGCGCTCGCCGACGGAGCTCGCAGGATCCCGGGCATCGAGGTGCTCAACGACGTCGTGTTCACCCAGGTGTGCCTGGCGTTCGAGTCCGACGAGCGCACCCGCGCCGTGGGCCAGGCACTGATGGCCGACGGGATCGTGTGGATGAGCGGCTCGCGCTGGCGCGGTCGCGAGGTGCTGCGGATCTCGGTCAGCAACTGGAGCACCGACGAGGCCGACGTCGCGCGCAGTGTGGACGCGCTCGCGAAGGCCGCGGCACGGTCCTGAACCGGTGCGGCCTCGCTTCCCATCGGCGCACGCCGAGAGCATCATGAGAAGTGCGGGATCACGCCCCAACGGTTCGTGAAAGGGGTGGGGGTCATGACCATGCCGACTCCCGACATCGAACAGCATCCCGACGTGGCCATCATGCGGCAGCGCTACGACGAGATCGCCGAGACCCCGATGGCCCAATCGGCCGACGGTCTGACGTTCCTCGCCGGCACGTACCTGGCCATGTCGCCATGGGTGATCGGATTCACCGACCACTCCGCCTTGACCATCAGCAACCTCATCACCGGCATCGCGATCTGTCTGCTCGCCCTGGGATTCTCCGCCGCGTACGGGCACATGCACGGCATGGCCTGGGTGGCGCCGATCCTGGGCGCGTGGGCCATCGCGTCGCCGTGGCTCGTGGCCGGCGACACGCCCGAGAACAGCGCGATCGTCAGCAACGTCATCGTCGGCGCGGTGTGCGTCCTCTGCACGCTGGCCATGATGTCCACGGGAATGCGGCGCACCCGGGCGTGACGCCCCTGAGGCGGTGGCGACTCCGTGATCCCGCCCGCCACCGCCCACCGGCCGATCCATGATCCCGGTATGGTCCTCTGGATGGACGGCGTCCCCGACACCGGACCGCTCGATTTCCGGCTGTGGCTTCCTCGCTGGGACACCCACGACGGCCGGTTGCGGTGTCGGATGCAGGCGAGCACATCCGGCCTGACCCAGTTGAACAAGGGGCACTGAGGAGTGCATGGCCCGTCTGCTGGGCGCACTCGGACATGCCGGCGCTCGGAATCTCACCTGGTCCTGTACGCGCTACCTCACGCCCTACTTCTCCAGTCTCCACCCTTCCGACGACTGGAGAGATCAACTGACCATGACGTGGGCCGTGGAGATCCACACCGACGATGATGGCGACCCCGAGGACGCCGGGTCCCACAACCCAGGTCCGCACGGTTGCCATGCACACGACTCCACTTACGTCGACGACGACACGCACTGGGAGCGGGCTCGCGAGGGGGTATGGGTCATCGCGGGCGACCCCTATGGTCCCGAAGTCGATGTCGGTCCGCTGGAGGACACGGTAGGTGTCCTGTCGGCCGATCCGTCGATCTTCGCCGGCGCCGTCGCCCTCGACCTCGGGGAACTCGATCTTCCGGACGCGATACCGCTGATCGACGATGTGCGGCACCGATGTCGCGACCTGGGACTTCGCACGAACTGGCGAGACCCTGGCAGGAGCCGCGCGGAGCCTGTCGGTGCCGAGGTCTAGCGTCGACGGCATGGTGACCGTTCACGACGTCCGGGCGGTGGCGCTCTCGCTCCCGCGCACCACCGAAGGGCTGGTCCGCGACCACGTGAAGTTCCGCGTGGGCCGCATCGTCTACGCCTCCGTCTCCCCCGACGAGACCATCATGGGCTTCGGGTATCCGAGGGACGAGCGGGCGGCGTTGGTGGCGGCCGAGCCGCTCAAGTTCCTGATGCCGCTCCGGTCCGACGAGCGCTACCAGTGGGTGCGGGTGCGGCTGGCCGCCATCGACGAGGCCGAGCTGTCCGAGCTGCTGGTCGATGCGTGGTCGATGGTGGTGCCGAAAGGGGTCGCCGCGGCGTACCACGACGCCCAGCGGTCCTGAGCGGCGCCCGCCCACGCGTCGCCCGCCCACGCGGGCCCGGTCACCGCGGGGCGCCGGTCACCGGGGATCCGGGGACCCGGATCGAGCGCCCTCAGACGCCCAGCGCGCCGGCCACCCTCGTCACGCCGAACCATGCCGACGATCCGATGGCGGCGGCGAACGTCAACAGCCAGAACGGCCCGGGTAGGAGCACCGCGCGCTGGCCCATCATGTAGGCGTCGGAGTTCTCGACGCCGTCGCGGGTGACGTGGAGGCGGGCCACGGTCCAGAACGCCCGCACCGAGCCGACGATCAGCATCCACGCCGAGGCGAACACCACGGCGTTCTGCGCCCACGGGCTGCCGTACCAGCAGATCAGGCCGAGGACGAGGCCGGTGGCGAGCACCACGCCCACGGTGTGCCAGCTGCGCGAGTACAGGAAGGTCATCGTCAGCAGGATGACCAGCACGCCGAGCGCGACCCGCGACCATCCGTTCGCCGCTGCCCACACCAGTCCGCCGCCGAGCACCGCCGGGGCCGGATAGCCCCACCACATCGTCCAGAGCATGCGAAACGCCCCGCGCCCGGCGAAGTTGGTGGCACCGGACATGTCGCCGTTGACGGTGATGCCGTCGAGGCGGTAGCCCACCAGCAGCGCCGCCGTGGCGTGCCCCAGCTCGTGCACGATCGTCACCGGGTACCCCATGACCTGCCACGTCACCGGGTACGCCGCGAGCGCGATGCCGACCAGGCCGATCACGATGATCTGGACGTCGGGCATCGACCCGAGCGTCTCGGTCAGGCGCAGTTCGGACAGCCACCCCGACGCGTTGTCACCGAAGGACGCGACATCGTCGATCACCCCCGCGGCCGTCAGCTCAGCCGCTCGATGATGAGCTCGCGGGCCCGGCCGGCGTCGGCCTGACCGCGCGTCGCCTTCATCACCGCACCGATCAGTGCACCGACGGCGCCCAGGTTGCCGCCGCGGATCCGCTCGGCGACGTCGGGCATCGCGGCGATGGCGTCGTCGACGGCCGCGCCCAGGGCGCCGTCGTCGGAGACCACGGCCAGCCCGCGGGCGGCCACGACCTCGTCCGGCGAGCCCTCGCCGGCCAGGACGCCTTCGACCACCTGGCGGGCCAGCTTGTCGTTGAGGGAGCCGGCGCCGATCAGCTCGTGGACCCGGGCGATCTCGGCCGGGGTGATGCCGGCGTCCTCGAGGGCGACGCCGCGCTCGTTGGCCACCCGGGCCACCTCGCCCAGCCACCACTTCTTCGCCCCGGGAGCGTCGGTACCCGCGGCGACAGTGGCCTCGACGAGCGCCACGGCCCCGGCGTTGACGACGTCGCGCATCTCGAGGTCGGTGAAGCCCCACTCGCCCTGGAGCCGGGCGCGTCGCGCGGACGGCACCTCGGGCAGTGTGGCCCGCAGCTCCTCGACCCACTCACGCGAGGGCGCGACGGGGACGAGGTCGGGTTCGGGGAAGTAGCGGTAGTCCTCGGCCTCTTCCTTGACCCGTCCGGCGGTGGTCTCGCCGGTGTCCTCGTGCCAGTGGCGGGTCTCCTGGACGATGGTGCCACCCTCGGAGAGCACCGCCGCCTGCCGGCGGATCTCGTAGGCGACGGCCCGCTCGACCGAGCGCAGGGAGTTGACGTTCTTGGTCTCGGTGCGGGTGCCGAAGGTGGTGGAGCCCGACGGCTTGAGCGAGACGTTGGCGTCGCAGCGCATCTGGCCCAGCTCCATGCGGGCCTCGGAGACGCCGAGCGCCTTGATGAGCTCGCGCAGCTCGGTGACGTAGGCGCGAGCCACGGCCGGCGCCAGCTCAGGCGGCACCTCGATCGGCTTGGTGACGATCTCGATGAGCGGGATGCCGGAGCGGTTGTAGTCGAGCAACGAGTGGCTCGCGCCGTGGATGCGCCCAGTGGAGCCGCCGACGTGCAGCGACTTGCCTGTGTCCTCTTCCATGTGGGCACGCTCGATGTCGACGCGGACCGTGCGTGGGCCCTCGTCGGTGTCGATCGAGACGTCCAGGTAGCCGTCGAAGGCGATGGGCTCGTCGTACTGGGAGACCTGGAAGTTCTTCGGCATGTCCGGGTAGAAGTAGTTCTTGCGCGCGAAGCGGCACCACTCGGCGATCTGGCAGTTCAGCGCCAGCCCGATCCGGATCGCCGACTCGACGGCCACCCGGTTGACCACCGGCAGCGACCCGGG
>DATCVR010000029.1:0-6087 GCA_036566745.1 Jiangellaceae bacterium | reverse complement strand
CCACGGTCTCGTCGGACAGCACGTTGGTGTCACGCAGCGTCGAGAGCACCTCGGTGTTGCGACCGAGGTAGTCGAGGAACTCGCGCTCGAAGCGGAGGATGTCCTCGACGGGCACCTCGTCGAGGTGGCCCTTCGTGCCGGCCCAGATCGAGACGACCTGCTCCTCGACGGGGTAGGGCGAGTACTGCGGCTGCTTGAGCAGCTCGGTCAGGCGCGCGCCACGTGCGAGCTGGCGGCGGCTGGCGGCGTCGAGGTCGGACGCGAACATCGCGAAGGCCTCGAGCGAGCGGTACTGCGCGAGCTCGAGCTTCAGCGTGCCCGAGACCTTCTTGATCGACTTGACCTGGGCGTCACCGCCGACTCGCGAGACCGAGATGCCCACGTCGACAGCCGGACGCTGGTTCGAGTTGAACAGGTCGGACTGGAGGAAGATCTGGCCGTCGGTGATCGAGATCACGTTGGTCGGGATGTACGCCGAGACGTCGTTGGCCTTCGTCTCGATGATCGGCAGGCCGGTCATCGAGCCCGCGCCGAGCTCGTCGGAGAGCTTCGCGCAACGCTCGAGCAGCCGCGAGTGCAGGTAGAAGACGTCACCTGGGTAGGCCTCACGACCCGGCGGGCGACGCAGCAGCAGCGACACGGCGCGGTAGGCCTCGGCCTGCTTCGACAGGTCGTCGAAGATGATCAGCACGTGGAAGCCCTGGTACATCCAGTGCTGGCCGATGGCCGAGCCGGTGTAGGGCGAGAGGTACTTGAAGCCCGCGGCGTCGGACGCCGGGGCCGCCACGATGGTGGTGTACTCGAGCGCGCCGGCCTCGTCGAGCTGCTGGCGCACGCCCGCGATGGTCGAGCCCTTCTGGCCGGTCGCCACATAGATGCAGCGGACCTGCTTCTTGGGGTCGCCGGACTTCCAGTTGTCGCGCTGGTTGATGATCGTGTCGATCGCCACCGTGGTCTTGCCGGTCTGGCGGTCGCCGATGATCAGCTGGCGCTGGCCGCGACCGATCGGGGTCATCGCGTCGATGGCCTTGATGCCGGTCTGCATCGGCTCGGAGACCTTCTGGCGCTGGATGACCGACGGCGCCTGCAGCTCGAGCGCACGCCGCGCCTCGGCCTCGATCTCGCCCAGGCCGTCGAGCGGCGTGCCCAGCGGGTCGATGACCCGGCCGAGGAAGGCGTCGCCCACCGGCACGGACAGGACCTCGCCGGTGCGCTTGACCGTCTGGCCCTCCTCGATGCCGGCGAACTCACCGAGGACGACGACGCCGATCTCGCGGACGTCGAGGTTCAGGGCCAAGCCGAGCGTGCCGTCTTCGAATTCCAGCAGCTCGTTGGCCATCGCCGAGTGCAAACCCTCGACGTGAGCGATGCCGTCGCCGGCGTCGACCACGCGGCCGACCTCTTCACGAGAGGCCTCCGGCGTGTACGACTGGACGTGTCGCTCGATCGCGTCCCGGATCTCCTCCGGCCGGATCGTCAGCTCCGCCATCTTTCGTCCCTGCTCTCTGTCTTCAACATCCGTGAGTGTGTGTTCGGGCGCCTGATCGCGGTGGCCGCGCTCGGCTTCTTCACTGGCTACCGTGGAGCTCCGAGAGTGCGACGGACCTGCTCGATCCGTCGTGCGACGCTGCCGTCGATCACCTCGTCGCCGACCGTGACCACCGCACCGCCGAGCACCTCGGGGTCGATCTCGATCTGGAGGTCGACCTCGTTGCGGTAGATCTGGCCGAGCGCCGCGGCGAGCCGGCTGTGCTGTTCCTGGGTCAGCGCCTCGGCGACCCGCACGTTGGCCACCAGCCGCTCGCGCCGGCGTGCCGACTGCGCGACGAGGTCGGACAGCGCATCGCCGAGCCGCCGGCCACGCGGATGGGCCACGACGTGGCGCACCAGCCGGACCGTGCGGTCGTCGGCCTTGCCGCCGAGGATGTCCTCGATCAGCGCCGCCTTGGTGTCGTCGGTGATCGCCACGTCGGAGAGGGTGTGGCGGAGGTCGTCGTCGCCGGCGACCAGTCGATCGACGCGGAACAGCTCGTCCTCGACGGTGTCGAGGCGACCGGTCCGCTCGGCCTCGATCAACGCGGCCTCGAACCCGAGGGCCTCGATGCCGTCGACCAGGTCACGGCCGCTGGTCCAGCGGCGCGCGGCGATGTCGGCGACGATCTCGAGGGTGGTCGCGCCGACCTTGCCCTCGAACACCGACCTGGCCAGTGAGGTGCGATCAGCAGAGGCCGTGCCGGAGTCCGAGAGTGCACTGCGCAGCGCCGACGAACCGGCGATCGCGCTCGACACGGCCAGCAGCTCGCTGGACAGCGTGGCGATCGCGGCCGGGTCGGTGTCGGCGACCGTGCGGGCGAGCTCGTCGCGGGCGGCGGCGAGGGAGGTCCGGCTCGAACCCAGCATCAGCGTGTCTCCTGCCCCTGCAGCGAACTGCCTGATCCATTGCCGTCCTCGGCGGAGGAGATCGCCTCGGCCGAGGCCTCGAGGTCGGCGATGAACCGATCGACCGTCGCGCCGACCCGCGACCCGTCCAGCGACTCGCCCACGATCTTCTCGGCCAGCTCGGTGGCGAGTCGGCCGACGTCACGCGAGAGCGTCTGGCGCACCTGGGCTGCCTCGGCCGCGAGCTGGGCCTGGGCCCGCTCGTTGACCGCCGCGGCCGCCTGCTGCGCCTCGGCACGGGCCTCGGCGACGATGGACTGCCGCTCGGCCTGGGCGTCGGTGCGGATCTGGGCGGCGTCGGCGCGGGCCTCGGCGAGCTGCTCGCGGTACTGCTCGAGCAGTGCCTGGGCCTCGGCCCGGTCGGCCTCGGCCTTCTCGAGCTTCGCCTCGATGCCCTCGGAACGCTCGCCCAGCGCCTTCTTCATGCTCGGAAGCACGAGCTTCCAGAACATGAAGAAGAGGATGCCGAAGAAGATCGCCGACCAGATGACCTCGTTCAGCGGGGGGATGAAGAGCGCGACCCCCTCGGGTGCTCCTTCTTCAGAGGCGCGGATGACGTCGGACATCATTCGCCAAGGAAGAGGAAGCCGGTGACGATACCGATGAGGGCCAGCGCTTCGACCAGCGCGATACCGATGAACATGTTGGTGCGCAGCACGCCGGTGACCTCGGGCTGGCGGGCCATGCCCTCCAGAGCCTTGCCGATCAGGATGCCCAGGCCGATGCCGGGGCCGATCGCAGCGAGGCCGTAACCGATGGAGGCGACGTTGCCGTTGAGCTCAGCGAGGATCTCCACGGAAATTTCCCTTTCTGTTGGCGTCCGGGCGCCGTGCCCGGACGTCGGTGACACGTCAGTGGTGTTCGCTCTCCGCGCCTGCGATGTACAGGGCGGTGAGCAGCGTGAAGATGTAGGCCTGCAGAACGGCGACGAGGATCTCGAACGCGGTGATCGCGAAGCCCATGGCCGCCGAGACCAGACCGAACGGCTTGAGGATCGCGTCGGCGTGGAACAGCAGGTAGGTGGCGCCGGACATGAACAGCACCAGCATGAAGTGCCCGGCGAGCATGTTGGCCCACAGACGGATCGTCAGCGTGATGGGGCGCAGGACGAACGTCGAGATGAGTTCGATCGGTGTCAGCAGGACGTAGATGCCCTTGGGCACGCCCGGCATGAACAGGTTGTCCTTCAGGTAGCGCCCGAGCCCGTGCTTCTTGACGCCGGCGACGTTGAACACGATCCACGAGAGGATCGCCAGGAACATCGGCACCGCGATGAGGCTGGAGCCGGCGATGTTCATGAAGGGCGTGACGCCGCCGAGGTTGAGCGCGAGAACGAAGAAGAACAGCGTGACGAGGTAGGGCAGATACTTGCGGCCCTTGACACCCATCACCGAGTCGATGATCTGGGTCTGGACGAAGTCGATGGCGACCTCACCCAGGTTCTGCGCACCCCGGGGAACGATCTGGGGCTTGCGGAAGGCGATCAGGAAGAACGTCATCACCGCTGCGACCAGCACGAACTGGACGAGGTTGATGCGCGTCATGGCGAATGGCGTGCCGGTGAAGAGGATCTCGCCGGGGAAGAATTCGTCGAGCGAGGGGACATGGAACTCCCCGCCACCCTCGGCGGCGAGGATCGTCGTCGTCGTGAGCGTACTCAGGGTGCACTCCCAGGTCGGGGACGGGTCAGTCCCGGCCGTACCGCATGTAGATGATGTAGCCCGACAGGACGAACCCGACGACGATGCCGATCGGCACTCCGACCGAGACGTCAGCGAGCTTGTCCACCCCGAAGCCGATGAGCCCGTACAGTGCCGGACCTGCTAACAGGGTTCCCACGATCGACCAGACAATCGACTCCCCACCAGGGGTTTCGTTCGGCTCGTCGTTCATCGTGTACCCCGACGATACCAAAGCTGTACCAGTGCTCCGTCACGCACCCCCTGATACCTCCACATAGGTCACCCGGGTGCGGAGCACGACGACGACCTCGGCGGTCAGCCAGCCCGCGACGCCGACGATGAACGCGGCGATGAAGGCGGGCTTGGAGTAGAACGTGGCGTCCTTGATCAGCGCCATGACCACGAGCAGCGCAACCACCTTGACCAGCCACGATGCCATGACCACCCCCACGAATGGGCCGTTGTCGAGCTTGGCGGCGAGCACCCCCACGATCACCGTGAGGCCGAAGAACGCGCCCGGCAGAGCGAGGCCGAGCAGGACACCAAGACCGACGTCGGAGCCCCCGATCAGCCACCCGGCGAGGGTCGCCACCGGCACCAGGACGGTAAGGCCGATCCCGGCCACGAGCAACACCCGGCGCATGGGGGTGAGAAACGACGAAGAAGCGGGCGCGGCAGCCATGGAATCCTCACGTGAGCTGGGACAACGCTCCGCCCAGCGTACGTGCCACCCCGGCGCCGACCCAAAATGATCACGTTCAGCAGGCGATCACCCACGCCACCAGGCCTACAGCCATGGTGAAGCGCTCAGATGCCTGGTGGTGTCCCCGGTGAGAGCGGATCCGTCAGACGGTGCTGCGGCGCAGGAGCCGGCGCGGACGACCGGTGGTGAACGCCACTGCCGCCAGCACCGCGACGGCGACCAGCGCGTACGTCGTCCAGCCCCCGATGAGGGCGATCACGACCACCCCGAACGACACCAGGGCAGCCCACAGCCACATGATGAACACCGCCCGGCGATGCGAATGGCCGATCTCGAGCAGCCGGTGGTGGAGGTGCTGCTTGTCCGGCGCCCAGGGCGCGCGCCCGGCCCGCGTGCGGCGGATGACCGCGAGCGTCATGTCGAGCAACGGCAGCACGATGACCGCCAGGGGCAGGATCAGCGGCAGCAGCGTGAGCAGGAAGCTGGACTCGTCCACCTCGCGGCTCGGGTACTTGCCGGTGAGGCTGATCGACGCCGCCACCAGCAGCAGGCCGATCAGCAGCGAGCCGGAGTCGCCCATGAAGATCTTGGCCGGGTGGACGTTGTGCGGCAGGAAGCCCGCGCAGATGCCCATGAGCACCACGGCGATCAGCGCCGGCGTGGTCATCCGGCTGAACCCCTCCTCGACGGTGAGGTAGGCGTAGGAGAAGAACGCCGCGGCGCCGATGCCGATCGCACCGGCCGCCAGCCCGTCCAGCCCGTCGATGAAGTTGACGGCGTTGGCCACGCCCACGACCAGCACCACCGTCAGCAGTGCGCCCTGCTGCGGGTCGAAGATGAACGCGCCGCCCGGCAGCTGGATCCACGTCAGCTGGACGCCCTGCAGCACCAGCAACCCGGCAGCGAGCAGCTGGCCGGCGAGCTTCGCCAGGGCGGAGATGTCCCAGATGTCGTCAGCCACCCCGACCAGGCAGATGACCACCGCGGCCGTGATGAGCGCGCGCGCGTCGGAGTACTCCTCGAACACGCCCCGCAGCCGCGGCAAGTAGCTCGCCACCAGCATCGCGGCGAGCATCCCGGCCAGCATGGCAGTGCCACCGAGGCGGGGCACCGGGGCCCGGTGGACGTCGCGGTCGCGGGTGGGATACACGGCTCCGACCCAGTGCGCCAGGCGCCCGGCGAAACCGACCATCAGGTACGTGACCGAGGCGGCGACGAAGAAGGTGAGGAGATACTCGCGCACCGGCAGCCCTCAGTCGCGAG
>DATCVR010000028.1:0-1773 GCA_036566745.1 Jiangellaceae bacterium | reverse complement strand
CTACAACATGTTCATGCACGTCATCGACCCGTTCCACATCCTCCTGGTCGCCCTCACCGTGGCCGTGCTCGTCGCGAGCGTCGCGATGGCGATCGCGGGCGTGCCGGTGGCCTGGTGCCTCGTCGTCGTCGCCCTCGCGCCGGTCGTCACCATCGTCGGCTACGAGGCCGTCGGACACCGCCACCTGGCCAGCCACCTCGACGCCCTCTGACCGGCGCACGACCTCCCCACTCCTCCGCACACTTCCCCACTCGTGTGAAGGTTCCCCACGCTCCGGAGTGTGGGGAACCTCCGCGGGAGTGGGGAAGTCTTCGCGTGAGTGGGCATCAGCTCGCGGCGCGGGACATCGCGCGGATGCGCGCGATCGTCCTCGCGGGATTCTCGAGGTCTTCCCAGGTCAACCGGATGATGCGATAGCCGGTGAGCTCACGGATCTCGTCCTCACGTCTCTTCTCGGCGAAGAGGGCGTCGGTGCCGGTCTGGCCGAACTTGCCGGAGTACTTCACCTTGCCGTCGAACTCGACGATCAGCCGCCACTCGTGCCAGACCCAGTCGACCACGCCGACGAGGCTGCCGTCCGGACGGCGCACCTCCCACTGCTGCTCCGGCCGCGGAAGGCCGGCCTGGTCGAAGAGCCAAGATGCGCGTGACTCGGCCACCGATCCCGACTGCGATCCGGCGAAGGCGACCAGGGGTTGGAGCCGGCCCATCCGATGCCGAGCGTGCAGTGCGGCGTAGGCGGTCTCCAGGTCGGTGCGATCGAACTGTCTCGAGCGCAGCCCGGACTCCAAGAGACAGAAGGCTGCCTCCGGGTCGAGGTGAACGGCCGCCTCGAGCACGCACCGCTGCGGCTCGAGCACCCGGATGCCGGCGACGGTGCGGAGCTCGAGGTCGCCCTTGCCCCGTTCGTGCTGCACGACATCGCCGATGATCCGTCCCGAACGGCCGTCGAGTCGGGTCACGTGGATCCGGGTCAGGTCCAACCGCCAGTCGTCGATCGCATGCGCGATCACCCCACTCGCGTGGCTGACGGCGACGTTGGCACCGAGGGTGCTGACAGCCGCCCGTGTACGGAGCCAGTGTCGCGTGGTGGGCTCGAGCGGCGCCCACTCGTCGGCGAAGACGTAGGCGCCCTTGCGTAGGCGGAGCCATTCGCCGAGGCGCACCGCCGTACGGATGTCGTTGATGGTGCAGCCGGCGGCCAGGGCTTCGGTGCGCGTGAAGAACCCGGCCTTCTTGGTGATCTGGCGCAGTGACCTCATGGCGACAGCATCAGCGCACGGGCCGCTCCGACAGAAGCGCGAATCAGAGGCCTGTGGACAACCCGGCCCCGAGCACGGCATGTGGATGGCAACTGGCCCGTCGAACTTCCCCACCGACATGGAAACTCCCCCACAAACGAGCAGGTTCCCCACGCTCCGGAGCGTGGGGAACCTGCTTTTGATTGGGGAAGTCTCCCCAGGGGGACATCAGGGCTTCGGGTCGGGGCCGGGCTCGCCGTCCTCGGACTCCTCGACCTCGTCGATCTGCTCGGCGGTGACGGTGTGTTCGTCGTCGCCGGCCGCGAGGATGCCGTAGAGCTTGCGCCGGGTGTCGGCGAGGACATCGGCGGCGGCCTGGCGCTGGGCGTCTGTGCCGGAGGTGGCGAGCTGCCACACGGCCGGGAGGACCTGGGCGAGCTCGCCGCCGAGGACTCCGAAGCCGGCCAGGTCACCCAGACCACCGGGACCACCACGGCCGCCGCGACCCTGGCCGCGGGCGTTGTCCACGGCC
>DATCVR010000027.1:0-10023 GCA_036566745.1 Jiangellaceae bacterium | reverse complement strand
CCGTCGGTCGCCACGATGCGCGAGGGCGGCACCCACCTGGCGATGGTCGTGGACGAGTACGGCGGCACCGACGGCATCGTGACCCTCGAGGATCTCGTCGAGGAGATGATCGGCGACATCCGTGACGAGTACGACCACGGCGAGGCCCGCATCCGCGACCACGGTGACCTGTCCCGCATCGACGGCGCGATGACGATCGAGGACTTCGCGGACACCACCGGCATCGAGCTCGAGGACGGTGCCTACGAGACCGTAGCGGGCTATCTCATCGCGCGGCTGGGGCACATCCCACAGGTCGGGGAGGTGCTGGCCCTTCCGGACGGCACCTTGGAGGTGACCGCCCGGAACGGCAACCGCATCACCGAGATCGCGCTGCGCCCCGAGGAGCGACCTCCGGCACCGGAGTGAGCACGGCTCTGATTCAGTGACGGCCGACGATCGCCTCGAAGGAGTCGAGCAGGACGTCGATGCCGTCGAGGAAGACCTCGCGAGGGGTGAGCACGAGGAGCTCGGGGAGCACTGCGGCGAGCGACGGGTGTCGCACCGGGTCCACCGCTCGTAGGTCGCCCACCCAACTGGTGGGTGGGACGCCTGCCAGCTCCTGCAGTCGCTGTTCGGACAAGGTGGCGGCGGCCGCCAGCACGTAGCTGGAGTAGGCGGCGTAGCAGCGCACGACCTGCTGCTTGTCGAGCCCGGCGCGGGCCAGCTGGTCCAGGATCCAGTCGATCACCGCGAGCTCCCCGGGACCTCCGGTGGAGATGGCAGTGGCCTCTGCGCCGATCTGCGGGTGGGCGCTGAACGTGTCGATGGTGCACACGGCACCGTCGCGCAGCTGGTCGCGCCACGACGCGCCCCGGTCGACGCGGACCATGGATGCCGCGATCAGACCGTCGAGAAGCGCCGCCATCAGCTCGTCCTTGTCGCGGAAGCGTCGATAGATCGCCGTCGGGTCAGCGCCGAGGGCGGTGCCCAGGCTGCGGAACGTGATCGCCTCTCCGTTGGCGGCGAGCTCGGTCGCCGTCGCGAGGATCGCCTCGCGGTCCAGCGCGACGCGCTCCTTCGAGCGGCGGGTGACGGCACTCATCGTGACCTCCTCAAGTCTGGACGATCCTACCCAGTCACAGTGCTGTCAACACCGTTGACAACACTGTTGTCACGGATCTAGCGTACCGACTCGAGTGATCCTGACCACACCGAGGCAGGCCGCGCCCGCTGGAGGAACCCCTTGACCCCGTACGTAGATCTTCTGTTCGCCGGTGGCCCCGTCCATCTCGGAAACACCGCCCGCAGCCGTGCGACCGCGGTCGCCGTACGGGGCGAGCGGATCGTCGGGGTCGGGCACGACGAGCTGAGCGAGCTCGTGGGTCCCGCCACCGAGGTCGTCGAACTCCGTGGCCGTATGCTCGTCCCGGGTTTCCAGGACGCCCACGTGCATCCCGTCGGTGCCGGCGTCGAGCTCGGGCAGTGCGACCTCACCGAGACGGTCGATGTCGAGGAGTACCGCAGCCGGATCGCGTCGTATGCCGCCGCGAACCCCGACCGGCCCTGGATCACCGGTGGCGGCTGGTCTATGGAGAGCTTCCCGGGCGGCGCCCCCGACCGAGCCTTCCTCGATGAGATCGTCCCCGACCGTCCGGTCTACCTGGCCAACCGCGACCACCACGGCGGCTTGGCCAACAGCCGTGCGCTCGAGCTCGCCGGCATCGACCCTCGTACCCCCGATCCGGTCGACGGCCGGATCGAGCGCGACGCAGACGGCGTCCCCACCGGCCTGCTGCAGGAGGGCGCGATGCATCTCGTTGCCGCCGTCGTGCCGGAGACCACCCGTGAGGAGAAGCTCGCCGGCCTGCTGCGTGCCCAAGGGATGCTGCACTCGCTCGGCATCACCGCCTGGCAGGACGCGTTGATCGGCATCAATCCGGTCATCAGCGACACCTCGACGGCGTACGCCGACGCGCTCGACGCCGACCTGCTGACCGCCCGCGTCGTCGGCGCGCTCTGGTGGAGCCGGGACCGCGGTGCCGAGCAGATCGAGGATCTGCTGGCGGCTCGCGAGGCGATGACCCGCGGCAGTTTCCGGGCCACGAGCGTCAAGATCATGCAGGACGGCATCGCTGAGAACCACACGGCCGCGATGATCAGTCCGTACGGCTCGGGCTGCGGCTGCCGCGATGCGGGCGACCACCGCGGACTGTCGTTCGTCGACCCCGAGGCGCTCAAGGAGCACGTCACCGCGCTCGACGCGCACGGCTTCCAGGTCCACTTCCACGCGCTCGGCGACCGCGCCGTCCGCGAGGCGCTCGACGCCATCGAGGTGGCCCGCGACAAGAACGGCTTCACCGACGGCCGGCACCACCTGGCGCACCTGCAGATCGTGCATCCCGAGGATGTCGCCCGCTTTCGTAGGCTCGGCGTGACCGCCAACATCCAGGCGCTGTGGGCCGCCCATGAGCCGCAGATGGACGAGCTCACCATCCCGTTCCTGGGCCCGGAGCGCTCCGCGTGGCAGTACCCGTTCGGTTCGCTGCTGCGCAGTGGCGCCGTGCTCGCCGCCGGCAGCGACTGGCCCGTCAGCAGCGCCGACCCCATCCGCGGCATCCACGTCGCGGTGAACCGGGTCGAGCCCGACACTGACCACCCGGTCTTCTATGCCGAGGAGCGGATCGACCTCGGCAGCGCGTTGGCGGCGTACACCTCCGGCACGGCGTACGTGAACCACCTCGATGACACCGGCACCATCACCGTCGGCAACCTGGCCGACCTGGTAGTGCTCGACCGGGACCCGTTCGACGGTCCGGCCTCGGACATCTGGGACACCCATGTCGAGCAGACCTTCGTGGGTGGGGAGCGGGTGTACGCCCGATGACGGCGAGCCACGTCCGCGACGCTCTCGCGTCCGCGAAGCCGCTCCCATTCTGGCTCGACGACCCGGACCGACCGGCGGCCCGACCGCCACTGGCCGGCGACCAGAGCTGCGATCTGGCGGTCGTCGGTGGCGGCTACTCCGGTCTGTGGACGGCGCTTCGAGCCAAGGAGCGTGACCCCAGACGAGATGTCGTCCTGGTCGAGGCGGACCGGATCGGTGGCGCCGCGAGCGGTCGCAACGGAGGCTTCTGTGAGGCGAGCCTGACCCATGGTGAGGCCAACGGCCGCACCCGTTGGCCCGACGAGGCCGCCCGGCTCGAGGAGCTCGGCCTGGCCAACCTCGACGACATCGAGGTGACCTTGCGGCGCTACGGCATCGACTGCGACTTCCGCCGGACCGGGCAGCTCGCCGTCGCCACCCGACCGCACGAGGTCGAGGACCTCCGGGCCGAGGCCGAGGGCGAGAGCGCGGTCTTCCTCGACGGGGCCGCCGTCCGTGCGGAGGTCGACTCGCCGACGTACCTAGCCGGATTGTGGAACAAGGACAGCTGCGCGACCGTCGATCCAGCCCGTCTGGTCTGGGGTCTGGCCGCCGCGGCCGAGCGGCTCGGTGTGCGTATCGTCGAAGGCACGCCGGTCGAGCGGATCCGCCGGGCCGGCGGGCAGATCGCAGTACACACCAACCACGGCACGATCCATGCGCAGCAGGTCGCGCTCGGCACCAACGCCTACCGCCCGCTGCTGCGCCGGCTCCGGCTGGCGACGGTCCCGGTCTACGACTACGTCCTCATGACCGAGCCGCTCACCGACGAGCAGCTCGCGTCGATCGGCTGGAGCAACCGGCAGGGCCTCTCCGACTGCAGCAACCAGTTCCACTACTACCGCCTGACCGCGGACAACCGGATCCTCTGGGGCGGCTACGACGCGATCTACCACTACGGGCGGCGGGTCCGGGCGTCGTACGACCAGCGACAGGAGACCTTCGACGTCCTCGCCCGGCAGTTCTTCGAGACCTTCCCCCAGTTGGCCGGCGTCCGCTTCAGCCACCGGTGGGGTGGGGCGATCGACACCTGCACGCGGTTCTGCGCCTTCTTCGGCACCGCGTTCGGCGGCCGCGTCGCCTACGCCCTCGGCTTCACCGGCCTCGGTGTCGGTGCCACCCGGTTCGGTGCCGACGTGATGCTCGACCTGCTGGCTGGGGAGGACACCGAGCGCACTCGGCTCGCACTCGTTCGGAAGCGGCCGCTGCCGTTCCCGCCGGAGCCGATCGCGTGGATCGGCATCCAGCTGACCCGCTGGTCGCTCGCGCGCGCCGACGCGCGAGCCGGTCACCGCAATGCCTGGCTCCGCCTGCTCGACCGCCTCGGACTGGGGTTCGACTCATGAGCCCGATCTCGGACATCACCCATGCAGCCCCCGCTGACAGCACCGTCCCAAGGAGATCCTTGTGAACCGACGCAACCTCACGCGCATCACCGCGCTGTTCCTCACCTGCACTGCGATCGTCGGTTGTGGGCGATCGGCCGACAACTCGACGTCCTCGACGACCGCGAGCCACCTCCAACCGACGACGACCGCCGCGACCGCTGACGCCGACCCGATCACCTGGGCGGTCTACCGCGACGTCCAGACGATCGATCCCCTCTACGCCTTCGACTACCCGGACAACACCGCGCTCACCCTGATGTGTGAGTCGCTGCTCCGCACCGCGCCGGACGGCACGATCACCGACGGGCTCGCCTCGTTCTCGCGCACGGACGACAAGACGCTGGTCTTCGACATCAACCCGGACGCGAAGTTCTGGGACAACAGCCCGGTCACCGCCGAGGACGTCGTCTACAGCCTCGAGCGTCATCGCGACCCCGAGCTCGGCGGGTTCTACGCCGACTCCCTCGTCCGGGTCGACACGATCGAGGCGACCGGCGACCGCCAGGTCACCGTCACGCTGACCCAGCCCGACTACTGGCTCGACGGCGAGCTCGCCTCGCTCCCCGGCATCATCGTGCAGAAGAAGTACGTCGAGGCCAAGGCTGCCGCCTACGGCACCACGACTGGTGGCGCGATGTGCACGGGTGCCTACGAGCTCGACTCCTGGTCGCCGGCGAGCGGGGTTGTCGCGGTACCCAACGACGATTACTGGGGTGAGGCCGATCCGCGGGTCGCGAAGATCACCCTCAAGGGTGTCGTCGACGAAGCGGCACTGACGTCCTCGCTGATCGCGGGCGAGATCGGTGGGACGTACCCGCCGGCGATCTCGACGCTGCCGGTGCTGGAGGGCAACAAGGCCGTCACCGTCACGCAGGGTCCCGGCTACGCGACCGCCGCGCTGGTGATCAGCGACCTGGACGGCACGCTCGGTGACGTCAAGGTCCGCCAGGCGCTGTCACTTGCTCTCGACCGCAAGGGCATCGTCGAGAACGTGTTCCACGGTGCGGCCGAGGACGCGCGCTGGCTCGTCAACCCGGGCACCTTCGCCTCGGCGAGCGAGACCTACCAGGCGGCGTACAAGGACAGTCCGGTGCTCGAGCAGGACATCGACCAGGCGAAGAAGCTGATCGAGGAGGCCGGGGCGGCGGGCAAGACCGTCACGATCGGCATGTCCTCGGCGATCCCGGACATCGCCTACGAGGCCGGAGCCTTCAAGACGGCGGGCGAGAAGAT
Organism: Jiangellaceae bacterium; assembly: GCA_036566745.1. Lineage (GTDB taxonomy): Bacteria > Actinomycetota > Actinomycetes > Jiangellales > Jiangellaceae > DATCVR01. Next base: position 4,497 of record DATCVR010000027.1, on the reverse strand, counting down.
CGGCCTCGAGGTGGAGTTCAAGTCGGTCTCGGCCGATGCATTCATCAACTTCTTCATCGACCCGAAGGCGCGCGAGGGGGTGGATGCGTTCCCGACGGTGACCTACGGCGACTATGCCGACCCCGCCGCGCTCTCCGCGACGGTCGTCCTGCCCGACGGTGCGCAGAACTACTCGGGCTTCGACGACCCGGAGATCACCTCGCTGATGGAGGAGGCGCGCGGCACCGAGGACGTGGAGGCCCGGGCGAAGCTCGTCATCGAGGCGCAGCAGCGCACCATGGAGCTGCTGCCATGGATCCCGACCGCCCAGCCGAACTCGGTGCTCGTGACCAACAGCGAGCTGACCGGAGCAGTGTCGTCGTTCGCCTACATGTCGGCGCCCTGGGCCAACCACCTGGGAGCCCGATGACCATGCGGATCGGATACCTGATGCGCCGACTCGCGATGCTGGGGGTGACACTCCTGGTGGCCAGCTTCGCGATCTTCGCAGCGACGTACGTCGCGCCGGGCAACCCGCTCGCCGCGCTCTCCGGGGGCAAGTCGCTCTCCGCTGAAGCGCAGGCGGTGCTCGAGCGGCGATACCATCTCGACGAGCCGTTCCTCGCGCAGTATTGGCACTGGCTCTCCGGGGCTCTCCGGGGCGACCTGGGCGTGTCGATCCCGCTGCACCAGGACGTCTCCTCGCTCATCGCGGACCGCGCTTGGATCACGCTCAGCCTGGTGCTCTACGCCGCCGTCATCATCGTGGTCCTCGGCATCGGTCTCGGCCTGCTCGCCGGGCTTCGGCCGGGGTGGATCGACTCCTCGGTGCTGGTCATCTCCTCGATGGCCGCCGCCGTGCCGGCCTTCGTCGCGGCCATCGTGCTGATCGCGGTCTTCGCGGTGTCGCTCGGCTGGTTCCCGACGATCGGGGTCGGCGAGGGCTTCCTCGGCCACCTCGAGCACCTCACCCTGCCGGCGGTCGCGCTCGCGCTGTCATCAGTGGCGGTCGTGGCGCGAGTGACCCGCACCGCGATCCGCGAGGAGGTGGAGCGTGAGCACGTCCAGACGGCGATCAGCCGCGGAATCCCGCAGCACCTCGTCGTCACCCGCCACGTGCTGCGCAACGCCGCGATCCCGATCACCACGGTGACCGGCGTGACGATCGCGAGCCTCATCGCGATCTCGTCCGTGGTCGAGACATCCTTCGGCCTCAACGGCCTGGGGCAGTACCTCGTGAAGTCGGCCCAGGGTAAGGACATCGCCGTCGTGCAGGGCATCTCGCTCGTGCTCGTGGTGGCGTTCGTGATCGTCAACGTCGTGGTCGACGCGATGTACGCGGTGCTCGACCCCCGCGTCAAGCTCGGAGCGAGGGCCTCATGAGCGCCGTCGCCACCGCCCCCGCCGCCGGCACGACGGCGACCCGTCGCCGTGCCCGTCTCGGCGCGACTGTGTGGGTCTGCGTCGTCGTGGTCGGGCTCGCCGCCATGATCGGCATCATCGGGCCGGTGCTCACGCCACACGACCCGAACCAGGCCGACCTGGCGCAGGCGTGGATCGGTCCGGGGGAGGGGCACCTGCTCGGTCTCGACGTCCAGGGCCGGGACGTGCTGTCCCGGGTCCTGGCCGGCGCGCGGTCCTCGCTGCTCGGGCCGCTGCTCATCGTGGTCCTCTGCATGCTGGTGGGTTCGGTGCTCGGTCTTGCCTCCGCGTGGCGCGGGGGAGCGGTCGACACGACGGTGTCGGCGGGCCTGGATATCCTGTTTGCGTTCCCCGGTGTGCTGCTGGCGGCGCTCACGGCGGCAGTCTTCGGTGCAGGCCTGTGGGCGGCGGTGCTCGCGATGGCGGTGGCGTACACGCCCTTCGTCGCGCGGCTGTTGCGCAGCGCGATGCTCAAGGAGCGCAGCCAGCCCTACATCACCGCCCTCGAGGTGCAAGGTCTGGGCGCGACCGCGATCTGCGTACGGCACCTGCTGCCCAACGTGTTCCCGTTCATGGTGGCGCAGGCGTCGATCCTGTTCGGCTATGCAGTCCTCGACCTGGCGGTCATCTCGTACCTCGGTATCGGCGTCCAGCCGCCGAACCCGGACTGGGGCGTGATGATCTCGGAGAACCAGTCGGGCATCCTTCTCGGCTACCCGATGCCCGCTCTCGTTGCGGGCGTCTGCATCGTCGTGGTCGTCGTGGCCATGAACCTGCTCGGCGAGCGGCTCCTCGAGCGGGCCGGGAAGGAGGGTGGCCGATGAGCGCGACCCATCATGGCCCGCTGTTGGAGGTCGACGGGCTGGGCCTGGACCTGCTCGTGGGAGGCGTCCACCGCTCGGTGCTGCGCGACGTGTCGTTCACGGTGGCTGCCGGGGAGGCGGTCGGCCTCGTGGGAGAGTCGGGCTCGGGCAAGTCGATGACCGTGCGGGCGATCGATCGGCTGTTGCCCGCGGGGGCACGCCGGCGTGGTTCGATCCGGTTCGCAGGCCAGGATGTGGAGGCCCTATCCGGTGCCGCCCTACGCGCCTACCGCGCCGAGGTCTCCGTCGTCTTCCAGGACCCGCGGGTGCACATCAACCCGGTGCGCCAGGTCGGCGACTTCATGACCGAGGTGCTGCGTACGAACCGCGGGGTCAAGCGGCGGGAGGCGGCTCGCCGAGCGGTCGCGATGCTCGCGAAGCTAGGGATCTCGGACGGGGAGAGACGTTTGGAGCAGTATCCGCACGAGCTGTCCGGCGGGCTGCTTCAGCGGGTGATGATCGCCAGCGCGCTGCTCACCGAACCCCGACTGCTGCTCGCCGACGAGCCGACCACTGCGCTGGACGTGACGACGCAGGCCGAGATCATGGGCTTGCTCGACGAGCTGCGCCAGGACCTCGGTCTGTCGCTGCTGTTCATCACCCACGACCTGGATCTGGCCGCGGCGGTCTGCGACCGCACCGGGGTCATGTACGCCGGCGAGATCGTCGAGGTCCGCCAGTCGGGAAGGCTTCACGACGACCCGCTCCACCCCTACACCGCCGCCCTCGGCGCGGCGCGGCCGCTGCTGGACCGCGCGATGCCCCGGCTTACGGCGGTCCCGGGGCGTCCGCTGTCGGCGCTCCAGGCGCCGGCCGACGCGTGCGCCTTCGCCGGTCGCTGTCCGCACAAGCACGACGTCTGCGTCTCCTCCGCCCCGGCGTTGGTCGACCTAGACGGCGGTGCCGTGCGGTGCGCACGCGCAGAGGAGCTTCGTGGAGTCCTGGGAGGAAGCACCCATGTCTGAGGCGTACGAGACCACTGAGGCGGAACCGGCCCTGGCAGTCACCGGCCTGCGCAAGGTGTTCGGAGAGGTGGTCGCCGTCGAGGACGTCTCCTTCACGGTACGTCGGGGAGGATCGCTCGGGATCGTCGGCGAGTCCGGATCCGGGAAGACCACGGTCGCGAACATGATCACCGGCCAGGAGCTGCCGTCGGCCGGCACGATCCGCGCCTGCGGTCGAGACCGTACGGCGCCGGCGCGCGGTGGCGCCGAGCGCCGCCGGCGCGGCGCCGAGGTGCAGATCGTCTTCCAGGACCCCTACTCCAGCCTGGACCCACGGCAACCGGTCGACCGCGCGATCGAGGAGGTGCTGCGCCTCCACCAGCGCGAGCGGACCTCGTCGGCGCGGACTGCGCGCGTGGGCGAGCTGATAGAGATGGTGGGTCTCGACGAACGCCAAGGTCGTGCCCTGCCGCGAGCGCTCTCCGGCGGTCAGCGCCAACGGGTGGCGATCGCGCGGGCGCTCGCGGCAGAGCCGGACGTCCTGATCCTCGATGAGTCGGTCGCCGCGCTCGACGTGTCCATCCAGGCGCAGGTGCTCAATCTGCTCAGCGATCTGCGGGAGCGGCTGTCGATCACCTATGTGCTGATCAGCCACGACCTGGCCGTCGTGCGTCAGCTCACCGAGACCGTGGTGGTGATGCAGCACGGCGCCGTCGTCGAACGTGGGACGACGACCGATGTGCTGGATGCGCCGCAGCACGACTACACCCGCCGGCTGCGGGCGAGCGTCCCGACGCCCGGGTGGGACCTGACGGAGGTACGTCGCGCCTTCAGCCCCGCGACACCATGACCGTCAGTTCGACATCTCCGGCACCGGAGTGAGGACGGTGCCGTCGGCGAGCCAGCGGTCGAGGTTGTCGAGGGTCAGCTGCTCCATGGCGGCACGCGTCTCGACTGTGCCGCTGGCCAGGTGCGGGAGGAGCACCACGTTGTCGAGGTCCATCAGCTCCGCGGGGACCGCGGGCTCCTCGGTGTAGACGTCGAGGCCGGCGCCGGCGATGCCACCCTCGAGGAGCAGCTCGACCAGTGCATCCTGGTCGACCACGGAGCCACGCGCGATGTTGATGAGGTAGCCCTCGGGCCCGAGCGCCTCGAGCACCTTGCGGTCGACGAGGTGCTGCGTACCGCTGCCGCCGGAGGTGGCGAGGACCAGGATGTCGACGTCGGCGGCGAGCTGCGCGGGGGAGGCGGCGTAGGCGTACGGGGAGCCGGGGACCTCGCGTCGGGAG
>DATCVR010000026.1:0-1541 GCA_036566745.1 Jiangellaceae bacterium | reverse complement strand
GTGCCGGGCCCGGCGGACCTCGTCGTCGACGATCGCGGCGGCGCGCTGGTGCGCGTCGGCGGCCCGGCGAGCGCCCATCGTGGCCAGCACGGCGACGCCGACCAATGGCGTACGCCATCGGGGGCGGTGGTCGCGGGTGGTGTCGACGAGCCCGGCCGAGGCCAGGGCGTCGACCGCGGAGAGCGGGTCCTCGAGCCCGGCGAGAGCCGCAGCCTGGCCAAGCGACGCGTCCTCTCCCAGGATCGCGTAGGCCTCGGCGAGCGCTCGTCCGGCGGCACCGCAGCCAGCGAGGGCGAGCTGGACCTCGTCGCGTACGTGCACCGGTGCGGGCAGCTGGGTGTCGGGCCGTGCCCAGCGGGTCGGCGGGAGCTCGTCGAGCAGCGCGACCGCGTCGCGCGGGCTGCCCGCCGTGTGGCGGGTGAGGACCTCGGCCATCGACGGGTGCAGGACCCGTCCGCGCAGCGAGGCGAGCTCACCGATCGCCGCCGCGTCCAGCCCCTCGATGCGTACGGTCTCTTCGGCGATCTCGCCGAGGACCGCGGTGCTGCGGGTGGCGGCGAGCACCACGAGCACCGGTGCGTCGCGGTGCCGGCGCAGCGCGGAAGCGATCGCCTGCAGCGAGAGCGAGTCGGCGAGGTCGGCATCGTCGACCAGAATCAGTCCGGGCTCGTCGGCGCACACGGCCAGGGCTCGCGCGACCAGGGCATCGGCCGCGGCGACCGGGTCGGCCGGCGGAGCCTCACCGAGCAGCTGGCGCAGCACCGCTCCGGGCGAGTCCTGCTCCCACGCGCCGGCGCGGGCCCTCAGCGCCGGCGTCGCGACCCGGTCCGCCAGGCCGCGCAGCAGCGCGGTCTTCCCCAGCCCCGGGTCGCCGAGGACGAGTACGGCGGCGGAGCCGGAGGTGCGGGTGATGGCCAGCCGCGAGGTGAGCTCGACGAGCTCGTCCTCGCGACCGACACACCCAGCTCGTTCTATGAGCACGGTCACACCCTAGGCCCCCTTCAGGCCGGTACGCCGTCGTCGAGCGTGACGCTCACGACGGTCTCCTCGGGGGACCGCGGCACCGCCACAGCCACGACGGAACCGAGCAGCGCGACGCCCGCGAAGATCTGGAAGGCCGTGGTGCCCCCGACCCCGGCAGCGACCAGTGCCCCGCCGATGATCGGTCCGACGATCCCGCCCAAACGGCCGAACCCGGCGCACCACGCGACGCCCGCGCCGCGAGCCCGAGTCGGGTAGTAGTTGGCGACGAGCCCATAGATGAGCACCTGCGTACCGATCGTGCCGACGCCGGCGATCGCGACCGCCGGGAACAGGACGGCGAGCGGCAGCCCGAGGGGCAGCAGCAACAGCATCAGGGCGGCGAGCACGAAGGTCGTCGAGACCACCTTCTTGGCGCCGGTGCGGTCGGCTACGTACGAGGCGAGGAGGCCACCGAAGATGGCGCCACCGTTGAGCACCAGCAGGAAGGTGAGGGCGTACCCCTTGCCGTAGCCGTTGTCCTCCATGATCTTCGGCAGCCAGGTGTTCAGGCCGTAGGT
>DATCVR010000025.1:0-4464 GCA_036566745.1 Jiangellaceae bacterium | reverse complement strand
ACGCGCGGCTCCTTCTCGAGCCCCATCTTCGGGCCGGTCCACTCCTCCTCCATCTGGAGGGCCTGCATGATCTTCAGGGCCACGTCGTCGCGAATCAGGATGGCCTGCGCGCGGTTCTCCGAGTCGACCGAGTAGCCCTCGGAGGCCTGGTAGGTCTGGTAGCCGGGGATGTCCGACAGGTCGACCCGGTAGACCTCCTGAAGGCAGAAGTAGGTCGGCTTGCGGTCGGCGCAGAGCTTGATGACCTCGGCGCGGTCCAGTGCTGCGTCGGCGTCACCCTTGTTCTCGACGTTCCAGTCGGCCACGGAGAACCGCACCGGCAGGGCAGGGTCCCAGATGGTGGCGTCGGCGCCGAGCACCCAGTTGCCCGCGGAGGTCTGGACCCAGCCATTCATGCCCGAGCCGGAGCCGTCGATCACCCGGAAGGAGTAGCCCGCGGGGATCTTCCGGACGAGCGTGCCGCCGGGAGTCTTGTGCACGCCGGTCTCGCGGATCGCCCAGCGGGTGTGCGTGGTGGCGGGCGGGGACGGCGGGGCGGTGAGGGCGGCGTGGTACTTCTTGACCAGGGTCAGGAACTTGTCCGCAGGCCACTTGCCCGGGTCCCAGTGAGTCGAGCGTTTGAAGACGCGAGACATCTGCGCGTGGGTGGTGATGCCGCCGTCCTTGGCTTTGCGACCGTTCGCATTCCAGGCGCGCAGCTGGTCGTCGGTGAGGAACCGGACCGGGATGCCGTAGGCGGCGTGATTGCGCGCGACGGTGCGAGCGGTGCGGTCGAGCATCGCCTTGTGGTCTCGACCCAGCCAGCGGATCGCGGTCAAGCGCGAGGGGTTGTCGCACATCTCGTAGGCCAGCGAGTCGGAGTTGAAGCCGCAGTGGTAGGCCACCGTGTGGTCATGGACGGACTGGATGACCTCGGCGGTGTCAATGGCGTAGTGCCATGAGGACGGGCTGGACGGGTTCTGGCCGTAGCGCGCAATGGCGCGGGCCGAGCCTGCCTTGGTCGGACCGACGGTCGAGTGGATGACACTCAGCGTCGGCGTCTGCTTGGCGCCTTGGTACTTCGCGGGGATGTACGGGGCATCCACGGGTGCTACAGCCATCACGGCCTCCTAGGGATGTTCGGGATGTAGGTGTCGACCCCCGCGTACATCCCGGAGCGCGAGGGCCGACGTCAGTGGTGGTGCTGGCAGGGGCAGCGGTCGCACGCCTCGATGGGGTGCGCAGGGTGGCCGCAGTGGAGGCAGGGCATGTCCCGAGTCACGCCCGGACGACCGTGGTCGTCGGGACGTTGATCGGACATGGTCAGTCGCCGCGCCCGATGAGTGGGGCGCAGTCGACGGTCATGGCGCCGCCCTCGACCGCGTGGATCGCGGTGATCCACTCGCCGTCCGGACAGGTGTAGTCGCCCGGCGTGACGCTGCCAGGCTCGCCCTTGTCGCCGTCGTCGCCCTTACACCCGCCATCGGCGCAGTGAGCGGCAATCCGCTCGTCAACCTGCTGGTCGGTCGGCCCGGGTCCGCGGCAGCCGTCATCGGCGCAGACGCGCGCCACTGCGGCGTCAATCTGCGCGTCGGTCGCCCCCGGTCCGTCCTGCCCGTCGTTGCCGTCACGGCCATCTTCGGGAGGCTCGGCGTCCTTGCCCCGGCAGTCACCGCCGCAGATCGCAGTAAGAGCCGCCTTGACCTGAGCCTGCGTCGGAGAGCACAGGGGCTGCTCGCCAGCGCAGATCACCTTGATCGCGGCCCGCACCTGAGCATTCGTCGGGCCGAGCGCGACAGGGGGCGCCGACGGATTGGCGGGGTCGACCACGGGCTTGCCGCCGAGGCGCTCGACCTGTTCGGCCAGCGCCACAGAGCCCTTCTTCAGCTTGGCGGAGTCCGCCTCTTCATTGTCGAGGCGCTCGCTCAGTTTCGAGCGCTCAGACTCGAGCCGCTCTATGGCGTCGGCCTGAGTCGCGTTCTCGCCAGAGACGCGGACCAGCCAGATAATCCCGCCTAGAGCGAAGACGGTGACGATGACCCCGAAGACGATCCACACGCGTCGTACCGCGCGAGCAGAGATGTCGGGAGGCGTCGAAGGGAACAGTCTCATTGGCGTTTCACACCTTCATCACTACGGCGACTATGAGCCCGACGATGGTCAAGAACCAGCCGATACCCGCGATCGCAACAGCCACCGACGTAGACCGGCGCCAGGCCTGGTCCTTCTTCAGTTCGGTGATGTCACCGGCGATGTTGTCGAGTTCGACGCGGGTGGCCGCACTCCGAGCCTCGTAGGTCTCCTTGCGCACGAAGTCGGTGCGCAACTGCTGGGTGATATCGGTCAACTGGACGGTGATGTCCGCCAGACGGCGGATCGCTTCACCCAGCGTTGGGGCATCGGTCATGGCGGACCTTCCGGGAAAGGGCCTCGCTGGGGCGTGGCGGGGTCATGTGATTGCGGACTATCCCCGCCGGGTGATCTGGAAGTAGTTCGACTGATTGACACCGTCGTACATCGGTCCGGCCGTCGCGGTGGCCAGCAGGACGTCAGAGTGGGTGTGATACCAGCCGTACTTGATCGTGTCCCCGGCGGTCAGTTCCGCGCTCAGGTCTAGGTAGGACGGCATGGAGACGGAGTTGGATGGCCACTCGAATCGTCGGTAGGCGTTCGAGGTCGTGGGCGTGGCCTGGTTGATCCAGAAGAACATCAGCCGGCGGCCGGTCCCGGTCGCCCACATCCGGCACGCGTCGAAGTCGTAGACCCCGGTCTCCTGAACGGTCCATAGGCCCAGTCCCGTGTAGATGATCCCCGTCCAGCCGTCGTTGGCGGTGTGCGATCCCGTGGTGCCGCTCCAGCCGCCCGTGCTGACGTGGAGCGTGGAGGCCTCCCCTGACCCGGCAGCGCCGTTGGTGAAGGTCCCGACCCAGGTCTGCGTGCGACCGACGCGATCCGCGCGCCCGTCGAAGGTCATGCTGCGACCCCCGCCGTCTCGATGATCGACTCCAAGTCGCGCTGAGGTGCGCCGAGCGGGGTGATCAGCACGGTGCCATCAGCGACGCTCCAGCGCGACTGATCCCCGGTGCAGATCGGCGAGGCGGAACGGCCCGAAGGATCATGCTGGCCGCGGAGCCGGAAGCGGTGTGAGGCGGTGACCATGGCCAAGTTCGGCCGGCCGATGATCTGGTTCCGGGTCACCTCGAACGTGCCCAGCAGGCCGACCTGTGCGGCAGAGGCGTCGAGGATGGTCTGCGCTGTCGTGGTCGCCTTGGCGGTGGTGATGGGTCCGCGGTTGGTCAGGTCGACCTTGACGACGGGGCGGGCGGTTCCGACAACGACTGTCTTGCGTGCGCCGCCGGCTGCTGAGTCCAGATAGCGCGCGACGACGGTGCCGGCGAGCTTCTCGTCCGAGGTGCCGATGCGGTCGCCATCGACGAGCACGTCCCAGAATCCAGCGGCCGGGGCGGTTGCGGTCGGGAGCGCAAGGTTGGCAACCAGGCCGTAAGGGTCGACCCTCCAGCGTCGACCCTCGTCTTCACCAAGGGCGTCGAGCAGGTCGTCGAGGCTGTTCATGCTGTCGGTCGTGTCGCCCGCGACCAGGGGCACCGAGGAGACGGAGGAGGTGCGACCCCAGCCGAGCCAGGTCTTGGTGATCCCGTTGTCGATGGCGGTGTCTGGGGTGCTGGTCGTAGCGCCGGCAGGAGTCAGGCAGGGGACCATCTCGGCCTGGCGACACAGGCCGTCGGCGGCGAACTCGCCCTCGGTCCAGTCGGCCTCGCGCAGGGTGCCGCGCCAGATCGGCCGCGGGCCTAGCCATGCGGTGACCGGTGCATCAGGGATGAGATCGCGGTGACGGCGCTTGGTGGTCATGCCCCACGTCATCTCCCAGGAGCCGCCGACCATGCGATGTTCGATCTCGAGGTCACCCCAGGGGCCGAGGCCGGAGAGCCACGTGTTGCCGACCTTGACCTGAGGCGTCACGCGCTGACCTCCTCGGTCTGGATCGGAGCGGCGTACACATCCCAGCGCGGGTAGTACTCGACCTCGGCAGACAGATTCGGGGTGTCGGTCAGGGTCGCCACGTAGATGGCCACTTGCCCGTCACGCGGGTCCACCTTGTGCGAGGACCAGCCGATCGCCTCACCGCTGATGTCACGAGTGGTGGTGTTGCCGGCGACGTCGTTCTCGGCGGTGTAGGTCTGCGTCGGGCGGTCGGCCGAAGCGGGAGTGATCTTGAGCCGGCGCAATGCGGAGGCGGGCTCGACGACGGAGAGGTCACCCTTGTCGGCGTCGAAGATCCACGACTCGTCCAGGTTCCAGGTGCCGCCACCGGTGACCCACAGTTGGATGCGGACCTTCGCGGAGGCGTCGCCGGAGGTGTAGACGTTCTGCGTCGGCAGGCTCAGCAGGCCGACCTCGGTGATGCGCTGACCAGTGCCGCTGCCGTAGGTCGTAGCGGTGGCCTTGATGGTGCGCGAGCCGGTG
>DATCVR010000024.1:0-1767 GCA_036566745.1 Jiangellaceae bacterium | reverse complement strand
GCGCCTTCGCCGCCTCGGGGCTGAGGACGACGTCCTCGCCGGGCAGCCGCGAGACCGCCGAGAGCAGCGGCCGGTAGAAGAGCTTCTCGTGCATGCGGCGCACCAGTGCACGGTGGTCGCGCCACTCCTTCTCCAGCTCCGTTGCCGGGTCCTTGCGGTGCCCGAGCGATCGACCCAGCCGGCGCAGCGCTTCCTCGTCATCCGGCACCACGTGCGTTCGCCGCAGCTGGAAGAGCTGGATGCGGTGCTCGAGCCGCCGCAGGAACGCGTACGCCGCGTGGAGGGCCGCTCCGTCGTCCCGCCCCACGTAGCCCGTGCTGGTGAGGTGCGCGAGCGCGCTGAGGGTCGCGCCGTCGCGGATCGTCTCGTCGGCGCGCCCGTGCACCATCTGCAGCAGCTGCACGGCGAACTCGACGTCGCGCAGGCCACCGGAGCCGAGCTTGAGCTGGCGTTCGGCCTCCTGCGCAGGCAGGTGCGCGAGCACCCGTCGACGCATGGCCTGCACGTCCTCGACGAAGCCTTCGCGGCCCACCGCTCCCCAGACCAGCGGATCGACCATCTCGCGATACGCGCGGCCGAGGTCGGCATCACCGGCGACGGGGCGCGCCTTGAGCAGGGCCTGGAACTCCCACGTCTTCGCCCAGCGCCCGTAGTAGGCCTGGTGACTGGCCAGCGTGCGCGTCAGCGGACCCTGGGTGCCCTCGGGGCGCAGGTTGGCGTCGACCGGCCAGATCGAGCCGGCGGCCGTGGGCTCCGAGCAGATCCGCATGAGGTTCGAGGCGAGCTGGGTCGCGATCCGGGCGGCGACGTCGTCGGCCACGCCCGGCGCGGGCTCGTGCACGAAGACGACGTCCACGTCGCTGACGTAGTTGAGCTCGTGGCCACCGCACTTGCCCATCGCTATGACCGCCAGCCCCACCAGGTGGGCGTCCTCGCCGACCCTTGCGCGGGCGATGGCGAGTGCTGCCTCGAGGGTGCCTGCGGCCAGGTCGGACAGCTCCGCTGCCACGTCGTCGACGCCCATGTGGTGCGCGAGATCGCGGGCGGCGAGCCGGAGCAGCAGCCGGCGGTACTCGACGCGCAGGGCGTCGACCGCCTCCGCGTCCGGGACCGTGGCCACCGGGCTCTCGTCACCCGGCTTAGCGCCGACGGCCTCGAGCAGCGAGGCCCGGAAGACGTACGCAGCGGGCCGGGTGGTGCCGAGGGTCGGATCGACCAGCTCGCGCCAGTGACCGGGATGGCGGACCAGGTGGTCGGTCAGCGCGGGCGAGGCACCGAGCACCGAGACCAGCCGCATCGCGGTGCCCTCGTCGCCGGCGAGCTCCTCGACGAAGCCGTCGCCCTGGGACTCGGCGAGCATGACCAGACCGGCCAGCGCCGCGTCGGGGTCGGCCGCCTGGCCCAGGATCGCCAGCAGCTCATGGGTGCCGGCGCCGAGACCTGCCAGATCCGCCAGGGCCGTGTCCGGGTCGTTGAAGCCGAGCCGGAGCAGCTCGCCCTTGCCTGGCAACGTCATGGCCCCGATTCTGTCACTGGCCCGTTTCAGGCGCTCCAGGGCCTGAGGGTCGAGATGGCCCCTCCACGGGAGCCGCCGGGGGCGACGGCGGCGCTGCGTTCACGGACCAGGCGAGCGAACCCGAAGGCCAGCGGCTGCCAGGTCTTGATCAGCTCCTTCTCGGCGAAGGTGGCCGTCGCGACCACGTCGTCGACGCTGCGTCCGATCTGCTCGAGCTCCTCGACGGACTCCTCGGCCCAGACCGCGACCGC
>DATCVR010000023.1:0-20898 GCA_036566745.1 Jiangellaceae bacterium | reverse complement strand
GGCGCCGTCGGGCGGGCGGGCCGACCTGGTACTACGCGGACTTGCGCTTGCGCGCAGTGGCCTTCTTGGCCGGGGCCTTGGCAGCCTTCTTGGCCGGAGCCTTCTTGGCGGCGGACTTCTTCGCGGGCGCCTTGCGCGTGGACGTCCCACTGGACGCCTCGTCGGCGCCGCCCTCGCGGCCCTTCTTGGCCTCCTCGACGCTGCGGCGCAACGCCTCCATCAGGTCGACCACCTTGCCCTCGGTGGGGGCGGCCTCTTCGGGGGCGGTGATCTCCGCACCGTCGATCTTGGCCTGGACCACCTCGAGCAGGGCCTCGCGGTAGCCGTCGACGAACTCGTCGGGTTCGAAGTCGCCCGCGAGGGTCTCGATATACGACTCGGCCATCGCCATCTCCTGCGGGCGCACCGTGATGTCGTCGTCGAGGAAGCCGAAGTCGGGACGGCGGATCTCGTCGGGCCACAACACGGTCTGGACTACGAGCACGCCCTCGTGGGAGCGCAGCACCGCCAGCCGCTCGCGGTTGCGCAGCGCGACCTTGACCATGCCGACCCGCCCGGACTTCTCCAGCGCGTCGCGGAGCAGGGCGTACGGCTTGGCGTCGCCGGTGGGCTCGACGTAGTAGGCGCGCGACAGCGACGTCGGGTCGATCTGCTCGAACGGCACGAAGCCGACCACCTCGACGGCGTGGTTCGAGGCCACGGGCAGGTCGGCGAGGTCGTCGTCGGTGAGCACCACCATCTCGCCGCCGGGCAGCTCGTACCCCTTGGCGATGTCGGCGTAGGCCACCTCGTGGCCGCCGTCCTCGCACACCCGCTTGTAGCGGATGCGCCCGCCATCGGCGGCGTGAACCTGGCGGAAGCTGACGTCCTTCTCCTGGGTCGCCGACACCAGCCGCACGGGTATCGACACCAGGCCGAAGGAGATCGAGCCCTTCCAGACCGTCTGCATGGACATCCCCGTTCTCGTGGGTCGCTCCTGCCGATCATCCCTCGTCAGAGCGGTCCTGACCAGTGCAACCCCGGCGGACGGCGCGCCTGCGGGGTTCTGTCCGGGGTCGGTGGCAAGCTCGGATCGACGTCCACGGGAGGGAGTGTGAGATCGATGTCCTTGCTGATCAGTTGGTGCTACGTCTGCGGCCGCGACGCCGAGTTCGACCACGTTCCCGAGGGCTCGGACGACGAGTTCGTCTGCCGGCGCTGCGAGGCGGCGGTGTTCGCGGGCGAACTCGCGGTAGCCGCCAGCGCCTGACCGGTGATCGTTGGAAGGATTCGGCTGCCAGGGCGGCCACCCCACGCCAACGATCACCTGGCCGAGCGCGGTCAGGCCAAGGCGTAGCAGGCCACGGCCGTCGCCGCCGCCACGTTGAGCGAGTCCACGCCCGCCGCCATCGGGATCCGGACCCGGCGATCCGCCTCGGTCATCCACCGGGGCGAGAGCCCGTCGCCCTCGGCGCCGACCAGCAGGGCGCGTCGCTGCGCCGGACCGACCTCGGCCAGGTCCACGGCGTCGGCGGCTGGTGTCATGGCCAACACCTCGAACCCCGCGTCCCTGAGGACACCCGGACCGTCGTACCACCGCTCGACCCGGGCGTACGGCACCGAGAATACGGTGCCCATCGACACCTTCACCGCCCGGCGGTACAGCGGATCGGCGCATCGCGGGCTCAGCAGCACGGCGTCCCAGCCCAGTGCGGCGGCGCACCGGAAGATCGCGCCGACGTTCGTGTGGTCGACCAGGTCCTCGAGCACGACCACGCGGCGGGCCTCGGCGAGCACGGACTCGACGCTCGGGAGATCGCGCCGGTGCATTGACGCCAGTGCGCCGCGATGGACGTGGAAGCCGGTGACCTGCTCGATCACGTTTTCAGCCGCGAGGAAGCACGGTACGTCGCCGGCCTTGTCCAGCACGTCCTCCAGCGCCTGAAGCCACCGCGGCGCCATCAGGAACGACCGAGCGGCGTGACCGGCCTCGACCGCGCGCCGCACCACCTTCTCCCCCTCTGCGAGGAACAGTCCGTGCTCGGCCTCGACCGAGGTCCGCAGCTGGACGTCGCGCAGCGAGACGTAATCGGCCAGGCGCGGGTCGTCGGCGGAGTCGACCTCGACGATGTGGGCCACCTACAGCACCGTCCCGCGGATCGTCTCGCCCGATCCCTCGAACCGCAGCACGACCTCGTACCGGTCGTCCTCCTCGACGATCTCCACCGCCCCGGAGGAACCCCGGAAGATCGAGAGCATGGCGTCGTTCCCCTTCAACACGTCGGCGGTGAATCCTCGCACGCCGTGTCGGCGCGCGTAGTCCATGGTGCGGGCATGCAGGACGGTGCCGAGACCCCGCCCCTGCCAGGCCGGGTCGACCAGGTACGCGACGTCGGCCAGCCCGGTCTGCGGATCGCGGACGTAACTGGCGATCCCGACCACCTGATCGGTCTCGCGGGTCCCGACCACGGCGGCCAGGGCCATCTCGTCCTCGTAGTTCACGCTGCACAGGTGCTCGGCCCGGCGCAGCGTGAGGGAGGACAGCCGCCGGAAGAACCGCGTCATGACGTCCTCGGGCCGCAGGCGGTAGAACAGCGCCTGGACGGCGCGGGCGTCCGTGGTGCGAGTAGGGCGGATGAGCACCCGCGACTCGTCGTGCAGCGCCACCTCCAGCTCCTCGTCCACGGGATAGGCGCGACGGCTGCGCAGGCGCTGGTGGGCAGGGACCAGCCCGAGGGCGGCCGCCTCGGCGAGCAACGGGGAGCGATCGTCGGGATGGGCGATCTCGATCATCGCCACGGCCCGCTCTCGCAGGGAGGAACCGTGCAGGTAGACGGCCCCGAACTCGGTGACGACCCAGTGGGCGTCCCAGCGCGGGATCGTCACGGGCTGGGCCGAGGAGAGAGCGGGCACGATTGCCGGGCTTCCGTCGGAGGTCCGCGAGGCCAGGCACACGATCGCCCGCCCACCGCGTGAGCGCACCGCGCCGCGGTGGAAGCTCACCTGCGCGCTGACCCCGCCGAACGCCGCGCCGTCGCGGGCCTCGGCGCAGACCTGCCCGGTGAGGTCGACGGCGAACGCCTGGGTGATCGACACCATCCGGCGCTGGGCCGCGACCACGTCGAAGTCGGCGACCTCGTCGATGGGTCGGAAGACGAACCGCGGATCGGCGTCGATGAGCTGGTAGAGGCGTTTCGTGCCCAGCGCGGTGCTCGCGACGACCCGCCCGCGGCTCATCGTCTTGCGCGCGCCCGTGACGGTGCCGTCGCGGACGAGGTCGACCACCGAGTCGGTGATCACGTCGGAGTGGATCCCGAGGTCGCGGCGGTTGTCGAGGTAACGCATCACCCGGTCCGGGATCCGGCCGAGCCCAGCCTGGAGGGTCGCGCCGTCGTCGACGAGCCGGGCAACATAGCGGGCGATCCGCTCGCCCTCGGGGCCGGCGTCGGGGTGGACGTACTCGGCGACCACCGGCTCGACCTCGACGACGGCGTCGAAGCGTTCGAAGGGGACCGTGCTGTGGGGGCCGGTGTCGGGCATCGCCGGGTTGATCTCCGCGATCACCGTCCGCGCCTTCCGGACCGCCGCCAGGGCCACGTCCACGGAGACGCCCAGCGAGCATCGTCCGGCGAGGTCTGGCGGGCCTACCTGGACGAGCGCGACGTCGACGGGCACCCGCCCGGACCGCATCAGAGCCGGCAGCTCGGCCAGCGGGAGCGGCACGTAGTCGATGGTCCCGCCGGCGACGAGGTCGGCCACGTTGGTGCCGACGTAGAGGACGCGATGCCGCAGGACCGAGGGCGGTTCGCCGGGGTCGGGACGGACATCGGCCAGGACATGGAGCAACTCGACTCCGGGATGGGCCACGGCGTCGGCCTCGAGGGCGCGCAGCAAGGCGCGCGGCGTGGCGCAGGCGCCACCGACGAAGACCCTCGCTCCGGCCGGCACCAGGGCGACCGCCTCGGCCGGCTCGACGCAGCGCTCTCGCCACGTCCGGGCCGCGACACCAGGAAGAAGCCGCACTCGTCCACGCTATCGGTGCAAGGCGTCGGCCAACCGAAACGCCGCGGGTCGGCCCACCTCGTGGGACACCGGGACCGGCGGCTCACGGCCAGAGCATCGTCACCACAGCGACCACGCCGACCAGTACCACCACGACCCGCAGGGCGAGCGGCGCCAGCCTCCGCCCGACGCGAGCGCCGGCCAGCCCACCCAGCAGGGCACCCGCGGCGATCAGCGCGGCCACCACCCAGTCGATGTCGGCCACGACCACGAACACCAGGCTCGCGACCAGGTTCACCAGCCCGGCCAGCACGTTCTTCGCGGCGTTGACCCGCTGCAACGTCTCGTCGAGCCCGAGTCCGAGCACCGCGATCAGCAGCACGCCCTGGGCGGCGCCGAAGTACCCGCCGTAGATGCCGGTGGCGAATACGAGCAGCCACACGCCGACGCCGCCGTGCTCGCGCCGCGGCCGGTCCTTGAGCTTGCCGACGAGCCACGGCTGGATCGCCACCAGGGCACATGCCACGACGATCAGCACCGGCACGACCGCGGTGAACACCTCGTCGGGCGCCACCAGCAGGGCCAGCGCACCCACCACGGCGCCGAGCAGCGAGGCCGCACCGAGCCGGATCAGTCGCGAGCGTTGTCCGTCGAGCTCACGACGGTAGCCCCACGCGCCCGCCACCGACCCGGGCACCAGGCCGACCGTGTTCGACACGTTCGCCACGACCGGCGGGTAGCCGAGCGCGACCAGCGTGGGGAACGTGATCAGGGTGCCCGAGCCGACGACGGTGTTGATCGTGCCCGCCCCGAAGCCCGCCGCCACGATGACGGCGGCTTCGAGCAGACTCACCCGCGCGGAGGCTCAGGGGCTGGGGGCGGAGGGACCGAGCCGGGCGTGGTCGAGGCGGCCTCGGCGGCTTCGAGCGCCGCCCGCACCTCGTCCTGGGCTGCCTCGACGGCTGCGTCGCTCTCGGCCACGGCCTCGACCGCGGCTTCCTCGACCGCGCTCTCCGCGCTCGAGTGGGAGTTGGTCGTGGGGACCGCAGAGTCGGCCGGCAACCCCGGCAGACCGGCACCCGTACCGAGCTTGCCCACAGCCGATCCGAGGCCCTCGAGCGCCGCGCCGATCTCGCTGGGGATGATCCACAGCTTGTTGGCGTCGCCCTGGGCGATCTGCGGCATCATCTGGAGGTACTGGTACGACAGGAGCTTCTGGTCGGGGTTGCCGCGGTGGATGGCCTCGAAGACGGCACCGATCGCCTTGGCCTCACCGTCGGCCCGAAGGATCTGGGCCTGCTTGTCCGCCTCGGCGCGCAGGATCGCCGACTGCCGGTCACCCTCGGCCGAGAGGATCGCGGCCTGCTTCTGCCCCTCGGCCGTCAGGATCTGTGACTGGCGCACGCCCTCGGCGTTGAGGATCGCCGCGCGCTTGTCGCGGTCGGCGCGCATCTGCTTCTCCATCGAGTCCTGGATGGAGGGCGGCGGGTCGATGGCCTTGAGCTCGACGCGGTTGACCCGGATGCCCCACTTGCCGGTGGCTTCGTCGAGCACCCCGCGCAGCGCGTTGTTGATCTCCTCGCGGCTGGTGAGGGTGCGTTCGAGGTCCATGCCACCGATGACGTTACGCAGCGTGGTGACCGTCAGCTGCTCGATGCCCTGGATGTAATTGGCGATCTCGTACGTGGCGGCCTTGGGGTCGGTGACCTGGTAGTAGATGACCGTGTCGATCGAGACCACGAGGTTGTCCTGTGTGATGACCGGCTGAGGCGGGAACGACACGACCTGCTCGCGGAGGTCGATCAGCGGCAGCACGCGGTCGATGAACGGCACGACCACGGTCAGGCCCGGGTCGAGAGTGCGCTGGTAACGCCCCAGCCGCTCGACGATTCCGGCCCGCGCCTGGGGCACGATCCGCACCGACTTGGCGAGAGTGACGAGGACGAATACGGCGAGGAGGAAGACCACGAAGAGGATGAATGCCTGACCGACTTCCATGAACGACCCTTCAGCTGGTGACGGATGCGGCACGCACCCACGAGATCATCGAGTGCGCGCCAACCTACTACGGCGAATCCGCGTCGAACACCAGAGCCGTAGCACCCTGGATCTCGACGACGTCGACGTTGGTGCCGGGCTCGAGCACCGAGAGCCCGTCATAGGTCCTGGCCGTCCAGATCTCCCCCGCCAGCTTGATCCGCCCACCACCGGGGCCGACCTCCTCGACCACGACGCCACGCCGCCCCACCAGCGCGGCGGCGCCGGTGCGGGTGGTGCCGGGGGTGCGGAGGTGGCGCTTGGCGATCGGCCGGACCACGCCGAGCAGGGCCACGCTCGCCGCGATGGCCACGATCGCCTGGACCAGGACGGGCGCGCCGAGCGCCGCGGCGAGCGCGCCGCTGGCCGCACCACCGGCGAGCATCAGGAAGACGAGATCGAGCGTGGTGGTCTCGACGATGCCGAACAGGAACGCCAGGCCGAGCCACGCCGTCCACGCGTGATCCCCGAGCCAGTCAAAGAACGGCTGCATGGCTCCAGATTACGTGCTGCGCGGGAGCGTTGGTGATCAGCTCGACGGCGCGGCGGCCCGGGCGATCCATCGGCCGTTGTCGTGGCTCACGCTCAGTGGCAGGCCGAAGCACGCGGCCAGGTTGTCGGCCGTGAGGGTGTCGTGGATGGGCCCGGCGGCCACCACGCGCCCGCCGTTGAGTAGGAGGACGTGACCGAACCCGGGCGGGATCTCCTCGACGTGGTGGGTGACCAGCACCATGGCCGGCGACGCGGGGTCGGAGGCGATGGCGCCCATGGTCGCCACGAGCGTCTCGCGCCCGCCGAGGTCGAGGCCGGCAGTGGGTTCGTCGAGCAGGAGCAGTTCGGGGTCGCTCATCAGGGCGCGGGCGATCTGACTGCGCTTGCGCTCGCCCTCGGAGAGGGTGCCGAACGTCCGGCCGGCGAGGTGCCCGATGCCCAGGCGGTCGAGGAGCTCGCGGGCGCGGTCGTCGTCGAGGTCCTCGTAGGACTCCCGCCAGCGGCCCAGCACGCCGTACGCGGCGGTGCGCACGACGTCGAGGACGGACTCGCCGCGCGGGATCCGCTCGGCCAGCGCCGCGCTGGTCAGCCCGATCCGCGGCCGCAGCTCGAACACGTCGACGGTACCGAGCATCTCGCCCAGCACGGCGGCGTATCCGGAGGTGGGATGCATCTGGGTGGCGGCGATCTGCAACAGGGTGGTCTTGCCTGCGCCGTTGGGCCCGAGGATCACCCAGCGCTCGCCGTCGGCGACCGACCAGGTGACGTCGTCGAGGAGTTTGCTGGCCGAACGGACGAGGGTCACGTCGGCGAACTCGAGCACGTCGGACATGCGGGGCGCCGCTCCTCGTCGTCGGCCGGATCCATCCACGGCTGACCATATCCGGCTGCCCTGGCGCGGCCGTGACCACCTCGCCCCGTGGTTCGCCTACTCTGTCGTCCGTGGTGAACCTCCCCCGCTCGGCCAGGCTCGCGACCTGGGGCGGCGCCTGGTTGTGCGGCGACGTCGAGCTGCCCGACGTGATCGCCCGCGTCTATGCCGACGACGAGCCGCACGACGTCGTGGACGCCCCCGCTACGTCCGGGGCGGTGAGCCTCGACGTCGCGCTCCAGGCCCTGCGCCAGGCCGGCGTCACCGCGCTCCGGGTGGCGCTGCCAGTGCCCGGCGACCCGTCCGGGCTGGGCGGGCCGCCCGACCTCAACGCCGACGCCGTCGACGCCGGTGAGGCAGTCGTCGCGGTGGGTGCGCCGTTCGCGCTGGTGCCGTCCGTCCAGGCGTTCGGCCCGCCGGGCGACCAGGGGCACCTGGTCACCTGGACCTGCCGTCCGGCGAACCCACCGCCCCTCGGTGAGCCCGTCACCGATGCCGAGAAGGTTCTGGCCGCCGAGCTCCTCGACGCCGGCGACACCCTCGCCCGGCTCGACGTCGCCGCCTGGCGCCCGGAGGTGGCCGCGCTCCTGCACGACATCCGCAACGCCACCTCCGGCGAGCCCCTGCCGCGAACCTTCCCCGCCCGCGCCCAGACCCTCGCCGCCCGCAGCAGCCGCATCCTCGCCGTGGTGGGGTTCGCCCTCGACGACGACGGCGGCGCCCTCACCGCGAACGCCGCCGGATCGCGTCGTGCCGCGCTGTCCCCGCTCGAACGCGCGGCCCGCCATGCCCTCGCCGCGGCCTGCAACGCCCTCGCCGGATGACCACGCACCAGCGCCGATAGCCTGACACTGCCATGACCTCCCCTTCGCCAGCCCCCGCACGCACCCTCCTGGTCACCGTCACCGGCCGCGACCGGCCGGGCGTCACGGCGCGGCTGTTCGCGGCCCTCGCCGGGTTCGACGTCGACGTCCTCGACGTCGAGCAGGTCACCGTGCGTGGTCGGCTCGTCCTCGCGGTGCTCGTCACCTCGCCCACAGCGGTCGACGACGACGTCCTGCGCCACGCCGTCGGCACCGCCGTTCACCCGCTGGGCCTCGAGGTCGAGCTCAGCGCGGGCCACGGCGACCACCGCCGGGCGCCGCAGCGGGCCCACGTCACGGTCCTCGGCTACCCGCTGCGGCCGGCCGCCATCGAGGCCATCGCCGCGCGGATCGCCGCCGCCGGGGCCAACATCGACCGGATCGTGCGGCTGGCGTCCTACCCGATCACCTCGATCGAGCTCGAGGTATCCGGTGCCGAGCCGGCCCGGCTCAAGGCGGAGCTCGCCGCCGAAGCGCTGCGCACCGACGTCGACTGGGCGGTCGACGTGGCCGTCCAGCCGTCCGGACTGCTGCGCCGGGCCAAGCGCCTCGTGGTCATGGACGTCGACTCCACGCTGGTCCAGGGCGAGGTCATCGAGATGCTGGCGGCGCGCGCCGGGGCCCTCGACAAGGTCGCGGCCGTCACCGAGGCGGCCATGCGCGGCGAGCTCGACTTCGCCGAGTCGCTGCGGGCGCGGGTCAGCACGCTGGCCGGCCTCCCGGAGTCG
The DNA here is from genome assembly GCA_036566745.1 of Jiangellaceae bacterium. Classification (GTDB taxonomy): domain Bacteria; phylum Actinomycetota; class Actinomycetes; order Jiangellales; family Jiangellaceae; genus DATCVR01. The sequence continues at coordinate 11,926 of DATCVR010000023.1, read as the reverse complement.
GTCATCGACGAGGTCCGCGCCGAGGTCACCCTGATGCCTGGCGCACGCACCCTCGTCCGCACACTCAAGCGCCTCGACTATCGCATCGCGATCGTCAGCGGCGGGTTCACCCAGATCACCGACACGCTCGCCGCCGACCTCGACCTCGACTACGCCACCGCGAACACCCTCGAGGTGGTCGACGGACGGCTGACCGGCGACGTGGTCGGGCCGATCCTCGACCGCGCGGGCAAGGCGGCCGCGCTCCAGCGCTTCGCCGCCGACGCGGGAGTGCCCCTGAGCCAGACGGTGGCGGTGGGCGACGGAGCCAACGACCTCGACATGATCGCCACGGCCGGGCTGGGTATCGCCTTCAACGCCAAGCCGGTGGTCCGCAGCGCGGCCGACACCGCGGTCAACGTGCCCTTCCTCGACGCCGTGCTCTACCTGCTGGGCATCAGCCGGGCCGACATCGAGGCCGCCGACGCCGCCGACGGCGTCACCACCCCGGCCCCACCGGTGCCGGCACCGCCACACTGACCAGCGCGGATCAGCCTCGCGGCACGGCGAACGCGATCAATCTCGCGGTGCCGGGATCGACATCGGCCCACTGGCCCTCGACCTCGAGGACGGCCACGGCGGACGTCGGGAACTCCCGATGCATCCGCTCGCGGCCGTCGACCTCGCTCGATCCGTCGTCGAGTACGCCAGCCAGCGTGCCGATGCCCGGGTTGTGGCCGACGACGACCGCGCCGGTGATCGACTCGTCGAGCCCGCGGACGACGTCGAGCAGGTCACCCGCGCCGGCCGCGTAGACGTCGTCCGTGACGACCGGCGCCGGCGCCTCCGGCCACGCTGCCGCCACCAGTGCGTAGGTCTCGATCGTGCGCCGCGCGCTGGACACGACCGCGGTCAGCGCCGCGACGTCGTTGGCCGCCAGCCAGTGCCCGATGGCCGGGGCGTCGCGCCGGCCGCGGGGCGCCAGCGGGCGATCGTGGTCGGCGACGTGGTCCGGCCACGCCGCCTTGGCGTGCCGGACGAGCACCAAAGTCCTGGACATGGAGCGAGCCTAGAACGCCGGCCCGACACCCGACGATCGTCATGGCGCGGGTGAGATCGACTGCGGCCCTGCGAAGAAGCCGTCCGGGTCGTACGCCGCCTTGATCCGGGCCAGTCGGCGCGCGTTCGACCCGTGGTAGGCCCGAGCCCAGTCCGCGAGCTCGAGGTCCGGGAAGTTCGGGTACACCCCGCCGGTGCCCCAGGTATGGGCGATCCCCCACGACTGCCGTAGCCACGCGCGTTCCGCGCGCCGGGACTCGTCCGGAAGCTGCGGCTCGACTACCACGGCCTGTTTGAGCAGGAACGACTCGCGCCGGTGGACGAATGCCGTGGCATCCTCGGCCCGGCGGTTGTACGCACCGCTCCACGGCGAGAAGTCGAGCTCGCGCGAGGCGCCCTCGACCCGATCGGCCACCAGCCCGGCGACCAGGGCCGAGATCGCATCGGGCGGCAGCTCGCGCCGGAAGTACTCCGACTTGCTGAACGGAACTCCCTCCTCCGCGGGTGCTGGCCCCGCGGGCGCCGGCTCCGTTCCGGGAACCGGACCGCCCTCGAACCGCGCGCCGACCTCGGTCAGGAACCGCTTCGTCTCGCGGTACGGCTGCTCGCGCAGGTCCTCGTGGGCGTGGTCGACACCGACTCGGGCGACCAGCTCGTCGAGCAGCCCGGCGGCGTCCGACCGGGGGCCGGTCATCGCACCGAAGACGTTGACCGTGGGCTCCCGGCCGCGCTCCGCCGGTGCTCGCACCACCAGACTCGCGGCCAGTTCGTCCGGCGCCGCCGGGGCGAAGGCCTGCCAGGCGGCGATCACGGCCTCCGCACTGGAGAACGGCCAGCGCAGGTGGAAGCCGGTGGACGTGGGCGCGGGGAAGGTCCGGAAGACCATCGACGTCACCACTCCGAAGCCGCCACCACCGGCACCGCGCAGCGCCCAGAAGAGCTCCGCCTCGTGCTCGTCGTCGCACCGGACCACCCGGCCGTCGGCGAGCACCACCTCGGCGGCCAGCAGATTGTCGCAGGTCAGCCCGTAGGTCCGCCCGAGGATGCCCAGCCCTCCGCCGAGGGTCAGCCCGGAGATCCCGACGGTGGGCCCGCAGCCGGCCGGGACGGTCCGGCCCCGCGCCGCCAGCGTGTCGTACACCTCGCCGAGGCGGGTGCCGCCGCCGATCGTCGCGACGTCGCCCCCGGCCTCGACCGACCGCATGGCCGAGACGTCGAGGACGATCCCCGGCGTGGACGACCGGCCACCGAAGCAGTGACCGCCGCTGCGGACCGCGACCGGTACACCGAACCGCCGGGCGAACTCGACGACGGCCGCCACGTCGCCCGGACCCTGGCAGCGGAGGACGGCAGCGGGCCTGGGCTGGTCGAGGGCGGGGACGGCGGGACGGCGTGCGTCGTCGTAGCCGGGCGTGCCGGGCCGAACGACCTCGCCCTCGATCGATGCCGCCAGAGCGGACCAGTCGGGTGCCTCGCGAGTCACGCGTCCCACGATAGGCCGGGGCGGCGTCCGGACCAGGCTCGTCGGGCGGGTGTCCCCGGCCGGCGGTGCCACTCGCGACCCCGGGGCGCCCCTCCGGTACGGTCGTGACCTCGACCCGGACATCTGGTAAGGATTCGCCTGTGGAGACCACCGTGCCGGACGACCTCGTCAACGATCCACAGCCCGACACCAGCGGCGCCGAGCCGCCGGTCGCCAGCTCGCGCGCCGACCTGCGCCACCGGCTGAACACCGCCACGTCGGGCTACGACGCTCCGCTGGCCGCGGTCGACCTCGACGCCTGGGACGTCAACGCCGCCGATCTCCTGCACCGCGCCGGTGGCACGCCCATCAGGGTGGCCAGCAAGTCGGTGCGGCACCGCGGGCTGTTGCGCGACGTGCTCGCCCGCGACGGGTTCGCCGGTGTCCTCGCGCTCACCCTGCCCGAGGCGATCTGGCTGGTCGGCACGAACATCAGCGACGACGTCGTGGTCGGCTACCCCAGCGCCGACCGCCGGTCGCTGGCGCGGCTGGCCTCCGACGAGTCGTTGTCCGAGACCATCACGATCATGGTCGACGACGTCGCGCAGCTCGATCTGATCGACGCCGTGGCGCCCACCGAAGGCCGCACCGAGATCCGGGTCTGCCTCGACCTCGACTGCTCCTGGCGTCCGCTCGGCGGCCGGGTCCGGGTAGGTGCCCTGCGCTCGCCGCTGCACTCGCCGGACGACCTCGTGACGCTCGCGCGCACCGTGCGGGCCCGGCCCGGCTTCCGGCTGGTCGGCGTGATGGCCTACGACGCGCAGATCGCCGGCGTCCAGGACGCCCCGCCCGGACGTGCCGCCTACGGGCGGGCGGTGCGGACCATGCGGCGGATGTCCTGGCGCGAGCTGGTCAAGCGCCGGGCCGCCGCGGTCGCCGCCGTCCGCGACATCGCCGACCTCGAGTTCGTGAACGCCGGCGGGACCGGCTCGATCGAGCTGAACGCCGCCGATCCGGTCGTCACCGAGATCGCGGCCGGCAGCGGCTTGCTGGCTCCGCGGCTGTTCGACGGCTACACGGCGTTCTCGCCCCGTCCGGCAGCGTTCTTCGCCCTCCCGGTGGTGCGCCGCCCCGGCCGCGGCGTCGTGACCGTGCTGGGTGGCGGGTACGTCGCCAGCGGCGCGGCGGGCGACGACCGGCTTCCAGTGCCGTGGCTCCCCGAAGGGTTGCGGCTCGACCGCCGCGAGGGCGCGGGTGAGGCCCAGACTCCCCTGGTCGGCGCGGCCGCCGACGGCCTGGCCATCGGTGACCGAGTCTGGTTCCGCCATGCCAAGGCCGGCGAACTCAGCGAGCGCTTCGACATGTTCTATCTCGTCCGGGGCGAGCGGCTCGTCGAGGCAGCGCCGTCGTACCGGGGCGAGGGCAAGACGTTCCTGTGAGCGCCCAGCCACCGCCCGGTGTCGCGGGCGCTCCGGACGACACGGGCCCCGGAGACGCCCAGCCGTTCTCCGAACGCCTCGTCGACGAGATCGCCGACCAGGTGCGGACCGCGCCACCCCGCGCAGGCACGACCACCGTGGTCGCGGTCGACGGTCCCGCAGGCTCCGGCAAGACCACCCTCGCCGCGGGTCTGGCCGGACGACTCGGCGCGCCGGTCGTGCACATGGACGACATCTACCCGGGATGGGACGGTCTGGCCCAGGCCGCCGACGCCATCGCCGACAACGTCCTCCGGCCGCTCGCGATGGGCCGGCCGGCTCGCTATCGGCGCTGGGACTGGGAGCGCGACGAGTACCGCGAGTGGGCCGACGTCCCCGAGGCGCCGATCCTGATCGTCGAAGGGTGCGGGTCGGGGTCCACGCCGGGAGCCGCGTATGTGTCGTTCCTGGTCTGGATGGAGGCGCCGCACGACCTCCGGATGACTCGCGGCATCGAGCGCGACGGCGATGGATTCCGGCCGCACTGGGAGCGCTGGGCCCGCCAGGAGCAGGCTCTTTTCGCCGCCGAACGCACCCGTGAGCGAGCCGACGTTCGCATCGACACCGACCTCCACGGCGGTTGACTCGCGGCGGCTGAATCGCGGCGGCCGCCCGCCGGGCAGGCCCGGCCACCCGGACCTGGCGGATAGGCTCAAGCGGTGCAGGTGGCCGAACTGAACATCTATCCGGTCAAGTCGACGCGCGGATTCAGCGTTCAGCGCGCCGGCGTGCAGCCGTGGGGCCTGGCCGACGACCGTCGCTGGATGGTCGTCGACGTCGAGGGGTCGCTGATCACCGCCCGGGTGCAGCCGGCGCTGCTCGGGGTGCGCGCCACGCCGCTCGGCGAGGGCCGGCTGCGGCTCGAGGGTCCACACGCCGCGCCGCTCGAAGTCGACGCCACCTCCCGCGAAGGCCTCGTGCCGGTCCGGGTCTGGCGCAGCCACCTCAGTGCCACCCCCGCCGGGCCCGGAGCCGACGCGTGGTTCGGCAAGCTCCTCGACCGCGACGTCCGGCTGGTCTGGCTCGACGATCCCACCCGCCGCCCCACCAACCCCGACTACTCCCGGCCCGGCGACCGCGTGAGCTTCGCCGACGGCTATCCGATACTCCTCACCTCCGCCGCCTCGCTGCGTCAGCTCAACGACTGGATCGTCGAGGAGGCGCTGACCCGCGGCGAGGAGCCGGCCGGCCCGCTGCCCATGCGCCGCTTCCGGCCCAGCGTGGTCGTCGAGCACGACGAGCCGTTCGCCGAGGACCACTGGCGGCGGCTACGCATCGGCGGGATCGAGTTCCGCGTCCCGAAGCCGTGCGACCGTTGCGTCCTGACCACCATCGACCCCGACACCCTGGCCAAGGGCAAGGAGCCGATCCGCACGCTCTCCCGCCATCGGCGCTGGGACGGGAAGGTGTGGTTCGGGACCAACCTGATCCCTGACGGCACCGGCACGATCAGCGTCGGCGACCCGGTCGAGGTCCTGCCCGACTGACGGACGCCTCGGGCGAAAATCGTTGGCCGCTGCAACAATGTCAGCAGCTATGCCCCAGACGACTGCTGTTGATCTCGCCCCTGCCATGCCGCGCCGTCTTCGGCCCGGCGTGTTCGCCGCCCTGGCCGTGCTCGCCGTCGCGGTCAACCTGCGCGCGCCCATCACCTCGGTCCCGCCGCTGGTCCCCGCGATGAAGGACGAGCTCGGGCTGACCGGTGTCACGGCCGGCCTCATCACGACGCTGCCGGTGCTGTGCATGGGCCTGCTGGCGCCGGTCGGGCATCGCCTGGGCCACCGCTTCGGCCGGGAGCGCGCGGTGTACCTCGCCGTCGTGCTCCTCCTCGCCGGATCGCTGCTGCGGGTGGCCGGTGGCACGGGGACGCTCGCGCTGGTCGTGCTGTACTCGGGCACGCTGCTGATCGGCTCCGGCATCGCCATCTCCGGTGCGTTGCTGCCCAGCGTGGTGAAACATCGCTACCCGGCTCGCTCGGGGCTGATGACCGGCACCTATATGGGCGGTATGAACCTCAGCGCGTCGTTCGGGGCGCTGCTGGCCGTGCCGCTGGCGGTGGCCCTCGGGTCGTGGCGGCTGTCGCTGGTGCTGTGGGCGATCCCGGTGGTGATCGGGCTGGCGATGTGGCGGCCCGTAGTGCGGTCGGCACCGGCTCCCGTCCCGGCCACTCGGACCGCGCGCCGCGCCCTGCCGTGGCGGCACGCCACCGCGTGGCTCGTGGTCGGCTACCTGCTCCTCCAGTCCACGCAGTTCTACACGCAGGCCGCCTGGATCCCGTCCACGTACGAGGCTCGCGGATGGTCGGCGGCCAGCGCGGGGGTTCTGCTCACGGTCTTCTCCGCGGCCGGGGGCGTCACCGGCGTGATCCTGCCGATCCTCACCGACCGGGTGCGCGACAACCGGCTCCTGGTCGCACCATGTGCGCTGGCCACGGTGATCGGCCTGGGCGGAGTCGTCTTCGCACCGGACGCTGCGCCGTGGGCCTGGATGGCGCTGATCGGGGTGGGGCTCGGCGCCGGCTTCGGGTTGGGCCTGGTCTACCTGGTCGACTACTCCACCGACGCGGGAGCGTCCGCCCGGCTGACGGCCATGGCGTTCCTCTTCAGCTACGGACTCGGCTCGCTGGGGCCGGTCTGGTTCGGCGCGCTGCGCGACGCCACCGGGTCGTTCACGCCCTCGTGGACGATCCTGTTCGCGCTGGCGCTGGTGCAGTTGGCCTACGTCGTCCCGCTGCGTCCGGAGCGCCGCCGAGTCGACTGAGTTCCGGCCCGGACACCGGGTCACAGGGTGGCGCCCCGGTGCACCTTCCACGGTGTGCCGCAGATTCCCGACCACCTCGAACTCCTACTCACCGACGAGCCCTACCTCGACCTGCTCGGCGGACCCGGCCCCTGGAGGGTGCCCGACGGGTTGTTCGAGGAGATCGACGCGCGGATCGAGCGACTGCTCGCGAGCCCGGCGGCCGCCGAGTTCCACGGCGAGTTCGAGAGCCAGTGGCTGCGTAGCCCGGCGCCGAGCATCGTCCGCGAGCTCTGGAGCACCCTGATCCTGCTCTGCGGCGCCTCCGCGATCACCAGCGGCACCCGCGGCGACATCGTCGTCGAGCTGCTCGGGCGGCGGCTGTCGACGAGCACCAACGCGCCCCGGCGCACTCCCACGTCGTGGTCGGCGTGGACGCCCGGTGTCCGCCCGCCCGGACGGAGCACGCTCGAACTGGCCGGGGACGACCCCGAGCGCCGGCGCACGGTCTTCGCGCTGCTCCAGCGCTGCACCGAGGTGTTTGCGGGCATCGAACCCCTCGAGCGCCGCCGGCACGCCCTGCTCGACCTGCACCAGTCCCGTGCGGCCGACCCGGCCATGCGCGCGGGTGACCTCACCATGCCCGTCGCCGAACTGGTCACCGCCTGGCGGACGCAGGCGCCCGCGCACGTCGTGGCCGTCATTCCCGAGCTGGGCGGCGCGCGCGCGTTCACCCGTCACCTGGTCGAGCGACTGGCCGTGATCGACACCGCGCTACGTGACGTCCGGCAACCGGGCTGGACGAGCCAGCAGACTCTGGCCCGCGTCGTGCGCGCCGCCGGGCTGGACGCTCCCCCGCGGGCGCTGACCGACCTCGTCGACGACCACCAGCGCGAGGCGCTGACGGCCGCGTTCGGGTCGGCCCCGACCGACGACCACCGACGGCAGTGGCAGCAGGAGGTGCGCACCTGGCTGTCGGCCCTGCTGGACGCGGGCCAGGTCGGGCACTGCCGGACCTGGCTCGACACCGCCAACCGCCTCGCCGGTGCGATCCGCGGGCTGCCCGGCCTGCCCTCCAGCGGCACGACGTGGCTGCCGGTCACCGGCTTCCTCACCGACGTCCGGTCGCGGCACACGCCGCGCACGCGCACTCTCGCCGCCCCGCCGAAGCCGGTCACAGTGCTCGACCCGGTCCTGGGCCGCGATCCCGTGGGCCGGGCGCTCACCGCGGTGATCGCCGAGCAACGCACCGACGTGCTCCGCCGCGGGGCCGGGCTCCGGTCGGCCGCCGAACCGCTGCGGCTGCTCTTCCTCGGCGACCACGGCACCGGCCGGACGCGTGCCGCCAGCTGGCTGGCCACCTCGCTCGCCGACGCCGGGGCCATCACCCGCGCGGACGTGGTGCGGGGCAGCGCGACGGAACTGGCGTCGGGCAACCCCACCGCCAAGGTCACCAAGCTCCTGGACGCGGCGGCCGGCGGGGTCCTCCTGCTCGACGACCTCCACCTCCTGCGGCCCGACGACCGCGGCCACGACCGCGAGGCCGTCGTCACCCTGGTCGACGGGTTCAAGACGGCGGCCCGGAAGCTCGTCGTCGTGGTCGTCGGCCCGCCGCGCGAGACCCGCGCCCAGCTCGAGCGCGTGCCCGCCCTGGCCGCGCTGTTCCAGCGCGAGATCGACTTCCCCGACTACACCCACGCCGAGCTGTTGCGCATCTTCGAGCTCCGTGCGGCCGAGTACGGCCTCGACCTCGACGACGGGGTGAGCGAACGGGTGGCAGCACTCCTCGCCGACACGGGCCGGGGCACCGGAAGCGAGAACGCGCGCCTCGTCCGGCATCTGCTCGACCGCGCCATCGGGCGGCAGGCGCAGCGAGTGATGGACGGCGCCACCGATCCGGACCGCGACCAGATGCGCCGTCTTCAGGTCGACGACGTCCCCGACAGCTTCGGCGTGCGGATCAAGCCCGCCGACGACCCCGCCCTGCGCCTGGCCCGCATGATCGGCCTCCACGAGATCAAGGCCGAGGTCCGCCTCCTCACCGCCGAGGCCCGCGCGGAGAAGCTGCGCCGCGAGATCGACCTCCCCTACGCCGGTCCGGCGCGCCACATGGTCTTCACCGGCAACCCGGGCACCGCCAAGACGACGGTGGCCCGGCTGATCTCGGAAATCTACGCCGACCTCGGCCTGCTCTCGTCCGGCCATCTGGTCGAGGTCAGCCGGCGCGATCTCGTGGGCGAGTACATCGGCCAGACCGCGCCGAAGGTCCACAGCGTGGTCGAGCGGGCCCTCGGCGGCATCCTGTTCATCGACGAGGCGTACGCGCTGACCCCACTCGACTCGCCGCGCGACTTCGGCCACGAGGCGGTCACCACCCTGGTGGCGCTGATGGAGAACTACCGCCACGACTTCGTCGTCATCGCCGCCGGGTACGACCACGAGATGCGCCGGTTCCTCCAGGCGAACTCCGGCCTCGCCTCGCGCTTTCCGCGCCGCCTCCGGTTCCCCGACTACTCCGACGACGAGCTGCTCGCCATCTTCGGCGTCGTGGCGAGCGAGGCGGGCTTCGTCCTCGGACCGGGCGTCGAGGACGAGCTCCGCGACCGCAGCGGGCACTGGGAGCGCGGACCCGGCTTCGGCAACGGCCGGTTCATGCGCACGCTGCTCGAGCAGACCATCGCCCGGCAGGGCCAGCGGATCACCTCCGGCGACGACGAGCCGACCCCCGAGCAGATCCGCGAGCTCATCGTCGACGACCTGCCGCCCCGGCCCTCGGGCGAGCCCGTGCGCGAGGTCGAGACCGGCTTCTACGTCTGATCGCGGCGCCGCGCCCCGTCTGACCGCGGCGCCGCACCCCAGGTCAGCCGCCTACTGCCGCCCACGGGCCTCACATGGCGAGATCCGGCCTTGCCACGAGCGAGCGCTCTGATAGATCTTGAACGTGCTGGCGGCCGGATTGTCCGGCCCCGCCCGGCTCGCACGAGGACAGCGTGGTCCGCGTCGAGCCCACTCCGACGGTCCTCGTCGGCATCGTGCCGCGTGCCGGGTCCTCGCGCCCGGCGCCGGCGCTCCCCGCCGCCCCGGCATTCGATGAATGGATGACGATTGTCCGCACCTGCGCTCGACACGGTCCGTCTGGCCTCCGCCGAGGTCGAACTCCTGGCCGGGCTGGCTCGTGACCTTCCCCCTGCCGCGTCCTCCGAGGCCACCGTGGTCGACTGGGTCGAGCGGGAGCTCGGTTCCCGCCCCTCCGACCCTTCGCCCGGCCTCGCGCACCTCCGCCGGGCGATCGCGGACCGGTCGCACCTGGTCCACGTCACCGGTCTCGGGCTCCCCGACGACCTTCCTGGCACGCCCTCGGCCATCGCGCCGCGTGAGGACGCCCGGCTCGGCAGCCACGACCTGGCCCACCTGCTGGTGGCAACCCAGGCCGGGGTGGTCTTCGGCTGCGACCACACCCAGGGCGGGCGGCTGGCGAACGACATCTTCTCGGTGCCCGGCGCGGTCGACAACACCGCGCAGAGCCAGGCCGGATTCCGCTTCCACGTGGACGGCGCCATGGATCCCGAGACGGCGCCGCAGTACTTCTCGATGCAGTGCCTGCGCAACTCCGAGGAGATCCCCACCTTCGCCTCGACGGTGGACCGCGGCGACTTCGACGACGAGACCTGGCGGCTCCTGACGGCGCCGGTCTACACGATCCGGTTCGACCCGCGGGTGCCACGCACCACCGATCCGACTGACTCCCCGATGATCGACGCCACCCCGGACGGCGGCGTCGCCCGGCTCAGCTTCTACGACGACACCACCCGCGTCCAGGTCGAGGCGGACGACCCCGAGCCGTATCTCGCGGCGCTGGAACGCATGCGTGAGGTGCTGAACCGCGACGCGGTCGAGGTGGTGCTGGCCCCTGGCGACATCCTCCTCGTCGACAACCTCACCACCGTCCACGGCCGCCGTGGCTCGGCCGCCCCGATCAGCGCGCCCGGACGGCAGCGCTGGATGCGGCGGTTCTGGATCACAACTGACGGGCACCAGATCGACCGCGTCCGCCAGGCACCCGGGCGCGTCCTCCGCTCCGAGCGTGGCCCCCGCTGAGCGCGCCCGACGCACTCCTCCGGCTGCACGACGCGATCGGCACCGATCCCCGGCTCCGGCTCATCCTGGCGCTCGGCCCCGGCCTCGGCCCGCCCGAACGACCTCCGGCAGCGTCCACCACCACGGCGCTCATCGAGGTCAGGGCACTGGCGGCCACACCGCACTCCGGGCAGGCCGTGACCGAGCTGCTCGGTGACCCCGCCGATCCGCGCACGTCGTTCGTGGACACGCTGGTCAACCCGCTGATCGACGCGTTCCGGATCGCGCTCGACGACCACGGCATCGCTGTGTTCGACGGTCGCGGCGAGCTCGTGGCCTTCGAGACCGACGCCGCGGGCGCCGCCACCGGAGCCGCGACCGGCCGGATCGTCCTGCTCGGGCCGCCACCGGACGATACGGAATCCGCGGTCGCGGGCCTGGATGCCTGTCTCGATGCGCTGGTCAACGCCTATCCGGGCGACGTGCGTGAGGCCCGGGCGCTCGTGGACGCGGCCCTCGAGCAGCGCCTGCGGTTCCTCCGGCTGGGTCCCGACCTGCCGGAACGCCGCCGGGATCACCTCGCCCGGCATCGTGACGCGATCTCCGCAGGCCTGCGCGACCTCGACATCGCCGCCGATCCCGGTGCCGCTCTGATCGCCGCGGGCGGGCGCGATCTCGGGCTCGGGCTGCCGTCGTTCCGCGACTTCTTCACCTCGATCGTGCACTCCGTGCCGGTCGCGACCCCTGACGGGTTGGAGCCGATGCGCCACCTGCGCGAGGTCTACGCCGACCTCTACCGGCTCGACGCCACCGGAGTCGGAGCGGACCTGCGCGACTGCCGGAGGGAGATCCTCGCCACCGCATGGCACGACACCATCGAGACGCTGGCCGCGCACGCCGCCGACCGCTCACTCGGCTACGACGTCCTCAACGACGAGCTGGTCAAGCTGCGCAGCCCGGCGTTGCGGCGCGGCTCGTTCGGCATCTCCTACCTGGGCGGTTCCGGCGCCCTGCCCTGGCACCTCACCGGCGCGGCCGGCCCGAAGGGCGAGGTCTCGGGCGACTTCGCGGTCTGGCTCGCCAGCGCGGGGTACGTGCCGGTGTCGTCCGCGCTGGGACCCTCGGGCGACCA
>DATCVR010000022.1:0-13112 GCA_036566745.1 Jiangellaceae bacterium | reverse complement strand
CTCATGCTCAACGCCGCCAACCTGGCGTTCGTGACCTTCGCCCGCATGCACGGCAACCTCGACGGGCAGATCGTGGCGTTCTTCGTCATGGTCGTGGCCGCGGCCGAGGTCGTCATCGGCCTGGCGATCATCGTGACCATCTTCCGCACCCGCAGGTCCGCGTCGGTCGACGACGCCAGCCTGCTGAAGCTGTGACGGGCAGGACCGACGTGGTGAGAGGACTGTGACCGTGACGTCCACACTGGGCCTGGCCGCCCTGCCGGCCGAGGCCGGGCACGGCGTCGAGCAAGCCGTGGCGAGCGCCAGCGGCGTGTTCTCGCTGAGCTGGCTGCTCATCGCCTTCCCGCTGCTCGGTGCCGCGATCCTCCTGCTGGGCGGCCGGCGCACCGACAAGGTCGGCCACCTGGTCGGCACCGTCGCGTCGTGCCTGTCGTTCGTGGTGGCGGTCGTCCTGCTGATCGCCATGCTCGGCGAGGACGACACCTCGCGCGCCACCTCGGTGACGCTGTGGGACTGGTTCAACGCCGGCGGCTACCACGTCGAGGTCGGCCTGCTGCTCGACCAGCTCTCGATGGCGTTCGTGCTGCTCATCACTGGTGTCGGGTCGCTGATCCACGTCTACTCGATCGGGTACATGGAGCACGACGAGCGGCGCCGCCGCTTCTTCGGCTACCTCAACCTGTTCGTGGCCGCGATGCTGCTGCTCGTGCTCGCCAACGACTTCCTGGTGCTTTTCGTCGGCTGGGAGGGCGTTGGCCTGGCCTCGTACCTCCTGATCGGGTTCTGGCAGCACAAGCCCTCGGCGGCGGTGGCGGCGAAGAAGGCGTTCGTCGTCAACCGGGTCGGCGACACCGGCATGGTGCTCGCGATCGCCTCGATGGTCGTGGTGTTCGGCTCCTCTGCTTTCGATGTCGTGTTCGACTCCGCTCAGGGCGCCTCGACCGGGTGGCTGAACGCGATCGGGCTGTTCCTGCTGCTCGCGGCCTGCGGCAAGTCCGCGCAGTTCCCGCTGCAGTCGTGGCTGCTCGACGCGATGGAGGGCCCGACCCCGGTGTCGGCGCTGATCCACGCCGCGACGATGGTCACGGCCGGGGTCTACCTGGTGGTCCGCTCGGCGGCCATCTACGACCTCGCCCCCGACGCCCGCACCGCGGTGGTGCTCGTCGGCACCATCACCCTTCTCATGGGTGCGATCATCGGTTGCGCCAAGGACGACATCAAGAAGGCCCTGGCCGGATCGACCATGAGCCAGATCGGCTACATGATGCTCGGCGCGGGACTCGGGCCGGCCGGATACGCGTTCGCGATCTTCCACCTGCTGACCCACGGCTTCTTCAAGGCCAACCTGTTCCTGGGTGCGGGTTCGGTCATGCACGGCATGAACGACGAGGTCAACATGCGCCGCTTCGGCGGGCTGCGCACGGCCATGCCGGTGACGTTCCTGACGTTCTCCGCGGGCTACCTCGCCATCATCGGCATCCCGCCGTTCGCCGGGTTCTTCTCCAAGGACAAGATCATCGAGGCGGCCTTCGCCGAGAACTGGCTGATCGGGCTCTGTGCGCTGATCGGCGCCGGCGTCACGGCGTTCTACATGACGCGGCTGATGCTCATGACCTTCCTGGGCAAGAAGCGGTGGGCCGACGACGCCCACCCCCACGAGTCGCCCGCGGTGATGACCGTGCCGCTGATCGTGCTCGGCGCGCTGTCTGTCGTGGGCGGATTCCTGCTGGCCTACCTCTCCGGTGGTGTCTCGGCGTGGCTGCGACCGGTCACCGGTGAGGAGCACCACGAACCACCCATCCCGGTCTGGGCGCTTATCGCGATCACCCTCGGCGTGGTCGTCGTCGGCGTGGCTGTCGGGTGGTTGATGTACGGTCGCAGGCCGATCCCGGTGGAGGCGCCCCAGGGCAACCCGCTCACCGTCGCCGCGCGCCGCGACCTCTACGGCGACGCGTTCAACGAGACGGTGTTCATGCGCCCTGGGCAATACCTGACCCGGTCCCTCGTCTACGCCGACAGCCGTGGCGTCGACGGCGCCGTCATCGGCACCGCGACCGCCGTGGCCGGATTGTCGGCACGCTGGCGACGCTGGCAGACCGGATTCGTCCGCTCCTACGCCCTGACGATGCTCGCCGGTGCCGGCGTGGTCGTCGTGGCCATGCTTCTGGTGAGGCTCCCGTGACCTTCCCCTGGTTGACCACGCTGATCGCCGTTCCGGCGCTGGGCGGTGTCCTCACGGCGCTGGTGCCGACCGGCCGGCGGACCCTCGCCAAGCAGGTGGCGCTCGCCGCGTCGCTGGTCACGCTCGTCCTGGCGGTCGTCGCCCTGCTCCAGTTCGACGTCGGCGGGCCCCACACGCAGCTGACCGAGGAGTACGCCTGGGTCGAGTCGTTCGGGGTGTACTGGTCGCTGGGCGTCGACGGCATCGGCGTGGCGCTCATCGGGTTGACGGCCGTGGCCGCGCCGATCGTGCTGCTGGCGATGTGGCCGGAGGCCGAGCAGGACCAGCGCGACCCGAAGGCGCTGTTCGCCCTGCTGCTGGTGGTCGAGGCCATGACTGTGGCGGCGTTCGCGGCCAAGGACGTCCTGCTGTTCTACATCGTGTTCGAGGCGATGCTGATCCCGCTGTATTTCATGATCGGGATGTTCGGCGGGCCGCAGCGCCGGTATGCCGCCATCAAGTTCCTGCTCTACAACCTCTTCGGCGGACTGGTCATGCTGGCCGCCGTCATCGGGCTCTACGTGCAGTCGGTCGACGCCGGCAATCCGTCGTTCCTGCTGGCCGACCTGGTCGCGCTCGACATTCCGGTCGAGACCCAGCGATGGCTCTTCCTCGGCTTCATGATCGCCTTCGCGATCAAGGCGCCGCTGTGGCCGTTCCACACGTGGCTGCCCGACGCCGCGGCCGAGGCCACACCGTCCAACGCCGCTTTCCTCTCCGGCGTGGTCGACAAGGTCGGCACGTTCGGCATGATCGCGCTGGCGGTGCCGCTCTTCCCGGACGCCGCCCGCGACTTCGGGCCGGCCATCGTCGTGCTGGCGGTCATCAGCATCGTCTACGGCGCACTGCTGGCCATCGGGCAGACCGACCTCAAGCGCCTCATCGCCTACACCTCGATCTCGCATTTCGGCTTCATCGTGCTGGGCATCTTCGCCTTCACCGGCACGGCCGCCACCGGGTCCACGCTGTACATGGTCAACCACGGGCTGTCCACGATCGCGCTGTTCGTCGTGGTCGGATTCATGATCTCCCGGCGCGGCTCGCGGCAGATCTCCGACTACGGCGGCATCCAGAAGCCGGCACCGAAGCTGGCCGGGGTCTTCCTCGTCGCCGGCCTGTCGGGACTCGCGCTGCCGCCGCTGTCCACGTTCCTGTCCGAGTTCCTGGTGATCGTCGGGACGTTCGAGCGCTACCGCGCCGCGGCGGTCGTGGCCACGGTGGGCATCGTGCTCGCGGCCATCTACATCCTGTGGCTCTACCAGCGCACGATGACCGGGCCGGTCCACGCCGGGGTGGCCGACACCCCCGATCTCAAGCCGCGCGAGATCACCGTCGTCACGCCGCTGATCGCGTTGATCCTGGTCATCGGTTTCTTCCCGAAGCCGCTGGTCGACGTGATCGACGACGCCGTCGAACCGGCCGTGGCCGAGGTCGACGTCGAGACACCTGCGCCGCTCGTGCCCGCCGCTGAGCCGGCTGACGAAGGGAACGACCAGTGATCGCGCCGTCCATCGAGTACGCCGAACTGCTGCCGATCATCATTGTGTTCGGCGCGGCCGTGGTCGGTGTGCTGGTCGAGGCGTTCGCGCCACGTGCGACGCGCCATCCGATCCAGATCGTGCTGGCGCTGGTCGCGCTCGTCGCGGCGTTCGTCCAGGTCGTGCGGCTGTCGGGCACCGAGGTCATCGGCGCCGAAGGCTCGGTCGCGATCGACGGACCCGCCCTGTTCATCCAGGGCACCATCCTCGTGCTGGCCGCGATCAGCGTGTTCTTCTTCGCCGAGCGGCGTCTCGAGGGCGGCGGCGACGCCTTCTCGCCCGCAGCTTCGTCGCTGCCCGGCAGCGAGGAGGAGCGGGTCCTGGTGCGCGAGCGGGTGCTCCAGACCGAGGTCTACCCGCTGATGATGTTCGCCGTGGGCGGCATGCTGCTCTTCCCGGCCGCCAACGACCTGCTGATCATGTTCGTCGCGCTCGAGGTCCTCTCGCTGCCGTTGTACCTGCTGTGCGGGATGGCTCGCCGGAGGCGCCTGCTCTCGCAGGAGGCGGCGCTCAAGTACTTCCTGCTCGGCGCGTTCTCCTCGGCGTTCTTCCTGTTCGGCATGGCCTTCGTCTACGGGTACTCGGGTTCGCTCCGCTTCTCCGAGATCGACGCGACGCTGGCCTCGCGGGTCGGCCAGGACGGCATTTTGCTGGCCGGTGTGGGTCTGATGGCCGTGGGGCTGCTGTTCAAGGTCGGCGCGGTGCCATTCCATTCCTGGACGCCCGACGTCTACCAGGGCGCGCCCACTCCGGTCACGGCGTTCATGGCGGCGTGCACCAAGCTGGCGGCGTTCGGCGCGATGGTGCGACTCTTCTACGTCGCCTTCGGTGGCCTGCGCTCGGACTGGCAGCCGATGCTGTGGGCCGTGGCGATCGCCACCATGATCGTCGGGTCCGTGGTCGCGCTGACCCAGACCGACGTCAAGCGGATGCTCGCCTACTCCTCGATCGCCCACGCCGGGTTCATCCTGACCGCGCTGGTGGCCGCCGACGAGGTCGGCACCGCGGCGATCCTGTTCTATCTCGCGGCCTACGGACTGACGACGGTTGGCGCGTTCGCGGTGGTCACGCTCGTACGCGACGCCGGTGGCGAGGCGACCCACCTGTCCAAGTGGGCCGGGCTCGGCCGGCGCTCGCCGGTGGTGGCCGCGACCTTCGCGCTGTTCCTGCTGGCCTTCGCGGGGATTCCGCTGACGAGCGGCTTCGTCGGCAAGCTGGCGGTTTTCACGGCCGCGGTCGAGGGTGGCGCCATGCCGCTGGTGATCGTCGGTGTGCTCGCGAGTGCGGTGGCGGCGTTCTTCTACGTCCGGGTCATCGTCCTGATGTTCTTCTCCGAGCCGGCAGCCGAAGGCCCGACCGTCGCGGTTGCGAGCCCGTGGACTACCGTCGGTATCGCCGTGGGCGCCATCGGTACCGTCGTCCTGGGCATCCTGCCCGGGCCGCTGCTCGACCTGGCCCAGCAGGCGGCGACGTTCATCCGCTAGCACCGTCGGAGGAGGGGAAGTCCCGATGAGCGCTCCCGGCATCGGGATCCCTGCCGTCGATCCCGAGTTCGACGCTGCCGTCGGGGTGGCCCTCGACGAGGTCGAACAACAGCTCCTCGAGGCCGTGAAGTCCGACGACGCCGTGCTCGCCGAGGCCTCGAGGCATCTGGTCCAGGCCGGGGGCAAGCGGTTCCGTCCCCTGCTCGCGCTGACGGCGGCCGGCTTCGGCGAGATCGACGCGCCGTTCGTCGTCCCGGCCGCGGTGGGCGTCGAGCTCACCCACGTCGCCACGTTGTACCACGACGACGTCATGGACGAAGCCGAGCTGCGGCGGGGCGCGCCCAGCGCCAACGCGCGCTGGGACAACACCGTGGCGATCCTGACCGGCGACTACCTGTTCGCGTGTGCGTCCGAGATCCAGGCCGATCTGGGCCCCGAGTCGGTCCGCATCCAGGCTCGCACCTTCCAGCGGCTGGTCCGGGGCCAGCTCCACGAGGTGCTGGGGCCGGGCGAGGACGACGACCCGGTCGAGCACTATCTAGAGGTGCTGTCGGACAAGACCGCGTCGCTGATCGCGACCTCGGCCCATCTCGGCGCGCTGCACGGAGGCACGTCCCGCGAGATCATCGAGACGCTGAGCCGGTTCGGCGAGCGGATCGGGATGGCGTTCCAGCTGGCCGACGACCTCCTCGACATCGCCGGCGAGTCCGCCCTGTCCGGCAAGACGCCCGGCACCGACCTGCGTGAAGGCGTCGCGACCCTGCCGATCCTCTACGCCCGGCGATCGCCCCGGGCCGGCGACGAGCGACTCCTCGAGCTGATCGACAGGCCCATCGTCGACGACGACATCCACGCCGAGGCCCTGACCCTCCTGCGCGCCCACCCGGCGATGGAGGAGGCGCGGGTCGAGGTGCTGCGCTGGGCCGCGTCCGCTCGGGCCAGCCTCGACGGCCTGCCGGACATCCCGGCCCGTCGTGCCCTCGAGCTGTTGTGCGACGTGGTGGTCGACCGCACGTCCTGACCCGCCCCGCCGCTGCGGAATGATCACGTTCAGCACCCGCCCGCGTGCCGCACCATGCCTGCAGGCCTAGCGGAGCGATAGAAGTCCTCGTGGTGCGCCCGCGAGAGTGGTTGACCCGTCACACATGCGACTGGTATATACCAGGATGTACCGCAGGCATCGTGGTCGTGGAGGTCGCTCATGAACGTCGCCCAAGACGCGCTCACCTGGATCGCCGACAACGTCTTCAATCAGGTCCCGGTGCTCATCGGCCTGATCACGCTCGTCGGCCTGATGGCCCAGCGCAAGCCGATCGAGGCCGTCGTCGGCGGCACGCTGCGAGCCACGATCGGCGTGGTCATCCTTCTGATCGGCATCGACATCTTCGTGGGCGGGCTGGTCAGCTTCCAGGCCATCGTCTCCAGCGCGGTCGGGCTGGACCCGCCGTCGGCCACCAACACGCTCAACGACTTCCTCGCCGGACCCGGCTCCCGAGTGCCGCTGGTCATCGCCTTCGGCTTCCTGGTGCACCTCGTGCTGGTGCGGATCTTCCCGGCGGCACGCTACGTGTACCTCACCGGTCACCTGCTGTTCTGGATGAGCGTGGTCGTGGCGGCCTCGCTGGTCGAGGCGTTCGGCGAGGTCGACGCGCTGCCACTGGTGGCCGTCAGCTCGATCATCCTGGGCTGCTACTGGACGCTCCAGCCGCTGTGGGTCGAGCCGCTGATGCGCAAGGTGATCGGGTCGAACGACTTCGGCCTGGCGCACACCACCTCGGTGGTCGACGTGATCGCGGGATACGGCGCCAAGCGGCTCGGCGACCCGGAGAAGCACAACACCGAGAAGCTGAACCTCCCGCGTCAGCTCTCCTTCTTCAAGGACGTCACGGTCAGTACCGCGCTGGTCATCGGCGTGATCATGCTGGTGGCGATGGCCTTCGCCGACAAGACCGTGGTGGCCGAGCAGGCCGCGGCCTACAGCGACACGATCAGCCCGTGGGCGTGGGGCTTCGTCTCGGCCCTGCGCTTCGCCGCCGGCATCGCGATCCTGCTCTACGGGGTCCGGATGTTCCTCGCCGAGATCGTCCCGGCGTTCAAGGGGATCAGCGACAAGATCATCCCGAACTCGAAGCCGGGGCTCGACGTGCCCACCGTGTTCCCGAAGGCGCCCACGGCCGTCATGGTGGGCTTCCTCGCCACGACCGTGACCTTCCTGATCCTGATGGGGATCTTCGCCGCGGCGGGGTGGTTCGTCCTGGTCCCGCCGATGATCATGCTGTTCTTCGGCGGCGGTGCCGCGGGCGTGTTCGGCAACGCGGTGGCCGGCTGGCGTGGCGCGGTGTTCGGCGGCGCCGTGAACGGCCTGATCCTCGGCTTCGGTCAGTGGATCGGGTGGGGCCTCTACTCCGACACCGCCCCCGAGCTGGCCACGCTGGCGGACTCGGACTGGTACGCCGTGGGCTGGCTCCTCATCGGACTCGGCCGGCCGCTCGAGGCGTTGCCCGGCGGCATCTGGGTGCTTCCCACGGTGACGCTCGCCGTGACCGTCGGCCTGCTCGTCTGGCTGGGCCGCCGGAACCGGCGGCGTGAGCACGCAGCGGCGGAGGCCGAGGCCGCGCCGGCCCGTTGATCGAACCGAGCCAGGCCGAGAGAGGATCGATGGATGAACGCTCGACGTGAACCACTGAACGTGCTGGCCGTCTGTGGTGTGGGGATGGGCTCGAGCCTCATCCTCAAGATGACGGCCGAGACTGCTCTGGAAAAGCTCGGGGTGCCCGCCTCGGTGGAGAACACCGACGTGTCCAGCGCTCGCAGCATGTCGCCGGACGTCGTGATCGGTCAGGGCATGCACACCGACGAGCTGCTCGACCTCGCGCCGGTCGTGGTCACCGTCAGTGACTTCCTCGACGCCGACGGGCTGGCCGCGTCGTTGAGCGGGCCGCTGCGTGAGCAGGGCTGGCTGGCGTGAGCGGAGTCGCCGTGGCGGCCGCGCTCGGCGTGGCGGTGCCTGACTGGCGCGCGGCCGTCCGGGGCGCGGCGGGGCTGCTCGTCGAGGTGGAGGCGGCCACGCCGGAGTACGTCGAGGCGTGCGTGCGCACGGTCGAGGACCACGGCCCGTACATCGTCCTGACTCCGGGGCTGGCGCTGGCCCACGCCCGCCCGGACGGCGGTGCGATCCGGGCGGGCCTCGCGGCGGCGAGGCTGGCCGCTCCGGTGGAGTTCGGGCATCCGTCGAACGATCCGGTCGACCTCGTGCTGGCCTTCAGCGCCACGGACGACGGCGGTCACGTCGCGATGCTGTCCGGCCTGGCCCGCCGGCTCCAGGACGGCCTGGCCACGCAGCTCCGCGAGGCCGCCACCCCGGCAGAGATGCGGACCCTGCTGGAGCCGGCCGCATGAGCGATCCGGAGGCGTTCGGCGCCCGGATGCGCGCGGCGCTGGCGCGGGTCGAGGACGCGAACCGCGACGCCGTCGTCCGAGTGGGACGGCTGATCGTCGACCGGTGGTCGGCCGGTGGCCTGGTGTACGCGGCAGGCGCCGGCCATTCGACCGCGGCGGTCACCGAGGCGTTCTACCGCGCCGGTGGCCTCGCGTTCGTCCGGCCGGTGTACCACCGGGAGCTGTTCCCGCTGCACGGCGCGATGGCCAGCACGCTCGCCGAGCGCCGCAGCGGGCTGGCGGGCGAGGTGCTGTCCCAGTACGCGCTCACCGAGCTCGACGTGGTCGTCGTCTTCTCCAACTCCGGCATCAACCCGTATCCGGTCGAACTGGCCCAGGGCGCCTCGGCGGCCGGAGCGACGGTCGTGGCGGTCACGTCGGTGCAGGCGAGCAGGACGGCGCCGGCCCGGGCCGGGCATCGGCTCTTCGAGCTCGCGGATGAGGTCCTCGACACGATGGTGCCGCCGGGGGACGCGTCCTGGCCGCCAGAGTCGGCGGTCACCGGTGCGCTGTCGTCGCTGGCCACCGTGTTCGTCTGGAACCTCGTCCTGGCCGCCACCCTGGCCGAAGCCGAGGCCCGTGGGCTCGTCCTGCCGCTGTGGCGCAGCGCCAACGCCGGCTCGGACGGCGCGAACGGCGAGGTCCATGATCGCTACCGGCCGCGGATCCCCGAGCTCGGCTGAGCGCCGGTCATGGCGACAGGTGGCGCGGATTGTCCAGCGACGCCGACAGCTGGTAGCGGTCGCCCCGGTAGCTGGACGCCGTGAACTCGACCGTGCGCCCTCGCCATCGCGACACCCGCTGGAGCCTCAGGACTGCTGCTCCGGCCCGCACGCCGAGCAGCGCGGCGTCGTCGGCGTCGACGTTGGCCGCCTCGATCCGCTCGTCGCCGGAGTCGAAGACGATCCCGTACCGCTCGGCCAGGACGGTGTAGAGCGAGCGGTCGGTGAACGACTCGTCGAGCAGCCCGGGGGTCAGCGAGGCCAGCAGGTAGCAGCGCTCGACCGCCATCGGCTCGCCGTCGGCGGTGCGTAACCGGGTCAGCCGGTGGACCGGCTCCTCGTCGGGCACGTTCAGATGGGTGGCCACGACGGGACCGGCGGGGACACGGGCGTGCTCGACCTCGCGGGACCCCGGCTGGAGCCCGCGCGCCTTCATGTCGTCGGTGAACGAGGTCAGCCGCAGCGGCAACTCGATGCGTGGCGCGGCGACGAAGGTGCCCTTGCCGGACACCCGGTAGAGGCGTCCCTCGGCGACAAGGCGGTCGAGCGCCTTGCGCGCCGTCATCCGGGACAGCCCGTAGCGGGCCTCGAGCTCGCGCTCGGAGGGCACCGGCGTGTGGACCTTCATGCCGCGGTCGATCTCGTCCAGCAGCAGCTCGCGAAGCTGGAGGTATTTCGGCACCGGGCTCGTCGGGTCGATCGTCATTCCGGCAGTCACCAGGCCCTCGCCGCTCTAGACCGGTATATGCCGTCCATCGTAGGGCCCGGAGCTGCTCATCCCGCCGTCGACTCGACCGAAACCGTCGCTGCCCCGCGCCGGTGCCGCAGCGCGTCGACAGTGACGATGACCAACGCGATCCAGACCAGCCCGAAACCGGCCAGCCGGGCCGGCGGGATGTCCTCGTCGAAGATCGTCACCCCGAGGACGAAGTTGATGGTGGGCGCGAGGTACTGCAGCTGCCCGAGCGTGGTCAGCGGCACCCGGGTCGCTGCCGCGCTGAAGCACAGCAGCGGAACCGCGGTGACCAGCCCCACGGCCACCAGCGCCACGTCGATGGCCGGGCCCGCGTGACCGAAGGTCGCCTCGCCCCGAGCCGCGAGCCAGACCAGGAACCCCACGCTGGGCACGAGGAGCACAGCTGCCTCGATCGCGAGGCTCTCCGCGGCGCCGACGCCGGCCTTCTTCTTCACGAAGCCGTAGGTGGCGAACGTGAGTGCCAGCGCCAGCGCGATCCAGGGCAGCCGGCCGTAGTCGATCGTGAGGACGACGACCGCGAGGGCGGCGATCCCCACGGCCAGCCACTGGGCGCTCCGGAGCTGCTCGCGCAGCACGACCACCCCCAGCAGGATCGTCACGAGGGGGTTGACGAAGTAGCCCAGGGAGGCCTCGATGACCTGATTGGTGTCAACCGCCCAGATGTAGAGGCACCAGTTGGCCGCGACGACCACCGACGCCACGGCGAGCAGGCCGTAGCCGCGCCGGCCCAGCCTCGTCAGCCCCCGCAGGCGGCCGGCGACCGCGAGGATCACCAGGACCACGACCAGCGCCCACACCACCCGGTGGGCGACGACCTCGACGCTCCCGGCGTCGTCGAGCAGGAGCCAGTACAGCGGGAGGAACCCCCACAGCCCGTAGGCCGCGACGCCGTAGAGGACGCCGGCCCGGGAGGAGTGCACCGGCAGATGCTACGGGGGCTCAGGAAAGGCCGGAGCGGTCGTTCAGGCCACGAGACGGGACGAATCCGTCAGGGCACCAGGTGCTTCTCGAAGCACAGGCTCAGCGGCCAGTCGGTGTACTGGCCGAATCGCGGGATCCGGTCGTACCCGCTGGTGGTGTACAGCCCGACCGACTCCGGCTGGCGGGTGCCGGTCTCGAGTCGCATGATCTTCAGGCCCTGCTCGACGGCGAGCGCTTCGACCGCGCGCAGCAGCCGGCGGGAGATGCCCTGTCCGCGGTGCGACGGCACGACGTACATGCGCTTGAGCTCGCCGACACCTGGTTCGAGCAGCTGGACGCCCCCGCACCCGAGCGGCTCGCCGTCGCCGGACGTGGCCAGCACGAAGGCGATGTCGGGGTTGACGGCGACGGGGATGTCGTCCTCTCCGTAGCGCTCGGCCATCTCGGCTTGTTGCGCGTCACAGAGCTCCTGGACGACCCGCGAGGTGGCGTCCGCACGGCTGATCACGATTTCCACGGCCATGATCCTGGCATGGAGCGACCTTCACCGCATTTCCGGGATGTCACGCAAACGTGACGTCAGGCGACGGTCCAGGTGTCACGGCCGTGCAGCAGCGCGGTGAGGTCGCCGACTCCCTGGGTCTCGACGGCGTGGTCGAGCTGGTCACCCATCAGGTCGCCGTAGGTCGGTCGCTCGACCTGCCGGAAGATGCCGATCGGGGTGCGGGCGAGGGTGCCGGGATCGGCCAGCCGGGAGAGCGCGAACGCGGCGCTGGGGTCGTGGGCGTGGGCGTCGTGGACCACCACAGCCGGGTCGTCGCCGTCGCAGATCTCCAGCGCCGCTGTGTGAGGGTTGCGCCGGATACCGTGGCCGCCGTCGGGGCCGAAGCGCACCGGCTCGCCGTGCTCGAGCCGGATCAGGACCTCGTCGCGGGTGTCGGAGTTCTTCAGGATCTCGAAGGCGCCGTCGTTGAAGATGTTGCAGTTCTGGTAGATCTCGATCAGCGCGGTACCCGGATGTGCGGCCGCCTCCCGCAGCACCTGCGTCAGGTGCTTGCGGTCCGAGTCCACCGTCCGCGCCACGAAGGACGCCTCGGCCCCGATGGCGAGGGACACCGGGTTGAAGGGGGCGTCCAGCGAGCCCATCGGTGTCGACTTCGTGATCTTGCCGACCTCGGAGGTGGGGGAGTACTGGCCCTTCGTCAGGCCGTAGATCCGGTTGTTGAAGAGCAGGATCTTCAGGTTCACGTTCCGGCGCAGGGCGTGGATGAGGTGGTTGCCGCCGATGGACAGCGCGTCTCCGTCACCCGTGACCACCCACACCGACAGGTCGCGGCGAGACGACGCCAGGCCCGTCGCGATCGCCGGCGCCCGTCCGTGGATCGAGTGCATGCCGTAGGTGTTCATGTAGTACGGGAACCGCGACGAGCAGCCGATGCCGGAGACGAAGACGATGTTCTCCTTGGCCAGCCCGAGCTCCGGCATGAAGCCCTGGACGGCGGCGAGGATCGCGTAGTCACCGCAGCCGGGGCACCAGCGGACTTCCTGGTCGCTCTTGAAGTCCTTCATGCTCTGGCGGGCCTCGGCCTTGGGGACGAGCGTGAGTGCCTCGATCGTGCCCGTGCCTTCCGTGGACGTCTCAGCCATCGATGGCCTCCTTGAGAGCCGTGGCGAGCTGTTCGGCCTTGAACGGCATGCCGTTGACCTGGTTGTAGCTGTGCGCGTCGACCAGGTACTTCGCCCGGATGAGCGTGGCGAGCTGTCCGAGGTTCATCTCCGGGATGACGACCTTGTCGTAACGGCTGAGCACCGCGCCCAGGTTGCGCGGGAAGGGGTTGAGGTGGCGCAGATGCGCCTGCGCGATCGACTCGCCGGCCGTCCGCAGCCGTCGTACAGCTGCCGTGATGGGTCCGTACGTCGATCCCCAGCCCAGCACCAGCGTGCGCGCCTCGTGCGGATCATCCACTTCCAGATCCGGTACGTCGATCCCGTCGATCTTGGCCTGGCGGGTACGGACCATGAAGTCGTGGT
>DATCVR010000021.1:0-12831 GCA_036566745.1 Jiangellaceae bacterium | reverse complement strand
CGGCTGTCCCACGAGTACGGCATGCCGGTGCTCTCGATCCACGCACCGTGCCTGCTGATCACCCAGCGGGTCTGGTCACCCGATCCGTGGGTCCGCCTCACCCGGTCGATCGAGGCCGCTCACAAGCTCGGCGCGACCACGGTCGTCGTCCATCCGCCGTTCCGCTGGCAGCGTGAGTACGCGCGCGACTTCGTCCGCCGGGTGGCCGAGCTCGAGGCGGAGTCCGGCATCGCGATCGCCGTGGAGAACATGTACCCCTGGCGGGCCGCGGGGCGCGAGATCGCCGCGTACGCCCCCGACTGGGATCCCACCGACGAACCGTACGACCACATCACCCTCGACCTCTCGCACGCCTCGGTGGCCGGTGGCGACTCGCTGGCGATGGCGGAGGCCCTGGGTGACCGGCTGACCCACGTCCACATGACCGACGGCACCGGCTCCGCGCGCGACGAGCACCTCATCCCCGGACGCGGCAACCAACCCTGCGCGGCCGTGCTCGAGCGGCTGGCCCGCACCGAGTGGAACGGCGCGGTCATCCTCGAGGTCACCACCCGGCGCGCTCGCAGCAGCGACGAGCGCGAGGCCGACCTCGCCGAGGCGCTGGCGTTCACCCGTCTCAATCTCGCCGCACCGGTCGACACCGCCTTCGCGGTCGGTACCGACGGCACAGCCGAACAGGTGGCCAGAGGAGCGTGGTGAGGGCCGTGCGCCGGCGCAGCGGACGCCGACCCGGAGGCCCGGACACGCGGGGCGAGATCCTGACGGCCGCCCGGGTGGAGTTCGGCGAGCGCGGGTACGACGGCGCCACGATGCGGGCCATCGGCGCGCGCGCCGGAGTCGACCCTGCTCTGGTCCACCACTACTTCGGCGCCAAGGAGCAGCTGTTCCTGGCCGCGATGGAGATCCCGTTCGACCCCGCGACCACGATCGCGGCCACGGCGCTGGGCCCCGCGGAGGACCTGGGGGAGCGAGTCGCCCGGGTATTCCTCCAGATCTGGGCCGATCCGGTGCGCCGGGCGCCGCTGCTCGCGCTGATCCGATCGGCGATGACCCACGAGGCCGCGGCAACCCTGTTGCGTCAGTTCGTGTCCCGGGTGCTTCTGCCGCGAGTCGCCGGCGTGCTCGAGGGCGCGCCCGATCGGGAGCTGCGGGCCGAGGCGATGATCTCCCATCTGGTGGGCGTGGCGATGCTCCGGTTCGTCGTCAAGGTCGAGCCGATCGCCTCGGTCTCCGAGGACGAGCTCGTCGCCCTCGTGGCACCCGTCATCCAGCGTTACGTCCAGCCCTAGATCCGGGCCGTATCCACGCCCTCGCGGTGGTTGACACGGCCCCGCCGCAGCGAGATATTCAACGCATGATGAATTACGGCTCGGAGCGGGCCTCGGTCGACCGCGACGAGGGCAGCGCCGCCGGGGCCAGGGCCGGCGTCGATGCCGACCTCGCCGTCCGGATCCGGGGCCTCCGGGTGGTCCGCGGCCAGCGCACCGTGCTCGACGACTTCGACCTGGACGTCCGGCGCGGCACGCTGACCGGCCTGCTGGGCCCGTCGGGTTCGGGCAAGTCGACGTTGATGCGGGCGATCGTCGGAGTCCAGCAGGTCACCGCCGGCGACGTGCGGGTGCTCGGCCTGCCGGCCGGCTCCCCACCCCTGCGCAGCCGGGTCGCCTACGTCACCCAGGCGCCGAGCGTCTACGGGGATCTCACCGTCCGCCAGAACCTGCGCTACTTCGCCGACGTCCTGGACGCCGACCGGGCCGACATCGACCGCGCCATCGAGCAGGTCGACCTGAGCTCGCACGCCGACCAATTGGTCGGGCGGCTCTCCGGTGGGCAGATGTCGCGCGCCTCGCTGGCCACGGCACTGCTGGGGAACCCGGAGGTGCTCGTCCTCGACGAGCCCACGGTGGGCCTCGACCCGGTGCTGCGGCGCGATCTCTGGGCGCTGTTCAACCGGCTCGCCGACGCCGGCGGCACCCTCCTGGTCTCCAGCCACGTCATGGACGAGGCCGAGCGGTGCCAGCGGCTGGTGTTGCTGCGCGAGGGATCGCTGCTCGCCGACGACACCCTGCCCGCACTGCTCGAGCGCACCGGCGCGGCCGACGCGGAACAGGCCTTCCTCCATCTCATCGACGAAGCGGAAGCATCATGAGCGGGCGAATCACCCTGGCCACCGCGCGACGCGTCCTCACCCAGCTCCGGCACGATCCGCGCACCCTGGCGCTGATGCTCGTCGTCCCTGGCGTCTTGATGACCCTGCTGTGGTGGATCTACGACGGCGGGTTGATCTTCGACCAGATCGGGCCGGCGCTGCTAGCCCTGTTCCCGTTCACCGTGATGTTCCTCGTCACCTCCATCGCGACGCTGCGCGAGCGGACGTCCGGGACACTGGAGCGACTGCTGTCGATGCCCACCGGCAAGCTCGACTTCCTGCTGGGCTACGCGCTGGCCTTCGGCGCGGTGGCCGTCGTGCAGGCGCTGCTGGTGGCCTGGCTGTCCGTGGGCGCGCTCGGCCTGGACGTCGCCGGCCCCACGTGGGTGCTCGTCCTGGTGGCTGTGTCCGACGCGGTGCTCGGCGTCGCGCTGGGGCTCTTCGTCAGCGCGTTCGCCGCCACGGAGTTCCAGGTCGTGCAGTTCATGCCCGCGCTCGTCCTCCCGCAGATCCTGCTCTGCGGGTTGCTGGTGGCCCGCGACCAGCTGCCGCCCGTGCTCGAGGCGATCTCCGACGTGCTGCCGTTGTCGTACGCCGTCGACGCCATGCACGAGGTACAGCGGAACACCGATCCGGCGGTATGGGGCTATGTCGCGATCATCGCCGCGTTCGCCATCGGCCTGCTCGCCCTCGGCGCGGCGACGCTGCGCCGCCGTACGCCGTGATGCCTGTGGACAGCCCGGCGTGACCCGGGCCAGGTGCCGTAACCTGTCGTCGTTCGTGAACACGGTGCGACGACACGGGAGAGGGCGGCTGCATTGGCAGGCTCGGTGGTTCGATCGGTGCTGTTGGGGGCATCGCGCAGCGACCGGCTGCGTGGGGCGGTCGAGCGCGTCCCGCTGACCCGCAACCTCGTGGCTCGTTTCGTCGCGGGCACCGACGAGGCCGACGCGGTCCGGGTCACCCGCGAGCTCGAGGCCGACGGCTTGACGGTCACCATCGACTTCCTCGGCGAGGACACCCTCGATCCTGCGCAGGCCGCAGCCGTGGCCGATGCGTACGTGTCGTTGCTGGGCACGCTGGCCGACGAAGGCCTGGCCGGCGGTGCCGAGGTGTCGGTCAAGCTGTCCGTGGTGGGCCAGGCGCTGCCCGACGACGGCGCGAAGCTCGCCCTCGACCACGCGCGCCGCATCGCCGAGGCGGCCACCAGCGCCGGCACCACGCTCACCCTCGACATGGAGGACCACACCACCACCGACTCCACGCTCGGCATCCTGCGCGAGTTGCGCACCGACTTCCCCGACACCGGTGCGGTCCTCCAGGCCTACCTGCGCCGCACCGAAGCTGACTGTCGCGATCTCGCGTACGCCGGTTCCCGGGTCCGGCTGTGCAAGGGCGCCTACGACGAGCCGGCAGCGGTGGCCTTCAAGGACGACCGCGAGGTCGACCGCTCCTATGTGCGCTGCATGAAGGTGCTGCTCGGCGGCGACGGGTATCCGATGCTGGCCACCCACGACCCTCGCCTGGTCGAGATCGCCGGCTCGCTGGCCGCGCGGTACCGCCGCGAGCAGGGCAGCTACGAGTATCAGATGCTCTACGGCGTGCGCCCCGACGAACAGCGCCGGCTCGTGCAGGCCGGCGAGCGGGTGCGGGTCTACGTGCCCTACGGCGAGGAGTGGTACGGCTACCTCGTCCGCCGGCTGGCCGAGCGGCCGGCCAACGTCGGATTCTTCCTGCGACAGGTGGCGAGCAAGAAATGACCGTAGCCGTGCTCGGAGCCGGAGTCATGGGCGAGGCCCTGCTCTCCGGCCTGGTCCGCGCCGGGCGCCGGGTCGACGAGCTCCTCGTCACCGAGCGCCGGGCCGAGCGGGCCGCCCAGCTGACCGAGCGGTACGGCGTGCAGGTGGTCTCCAATGTCGAGGCCGTCAAGCGTGCCGACACCGTCGTCCTGGTCGTCAAGCCCCAGGACATGGGCACCCTGCTCGAAGAGGTCGCGCCGTTCGTCCGCCCCGACCAGCTGGTCGTGTCGCTGGCGGCCGGGATCACCACGGGGTTCGTCGAGGCCAGGCTGCCCGACGGCGTGGCGGTGGTGCGGGTCATGCCCAACACCCCGGCGCTGGTCGACGAAGGCATGGCCGCGCTCTCCCCGGGCTCACACTGCGACGACGCCCACCTGCGGGTCGCCGAGGACCTCCTGCGCTCCACCGGCCAGGTGATTCGCGTCCCCGAGAAGCAGCTCGACGCGGTCACGGCCATCTCCGGCTCCGGTCCGGCGTACGTCTTCTATGTCGTCGAGGCGATGATCGAGGCGGGTGTCCACATGGGCCTGCCCCGAGCCACCGCCAGCGAGCTCGTCGTCCAGACGCTCGTCGGATCGGCGAAACTCCTGCGCGAGACCGGCGAGCACCCCACCGTCCTACGCGAGCGCGTCACGTCGCCGGGCGGCACCACCGCCGCGGCGCTGCGGCTGCTCGAGGACGGCAAGGTGCGCGCCGACTTCCTGGCCGCCATCGAGGCCGCTCGCGACCGCTCCCGTGCCCTGTCCTCGGGCGATGCCTGAGGACGGCGTGGGCGATGTCTGAGTCCGGCGTCCGCGTCGAGACCATCGGGCCGGACGACTGGCGCACCTGGCGCGACCTCCGGCTGGCGTCCCTGCTCGATGCACCCGCGGCGTTCGGGTCGACGTACGAGCAGTGGCGCGACGCCGACGAGACGCGATGGCGGGCCCGCCTCGAGGCTCCGGGCGTGTTGATGGTCGCCCGGCTCGACGACGAGCCGGTGGGTACGGCCGGAGGCTTCTTCCCGTCGTCGTCCGAGGCCGAGCTGATCTCCATGTGGGTGGCTCCGGCCGGCCGCGGCCGAGGGGTGGGCGACGCCCTCGTCGAGGCGGTGCTGGCCTGGGCGCGGCGCCAGGCGGCTCCCGCGATCGGGCTGTGGGTGGCCGAAGGAAACGCCCCGGCCGAGGCGCTCTACGCCCGCCACGGATTCCTCCACACCGGCCGCCGTCAGCCCCTGCCGTCCCAGTCCGGGGTCGAAGAGATCGCGATGCGGCGCTCGCTCGTCTCGTGACCGCCGCCGTGTCCGGGCGTCGCGGGGCCCGCGATCGGGTCGCCACCGTCGTCCGCCGCGGGGCGCGCGGTCGGGCCGCCGACGTCGTCCGTCGCCGTCGTGCGGCGCCGCGTTAGGGTCGATATCCATGGAGCAGTC
Source organism: Jiangellaceae bacterium (assembly GCA_036566745.1). Lineage (GTDB taxonomy): Bacteria > Actinomycetota > Actinomycetes > Jiangellales > Jiangellaceae > DATCVR01. The sequence goes on along the minus strand of DATCVR010000021.1, from coordinate 7,475 downwards.
CCGGCACACGGTCCACGTCGCGTGGGACGACTCCCTCACCGCCTACGACTTCGGCGCCGGCCATCCGATGAGCCCGGTCCGGCTCGCCCTGACCGTCCGGCTGGCCCGGGCGATGGGAGTGCTCAGCCGCCCGGGGGTCGAGGTGGTCGCGCCAACCCTCGCCGACGACTCCCAGCTCACTCTCGTCCACACGCCCGAGCTCGTGGCGGCGGTGCGTGCGGCGGGCGACGACCCGTCCCGCGTCGATCCGGCGCACGGTCTCGGCACCGACGACGACCCCTGCTTTCCGGACATGCACGAGGCCAGCGCGCGCATCGTCGGCGGGACGGTCGACGCCGCTCGCGCGGTGTGGGAGGGCCGGGCGGCCCACGGCGTCAACATCACCGGCGGGCTCCATCACGCGATGCCGGACCGCGCCTCGGGATTCTGCATCTACAACGACGTCGCCGTCGCGATCCGCACGCTGCTCGACGCCGGAGCCCAGCGGGTGGCCTACGTCGACGTCGACGTCCACCACGGCGACGGTGTGCAGGAGATCTTCTACGACGACCCCCGCGTCCTGACCATCAGCCTGCACGAGTCGCCACGCACGCTCTTTCCGGGCACCGGTTACGCCGAGGAGTCCGGTGGGCCGGCCGCCGGCGGCAGCGCGGTCAATCTCGCCCTGCCGCCGGGCACCAACGACGCCGGCTGGTTGCGGGCCTTCGACGCCGTCGTCCCGCCGATCCTGCGGGCGTGGAAGCCGGAGGTCCTGGTCACCCAGCACGGCTGCGACAGCCATGTGGACGACCCGCTGGCCCACCTCGCGCTGACCGTCGACGGCCAGCGAGCCGCGCAACTGGCGTTGCACGACCTCGCGCACGAGCTCTGCGGCGGTCGTTGGGTGGCCACCGGCGGAGGCGGATACGCGGTCGTCGACGTCGTGCCGCGGTCGTGGACGCACCTGCTGGCCGTGGCCACGGGCGAGCCGATCGCACCGAACACTCCGGTCGACCCGGCGTGGCGGGCTTACGTGACGGCTGCCTACGGTCGCCCGGCGCCGGTGCGGATGACCGACGGCGCCGACGTGGGCTTCGTGCCGTGGTCGAGCGGATACGACCCGGCCGACTGGCTCGACCGGGCGATCCAGGCCACCCGGACCGTCGCCTTTCCGCTGCACGGCCTCGACGTGGCGTCGTCCTGAGCGACGATGGCAAAATGTCCCGTGTCGACACGAATCGAGGGCCTTGATCGAATGTGGTTGGCGGAACCCCTTTCCCATCAGTCACATCCGCCACTACGATCAAAGCTCACGTCGCCGTAGTCGATCGTCAGAGAGGGCGTCGCCGGCACGTCGTGGAGGGGCAATGACGACGAACGGTCCGAACGCACCATTGGGGGACGTGCGGTTCCTGACGGTTGCCGAGGTGGCGACCGTCATGCGGGTGTCCAAGATGACGGTGTACCGGCTCGTCCACGCCGGCACGCTGCCCGCCGTGCAGGTAGGCCGCTCGTTCCGGATTCCGGAGCGAGCAGTGCACGACTACCTCCGCGACGCCTACGTTCAGGGCATCGAAGCGGGCTGAGTTCCACCCGGTTCGCCGCCCCGATTGGACCAGACCCCCACCTCCGCAGGTACGCTGGCCTGCGGTACGCACGGTTCTGTCCGTGCCATCGACCAGTTCGTGGGCGTGTCCGGCCCGCGTTGACACGTCCGTACGACTCGAGCGAGGGTGCCCCGTGGGCTCTGTGATCAAGAAGCGCCGCAAGCGGATGGCGAAGAAGAAGCATCGCAAGCTGCTGCGCAAGACGCGCGTTCAGCGTCGCCGTCAGGGCAAGTGAGCCGGGTCCTCCCCGCTCCTGCTCCACCGTGCCGCTGAGGCACGTCTTTCCCACGACACCCCGTGGGTGCCCGTCATGGCGCCCGCGGGGTGTCGTCGTCCGCGGTCAGGCTGATCGGCGGGTCGTCCACCGTTGCCCACACGCCGGTGACCCTGCCGATACGCTGATCGTCAGAGCGGTTCCGGGAGGCGCATCCATATGTCGAGGACGGTGATGGTCGTCGGCGTGGCGCGCCATCTCGGCGCCCGGCTGGCCCAGGTCCTGGCCGAGCACCCGCAGATCGACCGGGTGGTCGGCGTCGACGTCGTACCGCCCTCGATCGACATCGGGGCGGCCGAGTTCGTCAAGGCCGACATCCGCACCTCCGCCATCGCGCGCGCGATCAAGCGCACCCGGGCCGACACCGTCGTCCACATGAACATCCTGGCCACCCGGGCCGACGCCGGAGGGCGGGTGCCGCAGAAGGAGATCAACGTCATCGGCACCATGCAGCTCCTCGCGGCGTGCCAGCGTTCCGACACCGTGCGCAAGCTCGTCGTGAAGTCCTCCACCACGGTCTACGGCGCGGGCCCGAGCGCGCCGGCGCTGTTCGCCGAGGACATGGTGCCGGGGGCCATCTCGCGGCGCGGCTACGAGAAGGACGCCAGCGAGGTCGAGTCGTATGTGCGGGGATTCACCCGGCGGCGCCCCGACGTCGACGTCACGATCCTGCGCTTCGCCAACGTGCTCGGACCATCAATCCGCACCGCGCTGTCGGAGTACTTCGTGCTGCCGGTGGTGCCGGTGGTGCTCGGCCGCAACCCGCGGTTCCAGCTCGTCCACGAGGACGACTGTGTGGCGGCGCTCGGCTTGGCGACCGTCGAGGACCGCCCGGGCATCTTCAACGTCGCCGGCGACGGCTTTCTGACGCTGAGCCAGGCGATCCTGCGAGCCGGCCGCCCGCCGCTGCCGCTGCCCACGCTCGGCACCCCCTTCGTCGGCGGGATGATGCGCCGCCTCGGCCTGGCCGACATGGACTCCGCCCAGGCCCGGTTCCTCACCTACGGACGTGGTGTCGACACCGCACGGATGCGCCAGCAGCTGCACTTCGAGCCCCGCCACACCACCGCCGCGACCTTCGAGTCCTACGTCGCCGCGCGGGCCCGTGGTGGGCTGCTCGACCGCGACCGGATCGGTGCGGTCGAGAACGCCCTGCGCCGCGCCCTCGTCCCCGAGCTCGCGAAGAAGGCCACTGCCGATGACTGACTCCTCGAACACCTCGGCGGAAAAGGCGGCCGCGGTGTCCGCTCCGGCGAAGAAGGTGCCCGCGAAGAAGGCCGCGGCCACGAAGGTGCCGGCCAAGAAGGTGGCGGCCACGAAGGTGGCGGCAAAGGACACCGGCGCGAAGAGGGCCGCCACGAAGAGGGCCGCCACGACGAAGGCGGCGGCGACGAAGGCCCAGCCCGAGCCGACGCCGCAGGGCGACGGCGAGGGTGCCCGCTCGTCGCAGAGTCCCTTCGACGACCTGGTATCGCTGGTCGGCCGGTTCGTCGGCGAGACCCTGTCGCCGGACGCCGAGAAGGCCGATCGCGTCCTGTCGTTCCTGGCCAGGCGGTTCACGGGCGAGTTCGAGGTCGACGCGTTCGGGTTCGACCCGGAGCTGACCGAGGCCGTCCTCCTCCCGATGCTCCGGCCGCTCTACCAGCGGTGGTTCCGGGTGACCGTGCGCGGCATCGAGAACATCCCGGACGACGGCGCGGCTCTGGTCGTGGCCAACCACTCGGGCACCATCCCGGTCGACTCGCTCATGACCCAGCTCGCGGTCCACGACGAACACCCCCGCCACCGCCACCTCCGCACCCTCGCGGCCACCTTGGTGTTCCAGCTCCCGGTGGTGTCCGACCTTGCCCGGCGCAGCGGTTCGACGCTGGCCTGCAACGAGGACGCCGAGCGGCTGCTGGCCTCCGGCGAGGTGGTAGGCGTGTGGCCCGAGGGCTTCAAGGGCGTGGGCAAGCCGTATTCCGAGCGGTACAAGCTCCAGCGGTTCGGCCGCGGAGGGTTCGTGTCGGCCGCGCTGCGCACCGGGACACCGATCATCCCGTGCTCCATCGTCGGGGCCGAGGAGATCTACCCGATGATCGCCAACGCCGACTCGATCGCCCGGCTGATCGGGGTGCCGTACGTGCCGATCACGCCCACGTTCCCGTGGCTGGGACCGCTCGGGCTGGTACCCCTGCCGTCGAAGTGGATCATCGAGTTCGGCGAGCCGATCCGCACCGACGAGTACAGCCCGGCCGCGGCGGACGATCCCATGGTGGTCTTCGAGCTGACCGACCACGTCCGCGACACCATCCAGGAGACCCTCCACCGGCTGCTCGAGCTGCGCGGTCCGGCCTTCGGTTGATCCACGTCCGCCCTGGCGCGCTGGTCAGCGGGAACGCCGGCGCGCCGCCACCACACCCACCACGGCCCCTGCGGCCGCGCCGGTGCCGGCGGCCACGGCCAGCGTGGTGTTGCGCCGGCGCCCGCGGTAGTCGCGGATCCGCCAGCCGTGGTCGCGGGCCTCGCGGCGCAGCTTTCGGTCCGGGTTGACCGCACACGGATAGCCCACGAGCGAGAGCATCGGGATGTCGTTGGCGGAGTCGCTGTAGGCCGAGCAGCGGTCGAGGTCGAGCGCTTCGCGGGCGGCCAGCGCCTGCACCGCGGCGGCCTTGGCCTCGCCGTGCAGGAGATCACCCACGAGTCGGCCGGTGTAGTAGCCGTCGGCGTGCTCGGCGACCGTCCCGAGGGCGCCGGTGAGGCCGAGTTTCTTGGCGATGATGCCGGCGACCTCGACCGGCGCGGCCGTGACCAGCCACACCCGCTGTCCTTGGTCGACATGCATCTGGGCGATGGCCTGGGTGCCCGGCCAGATCTTCGCCCGCATCGTCTCCTCGAAGATCTCCTCGGCCATGTCGGAGAGCTCGGCCACCGACCGGTTGGCGATGAAGGACAGCGCCGCGGCGCGCGCCTCGGCGACGTGGTCGGGGTCCTCGGCCCCGAGGGCGAAGCGGACCTGCTGGTAGCCGAATCGGGCGATGTCGCTGGTGCGGATGAGCTTGCGAGCGTGCATCCCGCGGGCGAGGAAGTACAGCGACGCTCCACGCAGCACGGTGTTGTCGAGGTCGAAGAAGGCCGCGGCTCGGGAGTCGGAGGGCACCTCGATACCGGCCACGACCTCGGCCGTCGCGGCGGCCACCTCGCCGGCGCGCGCGGCCCGTTCGCGTTCGTCCCGACTCGGCCGCAGGCGCATGTGCGTCAGGGTAATGGGACGGCGATGGATCGGTGTACCCCCGCCGCGTAGGCTGACCCGGGTGCGGGCCGAGCGCGAGGGAGGACCACCTGGTGGAAGACCGCCGACCGGCCAGGGTCGAGCTGCTCGCCAAGCCCGGATGCCATCTGTGTGACGACGCCCGCGACGTGATCGCGAAGGTCTGCGCCGATCTCGGCGTCGGCTGGAGCGAGCGGAACATCCTCGACGATCCCGAGCTCCAGCGGCGCTACGCCGAGCAGATCCCGGTCACCTTCGTCGACGGGAACCAGCACGATTTCTGGCGCGTCGACGAGGCGCGCCTTCGCGCCGCCCTGGACTCCTGACGTCGCACCGCGTCGATGCACCGCCTCGCATCTGCCGCCGCCGGCCTCGCCCTCTGCCTCGCGTTCGCCGCCTGCACCGATCCCTCGTTCGAGGAGCCGACCATCAACGCCACCGTGATCCCGCTGCCCACCTCCGTCGAGCCCGACGGTGCCGCCTTCGTCCTCGACGCCGCGGTCGTCGTGGTCACCGATCGAGCCGACGACGAGGTCGCGGCCATCGGCGACCAGCTCGCCGAGGTGCTCGGCACCGTTCGAGCCACCGCTACCGGTCGAGCCACCGGCGACGCCTCCACCAGCGCCACGGCCTCCGAGCCGGGCTCCGAGCCGGGCTCCGAGCCGGCCTCCGAGCGCGTGATCGTGCTGGCGCTCGACGGCGCGGCCGATCTCGGCGACGAGGGGTACGAGCTGTCGGCGACACCACAGCGCGTGGAGATCCGGGCGTTCCGGCCGGCCGGGCTGTTCCGGGCCACCCAGACCATGCGCCAGCTCGCCGTCGACGGCGAGGTCCCGGGCGGCCGGATCCGCGACGTGCCACGTTTCGCCTGGCGCGGGGTGATGCTCGACGTCGCGCGCCACTTCTTCGGCGTCGACGACGTGCTCCGGTTCATCGACCTCGCGGCGCTCTACAAGATCAACGTCCTTCACCTGCACCTCACCGACGACCAGGGGTGGCGGATCGCGGTGGCGGCGCGACCCGAACTCACCGGCATCGGCGCGGCCACCGAAGTGGGAGGCGGAGCCGGCGGCCACTACACCGCCGAGGACTACGCGCGGATCGTCGCCCACGCCGCGCAGCGCTACGTCACGGTGGTCCCCGAGATCGACCTCCCCGGACACACCAACGCCGCGCTCACCGCGTATCCGGAGCTCGCCTGCGACGGGTCGCCGCCCGAGCCCTACACCGGCGTCGACGTCGGCTTCAGCTCGCTGTGCGCCGGAAAGCCCGAGACGTACGGCTTCGTCGACGACGTGGTCCGCGAGCTGGCGGCGTCGACCCCGGGCGGCTACCTGCACGTCGGCGGCGACGAGGCCCTGAGCACCTCCGCCGACGACTACGCCACCTTCATGGGCAAGGTGCTGCCGATCGTGGCCGAGCACGGCAAGGAGGCCATCGGCTGGCAGGAGATTGCCCGCACCCCGGTGCCGCCGGGCACGCTGGTGCAGTACTGGGACACCCGCGAGCCGGCCCAGGCCGCAGCGGCCGCCGCGGCCGGTGCGCGGCTGATCCTGTCGCCGGCCGACCACGTGTACCTCGACATGAAGTACCACCCCGACTTCGAGCTCGGGCAGGACTGGGCCGGCCACGTCGACGTCCGCGACGCCTACGACTGGGACCCGGCGACGTTGGTCTCCGGCGTGGGCGAGGACGACGTCGTCGGCGTCGAGGCAGCCCTCTGGACCGAGACCGTGACCACCATGGACGAGGTCGAGGTCATGACCTTCCCTCGGCTCCCAGCGGTGGCCGAAGTCGGGTGGTCGGGCTCTGGCCAGCGTGAATGGGACGATTTTCGGGTGCGGCTCGGGGCTCAGGCACTGCTCTGGGAGAGCCTCGGCGTCGACTTCTACCGCTCGTCGCAGGTCGACTGGAAGACCCCATAGGTCAGCGTGGGCAGAAGCGCAACTTTGTGCATGGGTTCACAAGTGACCTAGGCTGGGGCGCATCGTACTTTCCGCCGGTTCAGGCGACGACACCGCCCCCGTGTCGCCACCGCTCGGGCCGGCCAACCCGGGAGCATTGTGACCCGCGCCAGCCGACCGGCAGAGCAGCCGCCGACGCCGACCGCCGCCCCTCGTGGCGTGCCGGAGGCCACCGTCGCGCGGCTGCCGTTGTACCTGCGTGCACTCACCGCGCTCGCCGAGCGTGACGTGGCCACCGTGTCCTCCGAGGAGCTCGCGACGTCGGCCGGGGTCAACTCCGCCAAGCTGCGCAAGGACCTCTCCTACCTCGGGTCGTACGGCACCCGTGGCGTCGGCTACGAGGTCGACTTCCTGCGCCACCAGATCTCCCGCGAGATCGGCCTGACGCAGGACTGGGCCGT
>DATCVR010000020.1:0-6614 GCA_036566745.1 Jiangellaceae bacterium | reverse complement strand
GCCGCCCACCACGCGGTAGGGCAGCCCGACCCGGATGAAGATCTCCTCGAGCACGCGGGACTGGGCGTTGGTGCGGTAGAAGACGGCGACGTCACCCGGCTTGGCCAGCCCTTCGTCGCCCAGCCGGTCGATCTCGTCGGCCACGAACTGAGCCTCGGCGTGTTCGTCGTCGGCGACGTACCCGACGATCTTGGCGCCGTCGCCGCTGTCGGTCCATAACCGCTTGGGCGGGCGCCCCTCGTTGCGCGAGATGACGGCATTGGCCGCGGACAGGATGGTCTGGGTCGAGCGGTAGTTCTGCTCGAGCAGGATGGTGCGGGCGTCGGGATAGTCGGTCTCGAACTGCAGGATGTTGCGGATGGTGGCACCGCGGAAAGCGTAGATGGACTGGTCGGCGTCGCCCACCACGCACAGCTCCGCCGGCGGCACCGATGGCGTGGAGCTCTCGCCACCCACCAGGTCGCCGTCGGCGGTGCGCTTCTCGGCCGTCCCGACCAGCTCGCGCACCAGCACGTACTGAGCGTGGTTGGTGTCCTGGTACTCGTCGACCAGCACGTGGCGGAAGCGGCGGCGGTAGTGCTCGGCGACGTCGGGGAACGCCTGCAGGAGGTGGACCGTGGTCATGATCAGGTCGTCGAAGTCGAACGCGTTGGCCTGGGTGAGGCGCTGCTGGTACATGCCGTAGGCCTCGGCAATCGTGCGCTCGTGGTGGGACTCGGCCCGGGCCGCGGCGGTCTCGTGGTCGATCAGCTCGTTCTTGAAGTTGCTGACCGCGATGCTGAACTGGCGCGGCGGGTAGCGCCGCGGATCGAGGTCGAGGTCGCGGCAGACCAGCGTCATGAGCCGCTGGGAGTCGGCCTGGTCGTAGATGGAGAACGACGAGGTGAACCCGAACTTCTTGGCCTCGCGACGCAGGATGCGCACACACGCGGAGTGGAAGGTGGACACCCACATCACCGCCGCGCGCTTGCCGACCAGCTCGGCCACCCGCTCCTTCATCTCGCCGGCGGCCTTGTTGGTGAAGGTGATGGCCAGTACCGAGCCGGGATGGACGTCGCGAGCGGCGAGGAGGTGGGCGATGCGGCGGGTGAGCACGCGGGTCTTGCCCGAGCCGGCCCCCGCGACGATGAGCAGCGGCGATCCCTCGTGGACCACCGCGGCGCGCTGCTGAGGGTTGAGCCCGTCGAGGATCGAGGCGGGGTCGGTGCGTCGGGCACGTCCGCCGTCGTGGTCGTCGCGGGCGTCGGGGTGGGCCGGGGACATGGGCAGCGTGACCCCCTGGGGGGCGTCGTCGAAGAGAGTGCTCATCCTGGGACACCACCCTATGTCGCGGCCCCGACAGCGCGGACCGTCAGCGAGCGCGACACGGCCAGGTGTTCGAACTCCGCCTTCCCGGTGCGAGACTCCCGCTATGGACGAAGCCGAGGCGACGGCGCTCGTGGCCGCGTCGGTCGCGGGTGACCACGCGGCGTTCGAACGGATCGTGGCCCGCTACGAGCGCGAGCTGCTCGCCCACTGCTACCGCATGCTCGGGTCGCAGCAGGACGCCGAGGATGCTGTTCAAGACACCCTGGTCAGCGCCTGGCGCGGGCTCAGCGGCTTCCAGGGACGGAGCTCGCTGCGCACGTGGCTGTACCGGATCGCCACCAACACCTGTCTCAGACAGATCGAGCGACGTCCTCGCCGGCTGCTCTCACCGGACCACGGCCCCGCCCGCACCGACACCGGCGACCTCGGAGAACGGGTCGGCGGGCCGGTCTGGCTCGAGCCGTGGGCCGACGACGAGCCCGCCGACGTCGAGGGCGGCACCGATCCGGCCGCACGGTACCTCCGGCGCGAGAGCGTCGAGCTCGCCTTCGTCGCGGCGCTGCAGTTCCTCCCGGGCACCCAGCGGGCCGTGCTCGTGCTGCGCGACGTCCTGGCCTTCCCCACGGCCGAAGTGGCCCAGCTCCTGGACAACCACGACGGCCTCGGTGAACAGCGCGCTGCAACGCGCCCGGCAGGGCGTCGGTCGCCGCGTGCCCGCTCGTTCGCAACAGGCCGAGCTGACCGCCCTGGGCCCGGACGGCCGGCGCGAGCTGGTGGACTCCCTCGTCACGGCGTGGGAGAACGCCGACGTCGCGGCGCTGGTGAGCCTGCTCGCCGACGACGCACGGTTCACGATGCCGCCGCTGCCGGCATGGTTCGACGGCAAGGCCGACGTGACCCGGTTCTTCACCGAGCGGGTCTTCGCCGCGCGGTGGCGGGTGGTGCCGCTCGAGGTGAACGCCCAGCTGGGCATCGCCTGCTACACCCGCGAACCCGGAGCGGACGCGTTCGTCCTGGGCGCGATCAACGTCATCAGCCTCCGGGCCGGGAGGATCTCGCAGCTCACCGGCTTCCTGGACCCTGAGACACATCGCCGCTTCGGCCTCCCGGCCGAGATCGATCCGGAGAATATTCGCGGCAACCGATGACTTCCGGCTCCGTCCGGTCTCTGCATTGTCGACGGCCGGAGACCCCCCCTTCGGCCGCGCCGAGGCCGAGAGAGGCACACCATGCGCACGCTGATCGTGACGAACATCATCACCCTAGACGGCTGCTACGAAGGACCCGGCCGCAACGTGATGGCCATGCCGATGGACCACTTCTTCGACGCGTACTGCGCCGAGCGGCTGGAGAACGCCGACACGCTGTTGCTCGGCCGCACCACCTACCAGCTCTTCCAGGGATTCTGGCCCGGGGTCGTGGACAACCCGGAGGCCACGTCGGCCCAGCAGCAGATCTCGCGGCTCGACAACGCGATCGAGAAGGTGGTGGTCTCCGACTCCCTCCGGCCGGACGCGACGGCGCCCTGGACCGACACCACCCGGATCCTCACCCGAGCCGACGCGCCGGACCGCATCCGCGAGCTCAAGGCGGGTCCGGGCAAGGACATCCTGGTCTTCGGCAGCCGCACCCTCTGGAACGAGCTGCTGGCCGCGGGCCTGGTCGACGAGCTCCACCTTCTCGTGGGACCGGTGATCGTCGGCGAGGGCACGCCGGTGTTCGGCCGCGAGCCGTCGGCACCGCTGCGGCTGCTGGGCACGCGGACCCTCGAGGGTTCGGGCAACGTGCTGGTCCGGTACGCCGCCACCGACCACGACGGCTGAGGATCCCGCGCCCCGGATGTGGCACTGGTGCCGCGGCCGGGGCCCCACACGCGCCAGGAGACCGGCGTGCGTGCCTCGTACGAGACGTACGCGCAGTGCTCGTGGCTCAGCGAATGGGCCAACGACCACGCCGCTGGCGACGCCGCCGGAGCGACGGAGGCGGCCGCGGCCTACGAGGCCCAGATCGATCGGCCGGTCGTGGTCGCCGTCGACGGAGGCGGCGGGCGGGAGCGGATGCGGGCCCTCGTCGCCTCGATAGTGGCCGCCGACGCCGCTGAGGTCGCCTACGAACTCGATCTCAACTGCCCGGCCGACCTCGCCGCACGGGCCGGTGCCACCGGCGCCTCCGGGGCCGGCCGATGACCGCGCAGCTGCCGGGCGCCGCCCGGATCGAGCGGTACGAACGGCTGGCCCGCGACCTCGGGCCGCGGGTGCTCGGCTACCTGGTGCGGCGGACGGACCAGCGCGAAGACGCCGCCGACCTCCTCGCCGAGGTGCTCACCACGGCCTGGCGGCGCATCGACGCCGTCCCGCCGGACCCGGACGACGCTTTGCCCTGGCTGCTCGGAGTCGCGCGCAAGACGCTGGCGAACCACCAGCGAGGGGTCCGGCGCCGGCAGGCCCTGGCCGACTGGCTCCGCGACCACCTGGGTGCGGCCGTGACGCCCGCGCCCGGCGAGGACGCCCTCGCGGTACGGCAGGTACTGGGCCGGCTCGATCCAGACGACTGCGAGCTCCTCACCCTGACCGCCTGGGACGGGCTCACCGCGGAGCAGGCGTCGGCCGTGGTGAAGGTGTCGGCCGCGGCCGTGCGCAAGCGCCTCGAACGGGCCCGCCGGGCGGCTGGCGAAGGAGCTGGCCGCCGAGGCGTGGCGATCACGCCGCGCGTCCAGGTGGCTACCGCTGAGCGGTAGCCAGAACCGACTCGGCTCGGTCGACCTGAGCGTCCAGGACACCGCGGTAGGCGTCGAGCTTGCCGCGGTGTTCCGCGATCACGTCCTGCTGCATCTCGGTCTCGACGGAGGACCACAGTTCGACGAGACCGACCTCCTGCTTGCAGCCGACGTCGGCCTGCGCGGTGGCGATCTCGACGGGCGTGACCTCGGCGCCGTGCCACCGCGCCTCGCCGTTGGCCTGAATCGGGTCGGCGTAGGGGTAGCCGGCCGCGGCCATGCACGACGCCCAGGCAGCGAAGCCGTCGACCAGGCGTCGGTCGACGAGCGCGCGATGCCACGCCTCGGCCTGGATGGCGGACACGAGCTGCTCGCCGGCGACGACGGCCTCCTGGTCGTGGAGGTCGATGGCGGCCGCGGCCTGACCGAGGCAGCCACCGGCCGGGACCTCCTGGCCGGCATACGTGGTGGCCGAACCGCCCGACATATCCAGTCCACCGAGCACGTGGAGCTCGGCGGCGGTGTGCGACTCGTAGAACTCGCGCCGGACGTCAGGCGTCGGCGGCGCGTGGTACCCGTGTGCGGCGGCGACCGCGGCGTCCGCGACGAAATACCGCCGGGAGTGCGGGTCGGCCGCGGCCTGGGCTCCGAACAGCGGCAGCGGCGCGGCATCACGGACGGCGAAGCCGTACCCCTCGAAGCACGTGGTGACCAGCGCTTCGGTCGCCTGTCCGACGACGCTGCTCTCGTCGCGTGACAGCGAGTAGGCGTCGAGGGGAAGGCTGAGCTCGGCAGGGGTGGGGGCTGCGGGCGCCATCGCGGCACCCGCGGCAGCCGGGGCGTCGGCTCCGGAGCTGATGGTGACGTCGTCCTGGTCACCGCCGTTCGTCGAGCAACTGACCACGGGAAGGCTGATCAGCAGCGCCACGAGCGCTGGGGTCCGGGTCCTCACGTCATCTCCTCCGGTCGCGGTGACTCAACCGCAGACGAGCGGTTGTTGGTAACACCAGTTCATCGACGCGTTGTCGTTGTACGTGTCGGCGAGATTGCGCCATGCCTGAGGGCGCACGTCGTCAGCCGGCCCAGAATAGCCGGAGTAGTAGTAGATGCGCGCGGTGAAGTATCCGTCGTAGTTGCGAGCGGAGGTGGCATTGTTCTTCACCGTGAGGCCGGACCCATCGCCCGAACCGAGGAAGCGGTACGGCCCGAAGTCGGGCACCCGGGAGCGGAAATCGTGCTTGGCGCCGGCGAGGTCCGAGTTGTAGAACAGGCACAACTCGAGGAGCTCGCAGCTGCCGTCATGCTCACCTGCGACGGCCGTGGGCGCGGCGACCCCGAGCATGCCACCGACGGAGAGGAACAGGGCCGAGGTCGATGCGACAGCGCGTCGGCGAAGGCTCACGCAGTTACTCCCGTGGTGATGATCACGATTCGGACGAGTCGACCACGTTAGCGGAACTTCCCCGGCAGGAGAAGGTTTCTGTCACGACCAAAAGACGGCAATGACGATGTTGGCGACTGACAGTCCGAACACCAGGAAATACAGGCCGTCCGGGATCGGCGATTTCTTCCGGTTGACCCAGCAGAGCACGGCCACGACGAGCGCCACGATCAGTTTCGCCGCGATCTTCTGGGTGTTGACGTCACGTTCGAGGGAGTCGACCGCCTCGGCCAGCCCGACCATGATCACGCCCGTGACCACCTGGGTGAGCGCTCCGTGCGTCATCGCGGCATTGACCACCCGTTCGCCGCGGCCGCTCATCTGCACCAAGCAGCCCCCGACCAGACTGGCCAGGCCCAGGAAGTGGAGCACCAGCACAGCGTTGTAGACGAACTCCATCGACGCTCCCAGCGATCGTGATCCGTGACGCGGACACGCTACTACAGGACGTCGTACGAACTCCGGCGATCCCGCCGGAGCGATCAGACCAGGCGGCGGTCAGTGGCCCACCGGGTGAGTTCGTAGCGGTTGGAGAGCTGGAGCTTGCGCAACACCGCCGATACGTGGGTCTCGACGGTCTTGACCGAGATGAACAGCTCCTTGGCGATCTCCTTGTACGCGTAGCCGCGAGCGATCAGCCGCAACACCTCGCGCTCGCGCTGGGTCAGCCGGTCGAGGTCGTCGTCGACGCTCGGGGCCTCGGTGCCCGCGAACGCGTCGAGGACGAAACCGGCCAGCCGCGGCGAGAACACGGCGTCGCCTTCGGCCACCCGCTGGATCGCGGCCACGAGGTCGTCGCCGGTGATCGACTTGGTGACGTAGCCACGCGCCCCGGCCCGGATGGTGCCGATGACGTCCTCGGCGGCGTCGGACACCGAGAGCGCGAGGAACTTCACCTCAGGCGCCTTCGGATGGACCTGCCGCAGCACCTCGCCGCCACCACCGCCGGGCAAGTGGACGTCGAGCAGGACGACATGGGGACGCAGCTCGGTGACCACGGCCACCGCTTCGGCGGTGTCGGCCGCCTCACCCACGACGTCGATCACGTCGGTCTGGCCGAGCTCGGCTCGCACGCCCGTGCGGAACATCGCGTGGTCGTCGACGAGGACGACCCGCACCGGACCGGTGACGGCGTCGCCGGGGTCGGAC